>CAYTLZ010000038.1:0-23599 GCA_964438785.1 uncultured Actinomycetota bacterium | reverse complement strand
GCACCTCGAAGTAGTAGTCGCCGGGCAGGTCGGGGTGGATGCCGCCCTGCATGCAGACCTCGGTCGCGCCGAGGTCCCAGGCCTCCTCGGCCCGGTCGGCGATCTGTTCCAGCGACAGGGTGTAGGCGTCCGGATCGTCGCGCCGCTGCGCGAAGGCGCAGAACCGGCAACCGGTGTAACAGACGTTGGTGAAGTTGATGTTCCGGTTGACGACGTAGGTGACCGTCTCCCCCACCTGCGCCGCGCGGACCTCGTCGGCCGCGCGGGTCAGCGCCTCGAGCTCCACGCCGGTGGTCTCGAACAGCGTCAGCGCCCGCGCGTCGTCGAGCACCTCACCACGCTGGGCCGCGGCCAGTGCCGCCGCGACCTCGCGGCGGATCGCGGAGCGCGCCGGGGCCTCCACACGGGGCGCGTTTGCGGCGAGCACCCCGTCGGCGATCACGTGCAGGTCGCCGTAGACCGCCCGGTGGATCGCATCCTCGGCCTGCGCGGAGCGGGCGTTGCGCCCGTCGGCCGCCGAGCCGCCCGACTCGTCGCCGTCGACGACCGCCGCCATCGCGTCGGTCATGGCCGCCGACACCACGGTCGGGTCCTGCCACGGCTGGGGTTCCGGCCGCGCGCCGGCCCGGGCCAGCCCCGTCGGGTCCGCCAGCGCGGCGACCGGACCGCGCATGCGCCCCGCCAGCCACGGATCGGGGACGGTCACGTGGTCCGGGTAGGTGCACAGCCGCTCGGTGAGCGCGAAGCCGTGCTCGGCCGAGCGTGCCGCCAACGCGTCGAGCTGCGGCCAGGGCGCCTCCGGGTTGACGTGGTCGGGGGTCACCGGCGACACCCCGCCCCAGTCGTTTATGCCGGCGCGGAGGATGTCGCCGTAGACGCCGGGCGACAGGTTCGGCGGGGCCTGGACGTGCACCGTCGGGCCGAGCACGACCCGCGCGGTGGCGACCGTCACGAGCAGCTGTTCGAAGTCCGGCTCCGGATGGTCACGCATCGCCGTGTCCGGCTTGGCACGGAAGTTCTGGACGATGACCTCCTGCAGGTGCCCGTACCGTCGCTGGACGTCGCGCAACGCGAGCAGGGTGTCCGCCCGCTCCGGCAGCGTCTCGCCGATACCGAGCAACAGCCCCGAGGTGAACGGGATCGACAGCCGGCCGGCGTCCTCCAGGGTGCGCAGCCGGACCGTCGGCTCCTTGGTCGGAGCCTGCGCGTGCGCCTCACCCTTCTGGCGCAGCCGGGTCGCGGTCGACTCCAGCATGATCCCCATCGAGGCCGACACCTGCTTGAGCGCAGCGAGCTCCTCCCAGCTCATGATCCCCGGGTTGAGGTGCGGCAGCAGCCCCGTCGCCTCGATGACCTGGATGGCCACGGCCCGCAGGTACTCCAGGGTGGAGGCGTACCCGCGCGCCTCCAGCCATTCCCGCGCCGCGGGGTAGCGCTCCTCGGGCCGGTCGCCCAGCGTGAACAGCGCCTCCTTGCAGCCCTGCTCCTGCCCACGACGGGCGATGTCGACGACCTCGTCGGGGCTCAGGAACGCCGGGATGTCGCCCTTGGGTGGCCACGCGAAGGTGCAGTAGCCACAGGCGTCCCGGCACAGGTGGGTCAGCGGGATGAAGACCTTGCGCGAGTAGGTGACCCGACGACGGCCGTCGGGGGCGCGCCCCCAACCGCCCTGGGCGTACCACGGGGCCGCATCACGCAGTCGGGAGGCCACGACCAGCAGCCGGTCGAGTTCGTCGCCCCGCGCGGTCAGCAGCGCCGCCACCTCGTCGCGCGACAACGAGCGGCCCTCCTCGGCCCGGTGCAGCGCGCGCGGCACCAGCCGTCGCAGCACCTCGTGGCCCGGTCCGCTCACCCGCGTCTCCTCGTTCGTCGTCGCCCCCGTCGTGTGGCCGGCAGGGTGGGTCGACGGCGGGCACGGTACCGACCGCTCCCCTCTACCCTCCGCCGGACGAACCCCGCGCCGATGAAGGAACGTCCCCGGTGATCACGGTCCTCGCAGGCGGTGTCGGAGCCGCGCGGTTCCTCCGCGGTCTCACGGCGGTGGTGCCCGGCGACGAGGTGACCGCCATCGTCAACGTCGGCGACGACCTCGACCGGTTCGGGCTGCGGATCTGTCCCGACCTCGACTCCATCACCTACTGGTTGGCCGGGGTGGTCCATCCGGAGCAGCAGTGGGGTCGGGCCGACGAGCGCCACGTGGTCGCGGGCGAACTGGAACGGTTCGGGCACGAGTCGTGGTTCACGCTCGGGGACCGCGACCTCGGGGTGCACCTGCACCGATCCATGCGCCTGCGTGAGGGGCTCGGTCTGGCCGCGGTCACCGCGGAGGTCACCGCCGCGTTCGGCCTCGAGCCGACCCTGCTGCCCGTCACCGACGACCCGGCCCGCACGATCATCACCACGACCGACGGTCGCGAGCTGTACTTCCAGGAGTACTGGGTCCGCGAACGCGCCGCCCCCGGGGTCGCGGGGGTCCGGCTCGAAGGTGCCGCCGACGCACGTCCGGCTCCCGGAGTCATCGAGGCGCTCGTCGATGCCGACACGGTCATCATCGCCCCGTCCAACCCGGTGGTGTCGATCGACACGATCCTGGCGGTGCCCGGCATCCGCGAGGCACTGGCCACCACCGCGGCCCCGGTCATCGGGGTCTCCCCCATCATCGGTGGCGAGGTGGTGCGCGGCATGGCCCACAAGCTGCTCCCGGCGATCGGGGTCGAGGTGTCGGCGCGGGGTGTGGCCCGGCACTACGGCGACCTGCTCGACGGGTTCGTCATCGACCGCGTCGACGCCGACCAGCTCGGCGACATCGAGGCAGCGGGTATCCCGGTTCGTGCGACGGACACCCTGATGGACGATCCGGCGGTCGCGGCCGAACTGGCGCGCACCTGCCTCACGCTGGCCCGGTCGTGAGCACGGCCGCGCCGGGAGGGGATCCACCGGCCGACCTGTCGGTCACGGGGCTGTCGACCGCGCACCGGTTCAGCGCCGGGGACGACCTGCTGGAGGTCCTGCTCGCCGCGGCGGCACGACGCGGCGTCGAACTCCGCGACGGCGACGTCATCGCGGTGGCATCGAAGGTCGTCTCGCTCGTGGAGGACGCCGTCGTCGAACTGCCACCCGGTGAGCCGCGCACGGCCCGCCAGGACCTGGCCCGGGACCGCGCCGCGGCGATCGTCGCGACGTCGCCCTGGGTGCTGATCACCCGCACCCACCACGGGTTCGTCGCCGCCAACGGCGGCATCGACGCCTCCAACGTCGCCGCGGGCACCGCGCTGGTCCTGCCCGACGACCCGGACGCCTCCGCCGAGCGGCTGCGCCGGGCCGTGGCCCAGCGCTGTGGTCTGCAGGTGGGGGTCATCGTCACCGACACGTTCGGGCGGCCGTGGCGCCACGGCCAGACCGACGTCGCCCTGGGGGTCGCCGGGCTCCCGGCGCTGCGTGACGAACGGGGCGGCACGGATCTCGACGGTCGCCCCCTGGAGGTCACCGAGGCGGCCGTGGCCGACGAGCTGGCCGGCATCGCCGACGTGGTCCGATCCAAGGCGAGCGGGACACCGTTCGTCCTCATCCGGGCCGCCGCGCCAACGCCGGACCAGCTGCCGGGGACCGACGGCGACGCGGGCATCCTCGGTGTCGACGGCACCGCGGGCGATCCGACGCGAACCGGCCGGGCCCTGGTCCGCGACGCGGCCGGCGATCTGTTCGCGACCGGTGGGAGTACCGCACCGGCGGCCAATGTCGCCGCGCGACGCACGGTCCGGCGCTTCGACCCGGATCGTGCCGTGCCGCGCGACGCGCTGACCGCCGCCGTCGGCGCGGCGGTCACGGCACCCGCCCCCCACGGCAGCCGCCCGTGGCGCTTCGTGCGCCTCGCCGACCCCCGCCGCGGCGAGGTCCTGGATGCCATGGCCGCACGGTGGCGGGCGGACCTGACCGGTGACGGCGTCGACGAGGCCACCATCCGCCGCCGGCTCGAGCACTCCGACGCCATCCTGCGGGTCGCGCCGGAACTGCTGCTGGCGTTCGTGAGCCTCGAGGCGACCCACACCTATCCCGACGAGCGCCGCCAGCGCGGCGAGCGCGACCTGTTCGTGCTCAGCGGCGGTGCGGCCCTCCAGAACCTCATGGTCGTGCTGGCCGGGTACGGACTCGGCTCGGCCTGGATCAGTTCCACGGCCTTCTGTCCCGACACGGTGCGCGAGGCCCTCGCGCTCCCGACCGACTGGGCCCCGATCGGTGCCGTCGCGATCGGCTGGCCCACCGGGGACGGACCGGCGCCGCGAACCCCGCCCGACCTCACCGACTTCCTCGTCGAGCGCTGAGGGCACACGGGTCCCCGGACAGCCGTCGGCGGACGGGGCCGCGGACCAGCCCCGGTACCCTCATCCGTTCGTGAGTTGACGTCCAGTGAGGATGCGTGTGGCTGAGCAGGAACGCCTGACGAACAAGGAACGCCGCGAGCAGGCGCGCGCCGAGCGCAAGCGTCAGGAAGCCGAGGCGGCGAAGAAGAAGAAGACCGGCAACCTGCGCAACGGGGTGATCACGTTCGCGATCGTCGCGGTGGTCGCCGCGGTGCTGCTGCAGGCCTTCACCGGTGGTCCAGCGTCGCTGGAGGGCGAGATCGAACTGGTCGCCGCCGACGTCGAGGAGGCGCGTGACGCCGCGGGGTGCGAGATCCTCACCGAGGAGGACCCCCTGGCGGACCGCTCCCACTTCGACAACGCCAACCAGGTCAACCCGGCGACGATGTACACCGACACGCGACCGACGCACTCCGGGCCGCACACGGCCGGCGTGCACCCCATCACGCCGGCGGCGTCCAACCAGATCGACGAGGTCATCGCGACCCACAACCTCGAGCACGGTTCGATCATCGTGTGGTACGACCCGGAGCAGGCGAGCGGCGACAGCGGCGACATCGGCGAGTGGGCCGAGCAGCTCAACGACAACGGCTTCAGTCGGGCCCAGGCCGGCGTCGGCATCCTCAGCTCGCCCTACGAGGACCCGGGCATCGAGTCCGGCAAGGCGATCGCCTTCCGGGCCTGGGGCACCGCGATGGACTGCGACAGCTGGGACCGCGACGTCGCCTACTCGTTCGTGATCGACCACTTCGGGGTCAACGGGATCGGCCCGGAGCGCACGCTCGCGCCGTTCCCCGAGGGCGTGCTGGTCTACACCGACCGCGACATCAGCGAGGAGGTCGAGACCGACGCGCCGCTCGATGAGGGCTTCGACGACGTGGACGATCCCGACGAGCTCGACGACGACGAGGTCGAGGACCTCGTCGAGGAAGAGGGCGACAGCTGAGCCCCGCCCGGCCCCCGCGCCGGAGACAGCTGCGCACGGACCCCGCCACGGCGGGGTCCGTTCGCGTGCGGGCCCCGTGAGATGCCGGCCCGGCCGGGTCCGGGCCCGGCCAGCTGTGGGCCGGCACGGTTCAGGCCCGCACGCGCCGCCACCAGGTGGTCACCCACGGCCGCCAACGGAACGGTTCCGCCCACCGCGCCGGGACCATGGCGAAGGGGTGTCGGGCCCGGGCGCGCAACTGCCGACGGCGGTGCCGCGCCGCAGGCAGTGAGCGCATCAACCGCCCGATGGCGGTCGGCAGGGCCCGTGGCTCGGTCACCGCGAGCTCGAGGGTCTTGAGCAGGGTGGTCACCACCACCAGCGGTGCCGCGCGCAGCAGCGCACCGGCGTCGTCACAGGTGGCGACGACCAGCAGCCGGTTCGCGTAGTTGAGTGCCTCCACGCGGGTGGTCCGCCGCGGTCCCGCGCCGCCGCGCTCGTGGATGCCGGTCGCCGTCGGTTCGTAGACGCAGGACCAACCGAACAACTGCGCCCGCCAGTCGAGTTCGACGTCGTCGAAGAACGCGAAGAGGTCCTCCGTGAGCACCTCACGCGAGCCGTCCGGGTGCCACCACGCCACCTCGTCGAGCATGGCGCGGCGGTGCAGCACCAGCGCGCCGGAGGCCCCGAACACCTCGCCGCTGTCGCGGTGACGGCCGTCGTCGGGCTCCCCCTCACCCCGGTTGCGCCACAGCCGGGCGGTGGTGAAGACGTGCCCGGTGGTGTCGAGCACCCCGGGGGTGTCGCCGGCCGCCGGGCGGACCAGGCGCGGCTGCACGCTGCCGACCTCGGGCCTGGTGCGCAGCACCTCGACGCAGCGACGCACGAGATCGGGGGCAGCGCGGGCGTCGGGGTTGACCAGCAGCACCGCCTCGACGTCGGCACCGAGCACCGCCAGACCGTCGTTGACGCCCCCGGCGAACCCGCGGTTCGTCGGGTTGGTGACCACCCGGGCCGGCCGGGGCGCACCGGCCCACCAGGCCCGGAGCAGCTCGGCGGTGTCGTCGGTGCTGGCGTTGTCGACGACCACCACCTCGAGGTCGTCGTGATCCTGCGCAGCCAGGGCCGCGAGGCAGTCCGGCAGGTCGTCCACGCTGTTCCAGGCGACCACGATCGCCGCGACGCGCATGGCTCAGCCCTGCGCGCGACGGCGCTGCAGCCGCGGCAACGGGATGGGAGCGCCGCTGGCCCCGTCGGCCAACCGGACGGCCGGGCCGTCGGAGACCGACGCGCTCGCCGCGAGGTCCACGATGCCGGCACCGCCGGGTGCGGGTGCCACGTCGAAGCGGACCGCGTCCGCGGCGACGGCCCAGGTCTCACGCCCCGACAGGTCCGTGACCGACACGGCGATCGAGTAGTGGCCGGCCAGCAGATGGGCGGCGAAGCGCACGTCGACGGCGGCCCGCTGTTCCGGGGCGAGCGGACCGATGCCCAGCCCCTGCCAGGTGGTGTGGACCTCGTAGAGATGGGTGCCGTCACCACGGGCCACGAGCACGCCGACGCTGCACACCTCCACGTCGACCAGCGCCCGCAGGTGGACCCGAAGCGTGAGCTGGCTGGACGGCTGGATCTCCACCGCCGCCAGTCCGTCCGCCCCGTTGAGTTCCACGTCCTCGATCCGCACCCGCCGCGAGGCGTCCCGCCGGGGTGGTCGCGGAGCCGCCGCCGAGGCCACCCGCTGCCGGTAGAGCTCCACGCCCTCACTGACCGGGCCGTCGAACACCAACCGGCCCCGGTCCAGCACCAGGGTGCGGTCGCACATCTCCCGGACAGCCTCCAGGTCGTGGCTGACGAGCACGAAGGTCTTGCCGGAATCGACGAAGCCCCGCATGCGGTCCAGCGAGCGCTGCTGGAACTCGGCGTCGCCGACGGCGAGCACCTCGTCGACCAGCAGGATGTCGGGATCGACGGTCACCGCGATCGCGAACCCCAGCCGCACATACAGTCCTGACGAGTAGGTGCGCACGGCGGTGTCCAGCAGTGGGCGGATTCCGGCGGTGTCGACGATCTCGTCGAACCGTTCGTCGATGGCCTCCCGGTCGAGCCCGAGGATGGCACCGTTGAGGTAGATGTTCTCGCGGCCGGTGAGGTCCCCATGGAACCCGGCACCGAGCTCCAGGAGCGACGCGACGCGCCCGTTGATCTCCACCACACCCCGATCGGGGGGCAGGATCCGCGCCAGCAGCTTCAGCAACGTGGACTTGCCGGAGCCGTTGTGGCCGATGACCGCCACGGACTCACCGTGTTCGACCGTGAAACTGACGTCGTCGAGGGCATCGAAATCGGTGTAGGAGTTGCGCGTGACCCGCGCGAGACGCTCCTTGATCCCGGTCGGGCGCTCGTGATGGAGCCGGAACGTCTCACTCAGACCATCGACCACGATGGCCGGGCGTGCGGGATCGGCCCGCACCCCGGCGAACCGTTCGATCGAGCGGCGGCGCACGGTCAGATCTCCTTGGCGAACGTCACGGATCGACGCAGGAACGCCGCGTAGCCCGCGATGAACACGACCACGGCCCAGCCGAGTGCGATGGCCAGATTGCCGGCGCTCGGGACGGTCGGGGCCGACGAGACGACCCCGTCGATCCCATCGACCACGGCACCGTACATCGGGGTCCGGAACGCCTCGACGAACCAGGTCATCGGATTGAACTGCAGCGCGGTCGCCAGCAGCGCATCACTGCCGACCTGGTCACGCACGAGCGCGATCGGGTAGAGCACCGGCGTGGCGTAGAACCACACCAGGAAGATGACGATGAACAGCTCCTGCAGGTCACGGAACACCACGTTGGTCGCCGCGAACCACATGGCCACGCCGGCGGTGAAGACCGTCAACAGGGCGATGGCCACCAGGGTGGCCGGCAGGTGCAGCAGGACGCCGATGCCACGGGTGACCACCAGGTACGGACTGATCACCGCGAGTGCGAGCAGCAGGTGGATGAGCTGGGCCAGGACGTGCGACAGCGGGAGGACCTCGCGCGGGAAGTAGACCTTCTTCACCAGATCGCCGTTGCCGACGATCGAGTGGATCGCGCCCTGGCACGAATTCTGGAAGAACTGCCACAGCAGGTAGCCGGCGATGAAGAAGGCGGCGAAGTCGTCGACCTCGATGATGACGACCTGGGTGAAGATGACCGTGAACACGACCGTCATCAGCGCCGGTGTCAGCATGGACCACAGAAAGCCCAGCGCGGAGGACTTGTAGCGGACCTTGAGCTCCTTGCGCACGAGCTGATCGAGCAGCTCGCGGGCACGCCACAACTCCACCAGTTTGCCGGTGCCGGCCCGTAGCCGGCGCTCACCCGCAGGGCGGGGCGTGGTGGACATCGCATCCCCGTCGGTGGTCACGGTCGCCCCGGCGGTCGGGTCGGCCCGGGTCGCTCGGGTTCTAGCACAGCGCGCTGATCAGCTCGCAGGAGCCTGCTCCCCGTCGGCGACGCGGGCGTCCGCCGCGAGCCGGGTGTCGGCGGCGATCCGCACGCGATCGGCGATCACCGCACCCTCGGAGGCGTCGACTCCCGCACCGATGTGGACCCCGTCGCCGGTGATCACCCCGTCGAGCACGGCTCCGGCCCCGACGACGTTGTCGGCCCCGAGCACGCTGTTCGCCACGCGGGCACCGGCCGCCACCAGGGTGTCCGGACCGATCACCGCGTGGGGCCCGATCCGCGCCTCGGGCTCGAGTCGCGCCCCGGAGGCGAGCAGGACGGGTGCCAGCAGCGAGCTGGCCGTCGCGAGCTGCACCTCGGAGCCGAGGCGGTTGCCGGACCCGTCGAGGCGCAGCGCGGTGACCGGTGGCCAGTCGACGGCTCCCTCGAGGATGGCCCGGTGGCCGTCGAGGTAGCGCTGCGGCGTGCCGAGATCGGCCCACAGCGCGTCGCTGACGACCCCGGTGACACGGGCACCCGAGGCCACGAGCTCGGGGAACACCTGCCGCTCGAAGGACAACCGTCCCGGCTCGAAGCCCCGCAGCGCCTCGGGTTCCAGCACGTAGGTCCCCGCGTTCACGGTGTCGTGGTCCGGCAACGTGCCCGGGTCGGGCTTCTCCACGAAGCCGACGATCCGGGTGCCCTCCAGCACGCACACGCCGTAGCTCGAGGTGTCCGTGACCCGGGTGAGCACGATCGACGCCGCCGCCGAGGTGTCCCGATGCGCGGCGATGGCCGCCGGCAGGTCCACATCGGTCAGGATGTCGCCGTTGAGCACCAGGAAGGTGCCCCGCACGCGATCCAGCGCCGTGCGGACGCCGCCGGCGGTGTCCAGCGGGGTGGGCTCCGGGACCGGCTCGACGGTGAGCCGCAGCTGTTCGGCCACGGGACGCAGGATCTCGAACGGGCGTGTGTCGGCCCCGACCACGAGCAGGACCCGATCGACCCCGACCGCGGCGAGCTGTGCCAGCACTCCCTCGAGGAACGGCCGCGCGCCGACCCGCATGAGCGGTTTGGGCCGGCTCGCGGTGAGGGGCCACAGCCGGGTACCGGCCCCGCCCGCCACGATCATGGCGTCTCGGATCGGTGTCATCGGCGTCGCTCCCCGGTCGTCGAACGGTGTCGTGCGATGGGTAGGCGTTCAGTGACGTAGGTCACGGCCACCCAGCCACCGAGCGCCAGCGTCAGCACGGGACGCAGCATCGGCCGGAGACGCGCCGGGCAGCGACCCAGCACATGGCGCCGCAGGCTGCGAGCATGCCAGACCAGTGCCCGCGCCCGGACCCGTGAGGTCGACGCACCGACCCGGTGCACCACCTCGGCCCGTGGATCGAGGGCGATCCGCCATCCGGCGGCACGCAGCCGCACCGCCAGATCCAGGTCCTCGACGTAGAGGAAGTAGCCGGGGTCGAAGCCCCCGACCGACTCGACGGCCTCGCGCCGCAGCGCCACGGCGCACCCCGACAACCAGTCGACCGGGCGGAGGCCCGCCCCGGACGTGCCGGGCGGCCGGGGTCCCTCGATGCCGTCGACCGCGTGGTAGCGACGGGTGGCGGCGTTCCCGGGCATCAGGCGCCCGAGCAGCGCGTGCACGATCGCGGTCCGTAGATCCGGCAACCGCCGGGCCGAGGCCTGCACACCGCCCTCCGGATAGCGCACGAGCGGTCCCAACGCCCCGATCGTGGGCTCGTCGGTCAGCCCGGCCCGGAGACGGGCGAGCGCGCCCGGACCGAAACGCACATCGGCGTTGGCCAGCACCACGACGTCGGCCGACGTGGCCCGGATCCCGGCATTCGCGCTGCGACCGAAGCCGGCATTGGCCAGCGGCAGGAGGCGCAACCGGGGCTCGTGCGCCATGCGGTCGACCACCGCGGCGGCGGTTCCGTCCCCCGAACCGGCGTCGGCCACCAGCACCTCGTCGACCTCGTCGCCGGGGATCGAATCCAGACAGCCGAGCAGTTCGTCACGGGTGTCGTGGGTCACGATGACCACGGCGAGTCCGATCGGCCCGGATCCGGGACCCACGGGCTCAGGACTCACGGTGAGGCATCATCACCGACGACCACGACGACCTGGGTCGCGGCGGGCGGCGTGACCCCATCGGGCAGCGGCTGGACCTCGACGCCCAGCGTGGCGGCCACCCAGCCCGCCTCGACCTCGAAGCCCTCGAGCGCGTGGACGACCGTCGCGGCCCCGGCATCGGGCAGGTCGGTGCCGACCCCGGCGAACCCGGCCTGGAACCCGGCGAACGCCAGGGTCGAGCGGGCGATCTCGGTGCCCTCGACCCGACCACCGCTGTAGAGCGCGACCACCGTCTCCTGACGGTCCTCCCGGGTCCCGGGGTCGGGCAGCGGTCGCCCGGCACGCAGATCGTCGAACATCGCCTGGGCACCCGGCGGATAGGCGATCATGAACTCGACGCCGTCGATCCGTCGCGGGTAGGCGGGCACGGTCGCCATCGGGATACCCGCGTTGACCACCGTGCGCATCTCGTCGGCCAGACCGAGCATGGTGCGGGTCTGCAACGCATCGTCGGTCGTGAGGTTGCTCGCCACGTCCTCGGTCAGCTGGAACAGCCGGGGCGGATTGACCAGGATCCGGGCCCGGGTCAGTTCGGTCAGCACCGCCCGTAGGAAGGTCTGTTGCCGACCGATGCGTTCGAAGTCCCCGAACGCCCCCTGGCGTGAGCGCACGAACGCCAACGAGTCGACCTCGTCGAAGTCCTGACAGCCGGCCGGGAAGTCCGCACCGGCCTTGCGGTCGACCAGGGGCTCGTCGAGGCAGATCTCGACCGTGCCCAGGGTGCGCACCACGTCGATGAACCCGCCGAGCGAGATGGCCGCGTAGTGGTTGACGGGCAGGCCGAGGTTCTCCCGCACGGCCCGCACGAGCTGGTCGGGACCACCGGCGTAGGTGTCGGTCAGCTTGGTGACGCGGCCACCGTCCATCACCAACAGGTCGCGCGGCAGGCTCACGAGCGAGACGTTCTCCCGATCCGCACTGATCGAGACGTAGATCATCGTGTCGCTGCGCTGCCCCTCGAAGGCCCCCAGCGACAGCTCGCGCCGCTGATCGGCGTCGAGCCCGTCGCGGCCGTCCGAACCGACGATCAGGAAGTGCCGGGCGTCCGAGGCCACGACCGGTGCCTCGAGTTCCGGTACGGGCACCCGCGTGAGGTTGCGCTCCGCCTGGTCCACCAGCAGCTGTGCGGTCGTCACGAACGCCAGACCACCCGCGGCAGCCAGCACACTCGCCCCGAGTAGGACCCGCAGCAGCGTGCGGAACGGTTGTCCGCGACGGACGACCGGGCCCCACGACTCGGGCTCTCCACCTACCAGCACCTGCGTGTCTCCCCCGGGCCCAAGCCCCTCATGACGGGCACCGAGCCGCCGTCCGCCGTTGTCATCGGTCCTGATCCAGACCGACCGTCACCAACAGGTCGACCTCGTCCCCCTCGAACTCGAGCGTTCGATCGACCGGTTCGAGCGACGCGTCCCCGAGTTCCTCCGCGAGCAGGGCCGCGACGAACTCCAGGGTGTCGTCGCCGGTCTGGTAGTTGACGACCGTACGCTCCCG
This sequence comes from uncultured Actinomycetota bacterium, assembly GCA_964438785.1. Taxonomy (GTDB): domain Bacteria; phylum Actinomycetota; class Nitriliruptoria; order Nitriliruptorales; family Nitriliruptoraceae; genus PWLR01. Next base: position 11,249 of record CAYTLZ010000038.1, on the reverse strand, counting down.
ATCGAAGGTCGGCGCGTTGTCGGTTCCGACGACCCGGTACCCACCGGCCTCGAGACCGAGCCGCACACGACCGGCCAGACCGTCCACGCCGGCTCCGTTGAGCACCGCGACGCTGACCTCCTCGATCAGTTCCGCCGCCGGTTCCTCGCCCGGCTGGCCGGCCGTCGTCAGCGGGGTGCCCTCCTGCAGATGCTGGAACCGCACCATGGTGGGTTCGGCGAGGGACACCACCGCGCCGGTGTCGGGATTGACCACCAACGGCAGCTGATCCCGGTCGAGCCGACGAGGTTGCGCCACGAGCGTGGCGAGCTCGAGGGCCCGCAGCCCACGCAGGCTGACGTCCGTGGCGACCTCCTGGTCGACGGCGTCGATCAGTCGGCGGGTCGCCAGCGGTGACGTGACCACGAAGCGACCATCCACACGTTGGCCCAGCGCCTGCAGGACCTCGCCGGTGAGCCGCACGAGATCGGCGTCGGAGGCGGCCGCCAGATCGACCCGGAGCTCGTCGCCGGTCACCTCCCGGCAACCGGTCGACCCGCACACCTGCAGCGGTGCCACGGCGTCGACCATGCGCGGCAGGGCATCGACCGAGAAGGTCACGACATGGTCGATCCGGACCGATGAGTAGTCGGCGACCGCCCGGGCCATGAGGTCGAGGCCGCCCTCGAGTTGGACCTCGCTCAGGGGCAACTCGCCGAGCCCGTCGATGTCCACGGGCAGTTCCATCGGCAACGTGAGCACGGCCGGATCCTCGCGCGGACCGCCGACCTGGACCAGCGCGACGGGCCCCTCGAGAGGCGACTCGCGGGGGATCGTCGCATCGACGGGCCCGGTGACGGTGACCAGCACGGTGGTCGCGTCGGCCGGTGCGGTGGCACCCGCCGGACCCAGCGCGGTGACCTCGTCACTGAGCGCGGGGATGTCCTCGGGACCGAACCGGATCCAGGCATAGCCCCACAACACGGCGAGCACCCCCAACCAGATGACCAGGACCGTCGCGACGACGGCAGCGACGATGCCCGCGACCCGTAGCGCCCGGCGTGCGGGTGGCACCCGGGTCGTGGAGAAGGTGAGTTCGCGTTGGGGCACCGGCAAGGTTCCTGGAGCGGGGATCGCCTGGGTGGCGGATCATGCGGCGGACCCCCGGGTCGGACCGCAGACGGCCGGGAACGTGTGGACGCGACGATACCATCGGCGTTTCCCCGCTCCGCCGCGCCGCCGCCGGCGGACCACCATCGGGCACGTCGCCACCACCTCGCCACGAGGTCGCCGCCACGGTGCGAGGCCGACGGTGATGCGGTCGGCTCCCACCCTCTCGACGACCAGGATCAACCATGCAACTCGGTGGGGGGATGCCGTCGGGCCCCCGGCCCCGGACCGCACCCGATGCGGTGACCCGGGGGGCGTCGGCGCTCGGCCACCGCCCCGCCGTGTCCCTGCTCCTCGCAGCCGGCCGACAGGAGCAGAGCGGGGCCTCGCTCGCCCAGTGGGCGGCCAAGGGAGCCCACCTGCTGGAACTCGATCTGTTGCTCGAGCCGGGCGACGAGGTACGTCTCGACGCACCCTGGTCGTGGACCACCGCCGCGGTGGCGCTCGCGGTGTGGTGGGCGGGGGGCGTCGTCCGTCTGGATGCGGCCGCCGACGCGGCGGGCGGCATCGCGGTCATCGGCGCGGACGGTGACGCCGCCGGGGCCGAGGACGTGTTCGTCCTCGGCGACGGCATCGACGGGACCCCCGGAGCCGGTGGACCGGCCGGGCACGAGGCCTGGACCCGTGCCGCACAGCCGTTCCCGGACCAACCACCGCCGCCGCGGGCGGTGCCGGACGCGCCGGCGATCCGGGCCGGCGACCGGACGCTCGATCACGCCACGGCGCTCGACCTGGCCGCTGCACACGGCGAGACGGGGACCCTGGCGGTGGTCGTCGGCCCACCGGGTCCGCACGACACCGACGCCATGGCCGATGCCGTGACCACGCTGGCCCTGATCGCGCTACGGCCGCTGCTCAGTGCCCGTCCGACGGTGGTGCTCCGCGGCGTCGACCGCGACGTCGCCGCGGGCGACCGCGTCGCGTCCTGGATCCGCACCGTCTGACGCAGCGCGGCTCCGTCCCGAGGCTCAGGGCGCGAGCGACGCCGGTGCGACCGCGTAGAGGTCGTCGGCTCCCGCCGTGATCGATGCGACGTGCCCGTGCACGCTCGGCAGGATCTGCGTGGCGAAGAACCGCGCGATGCTCACCTTGGCCGCGAGGAAGTCCGCGTCGAACGAACCCGTGTCACCGCTGTCGATCGCCGCCTGCGCGGCCTTCGCGCCACGCGCCAGCAGCGACGCACCGACCACGGTCGCGAAGACCCGCAGATACGGCGTCGCGCCCGCGAACACGTCGTTGGGCTGCTCGCGGTGTTCGAAGATCCAGGTGGTGCACCGCTCGAGCACGTCGATCCCGTCGACGAGCGCATCACGGATGGCCGCCAGGTCGTCGCCGAGTTCCGCCGCCTCGGTCCGCAGGTCACCGAGATAGCCCTTGACGAACGCGCCGCCGTCGTAGGGCAGCTTCCGGCCGACGAGGTCGAGTGCCTGGATGCCGTTGGTGCCCTCGTAGATCGGGGCGATCCGCGCGTCGCGGTAGTGCTGGGCGACACCGGTCTCCTCGACGAAGCCCATGCCGCCGTGCACCTGCACGGCCAGCGAGGTGAGCTCGACGCCGAGGTCGGTCGCCCACGCCTTCGACAGCGGCGTGAGCAGATCGGCGAGCTTGGCCTGCTGCTCGCGCTCGACCGGGTCGGCCGACTGGTGTCCGAGGTCCAACGCGTGGGCATTGGCGTAGCACAGCGCCCGCATCGCCTCGATGGACGCCTTCTGGGTCAGCAGCATCCGGCGCACGTCGGCGTGCTCGATGATCGGGGCCTGCTCGCCCGGCTCGCTCGTCGGTCCGCGGCCCTGACGACGGTCCTGCGCGTAGGCCAGCGCCTGCTGGTAGGCCCGTTCCGCGATGGCGACGCCCTGCAGGCCGACCCCGAGCCGTGCGTCGTTCATCATCGTGAACATCTGACGCATGCCCTGGTTGGCCTCGCCGACGAGGTAACCGACCGCCCCGTCGCCGTTCTCGCCGTAGGCCATCACCGCGGTCGGGGAGGCGTGGATGCCCAGCTTGTGCTCGAGCGACACCACCTCGACGTCGTTGCGCTCGCCCGGCGACCCGTCGTCGTTCACCAGGAACTTCGGGACGATGAACAGCGAGATCCCCTTGGTCCCGGGCGGCGCGTCGGGCAGCCGGGCCAGGACCAGGTGGATGATGTTGTCGGTCAGATCGTGGTCACCGTAGGTGATGTAGATCTTCTGACCGGTGATGCGGTAGGTGCCGTCATCGGCCGGGACGGCCTTGGTCGTCACCGCCCCGACGTCGGAGCCGGCCTGCGGCTCGGTCAGGTTCATCGTGCCGGCCCACTCGCCGGAGACGAGCTTGGGCACGTAGGTCTGCAGCTGCTCGTCCGAGCAGTGGTGCTGCATCAGGTAGACCGCACCGGTGGTCAGCAGCGGCCCGAGCGAGAAGGCCATGTTGGCGCTGGTGATGAATTCCTTGACGACGTTGGCCACCGTCAGCGGGAAGCCGCCACCGCCGTACTCGGGCGGGTGCTGCACGGCACCCCAGCCCGCCTCGACGTACTGGTCGTAGACGCGCTTGAAGCTGTCGGGGGTCTTCACGCCACCGTCGACGATGACCGCGCCCTCGTTGTCGCCGTCGCGGTTGGTCGGGGCGATCGCCTCGGCGGCGAACCGACCCGCCTCCTCGAGCAGGCCGGCCACGAGATCGGGCTCAGCATGGGCGAAGGCGTCGAGCGACGACAACGCCTTGAGCGGCGTGATGTGCTCGAGCACGAAACGGACGTCACGGACTGGGGCGCGATAAGTATCCATGCCCCGCAGCGTACCCAGCAGGGTCGGGGCCGACCCAGCCGGCCCGCACGTTCGTCCGGGATCGCGCGTTAGCCTCCCGGGCGGCGCGATCCGGGACGACGGACCGCACCCGTCCGCCCCGAACCCGACCCGTGAACGAGGTGACCATGGCAGCGCCGCGGCCACGCGTGCCCCGGGTCCCGCGCGCGCTGAAGGCGCTGGGGCGGCTCATCGGCCTGCCGGTGGGCGAGGTCCGGGCGTACTGGGCACAGGAGTCGCGCAGCATCCGTTCCGGTGCGGCGGCGCTGGCGCTGGGCCTCGGGGCGACGCTCATCGCCGGGATCACCCTGGCCTCGGCCGAGGGCCGGCTCGAATCGATCCCGGGCCTGTTGGCGTTGATCCCCGCCGCGATCGGCATGCGCGGAGCCATCTTCGGGGCGCTCGGCTCACGGCTGTCGACCGGCATCCTCACCGGCCAGTTCAACCGCGACCTGACGCGCAAGAGCTATCTCGGTCGCCAGGTCGAGGCATCCACGATCCTGTCGATCGCCTCGGCGACCCAGGCCGGCCTGATCGCCTGGGCCATCAGTGCGGCACTCGGTCTGCCGACCATCCCGCTGCTCGAGCTGGTCGCGATCTCGCTGGTCGGCGGTCTGCTGTCGTCGGTGGTGCTGTTCGGGGTCGTGGTCTGGATGGCCCGGCGCTCGGACTCGGTCGGCTTCTCCATGGACGACGTCGGTGCCCCCATCATCACCGCGACGGGCGACCTGGTCACCCTGCCAGCACTGCTCATCGCCACGCTCGTGCTCGACGTCCCGGTCCTGCCCGAGATCCTCGGGGTGCTGGGACTCATCGGGGCACTCGCGGCGGCGATCTTCGGGATCCGCCAGTCGGAGCCGACGATCCGCCGCGTGGTCCGCGAATCGCTGGTCGTGCTGACCATCGCGGTGACCATCGACGTGTTCGCCGGCGTGGTCGTGGAGGCGGCCGCCGAGGACCAGTTCAGCTCCGCGGCGCTGCTCGTACTGATTCCCCCGTTCATCGCGAACTGCGGCTCGCTGGGCGGCATGCTGTCGGCCCGCCTGGCCTCCAAACTGCACGTCGGCCAGCTCGAACCCCGCCTGATCCCCGGCAAGCTCGCGACCCTGGACTTCTCGCTGACGGCGCTGCTGGCCTTCCTGGCCTTCGCCGGCGTCGGCCTGGCGGGCTGGCTCGCGGCGCTCATCGTCCCCGGTGTGGCACCGTTGGGCGTGCTCGCGACCGTGGGGGTCGTGCTGCTCGGCGGGCTGTTCGCCCTACCGATCCTGGCGTTGGCCGCCTACGCCGCCGCCACGACCTCGTTCCGGTTCGGCTTCGACCCCGACAACCACGGGATCCCGATCGTGACCGCCACCATGGACCTGACCGGGGTGTTGTGCCTGCTCGGCGCGATCACCCTGCTGCAACCCGGAGTCTGATCACTGATGCGCAACAGACGCACGATCAAGGACATGCTCGTCGGCGCGAAGGATGCCGCGGAGCTCATGGTCGACCTGGCCTATGCCGCGATCTTCTTCAACGACGACGCCCTGGCCCGTGAGGTGCTGCGGCTCGAGGACCGGGTCGACGAGCTGCTCGTGGAGCTGCGTGCCGTGTGCATGATCGCCGCGCGCACCCGTGAGGACGCGGACCAGCTGGCGGGGGTGCTGTCGATGGCGGTGTCCATCGAGGGCATCGCCGATGCGGCCGAGGACATCGCGCGCGTGGTGCTCAAGGACCTCGGTGTGCCGGCCGAACTGCGTGACGACCTGCGCCACGCCACGGAGATCACCGCGCGGGTGAAGGTCCGCGAGGAGAACGAGCTCGAGGGCACCACCCTGCGCGAGCTCGAACTCCCCGCCCGCACCGGCATGTGGGTCATCGCGATCCGCCGCGACGTCGACTGGGTCTACGGCCCCGACGGCGACGAGGTGCTGCGTGAGGGCGACGTGCTGTTCCTGCAGGGTCCCCGGGGCGGCACCGACATGGTGCGCGAACTCGCCGGCGGCACCCCGCGCGAGCTGCCCGAACCGGTCGAGCGCGGCAAGCTGTCGCACCTCGACCGCGCGGTCGACCTGGTCGTGGAGCTGAAGAACGTCTCCGAGGTGGCCGTCGGGCTGGCCTACTCCGCGATCCTGCTGCGGGACGTGTCGCTCGCCGGTGAGGTCAGCGTCATCGAGGACCAGTCGGACGAGCTGTTCCACCAGCTCGAGGGGTGGGTGCTGCGCGCGGCCAAGGAGCTCGACGACCCGGAGGAGCTGCGCGGCATGCTCCACCTCGCCGCCGCCTCCGAGCGGATCGTCGACAGCGCGCAGTCGATGACACGCGTGATCGAGGAGGACGGGCCGCCGCACCCGATCATCGCCGCCGCACTGTCGGAGGCCGACGAGATCGTGGCCGAGGCCGAGGTCGCCCCGGCCAGTCGGATGCAGGGTCGGACGCTCGGAGAGCTCAAGGTCCACACGGAGACGGGCATGGAGGTGCTCGCCGTGCAGCGCGGCGGACGCTGGGTCTACCGCCCCCGCCGCGACTACGGACTGCGGGTGGGCGACCGCCTGCTCGCGATCGGCCCCGACGAGGGCGCACCGCGGTTGCGCGAATGGTGTGGGGACGAACGGCCGGAGGGTGACGACGGCTGGATCGAGCCCACCGAGGAGCCCGAGGACTGACCATCGTCGCGTCGCCGGTGACTCAGGCGTAGCGCGTGACGGGTTCGAGGTAGCGCCGCACGGCGAAGCAGCCGGCGACGACCAGCAACGAGAACGCCGCCATGGAGGCCGACAGGGTCTCCGCCGGCCCCTCGGCCGGATCCGAGACCACGGCGATGGAGCCCCAGAACAGGATCCAGACCAGGTGGAGGATCGCGTGCCGGCCGGCACCGCGCCGCAACCGGCGGGCCCGTTCCGGCACCAGCCGGCGTTCGAGCGCGTCCGCGGGCAGCTCCCGTCGCCACGTGCTGCGGTTGATGCGGTACCGCTCGACCCGGTCGAGCGTCCGCTCCCACACCTCTTCCCAGTCACGGTCGTTCACGGCGACACCAGCTGTCAGACGGTTGCGAGCGTGTCCAGCACGCCCTCGAGATCCTTCTTGTACCGCCCCAGGCGCGGACGGTGCCGCACGGAGAGGGTCGCGCGGGGACCGTCGAGTCCGGGGCCGCGCTCCTGTCCGGCGCGCCCGACACCCGGCCAGTCCAGGGGCACGTGCTGCCACGCCTCGAGCACCGGGACGAGGTAGGCGGGTGTGCCGTCGGGCAGCGTCAACGAGGCCGTCAGCCCGTTGCGGAGCAACTGATCGTGCACATGCGCGATCGTCGTGCGGGCCGCTTCCACCTGGCCCGCGTGGAGCCCGTACAACTCCAGATCGGGCACGTCGAAGCGGGCGGCGCCGTGCGTCAACACCCACCGGGTGCCCTCGCCCCGGACCGCGTCGACGATGGCGTCGTCGGTCGCGACCGCGCCGATCGCGACCCGGTTCATCCAGGCGGCGTCCCGCTCGGTGCGCGCCGACTGGTCGACGACGCCGGTGACGTGGCCCTTCAACTGCCGCGCGAGCGCCTGCAGCAGCTTCGCCTGACGCTGCAGCCCGTTGACCGGGCCCTCGCCACCGAGATAGGTCTCGGTGCGCAGCAGATGCGACCCGTCGTCCTCGCTGACCGCGCGCACGACGGCCTTCTGCATCCGTCCGCCCCAGTGGACCTCCTGGGCGCGGTGACCCTCGTCGCGCACCGCCGAGGCCCGGTCGATGTCCTTGACCTCACCCGCGGCGCGCACGACCGCGCCGACGTCCTCGACCGGGGCGTCGAGGACCAGGGCGATCCGGGAGGTGTACTTCTCAGCCACGGGTGGCTCCGCAGGCGATCGGGGACTGCTGACGGCACGGTCACACAGGGTACGACCCGGGCCGCCCACCCGGATGCCGGCTACAGGCCGAGGTCGCGCGCGACGAGCATGCGCTGCACCTCGGAGGTGCCTTCGCCGATCTCCAGGATCTTGGCGTCCTGGTAGAAGCGGCCGACCCGCGTCTCGGTCGTGAAGCCCATCCCGCCGAAGATCTGGGTCGCCTCACGTGCGGCCGTGACGGCCTGCTCGGTCGAGTACAGCTTCGCGATGGAGGCCTCACGCTTGTAGGGCCGGCCGGCCATCTTCAACCAGCACGCGTAGCGGTACATCTGCCGGGCGGTCTGGGCGGCCACCTCGAGGTCGGCGATCTTGAACGCGATCGCCTGGTTGTCGCCGATGGGCTTGCCGAACGCGTGGCGCTCGCCGGCGTACCGCGTGCACTCGTCGACACAACCCTGGATCAGCCCGACCGCCAGGGCGCTGATGGCGATGCGACCGTCGTCGAGGGTCTTGAGGAACTGCCGGAAGCCGGCACCACGCTCACCGAGGGTGTTGGTGACCGGGACGCGGACGCCGTCGAAGGTCAACTCCCGGGTGTCGGAGGCGTGCCAGCCGACCTTGCGGTACGGCGGGGCGATGCCCAGGCCGGGCGTGTCGGCGGGGATGATGATCGAGGTCATCTCGCCCTCACCGGTGAACGCGGTCACGGTGATGATCGACGTCATGTCGGTGCCGGCGTTGGTGATGAACTGCTTGCTGCCGTCGATGACCCACTCGTCGCCGTCGAGCCGTGCCCGGGTCCGGGTCGCGCCGTAGACGTCCGATCCGCCGTCGGTCTCGGTCAGCCCGAAGGCACCCAGCGTCTCACCGCGGCACAACTCCGGCAGCCAGCGCTGCTTCTGCGCCTCGGTCCCGAACTCGTCGAGCGGCGCCGCGCCGAGCCCGACCCCGGCTTCCAGCGTGATCCCGACCGACTGGTCGACCCGACCGATCTCCTCGATGGCGAGACACAGCGTCAGGTAGTCACCGTCCATGCCGCCGTACTCGGCGGCGAAGGGGATCCCGAACAGTCCCATCTCCCCCATCTGCCGGATGATCTCGACCGGAAAGCGGCCCTCGGCGTTGAAATCGGCCGCCGCCGGGGCGATGACCGTGTCGGCGAAGTCCGCGACGACCTTGCGGAACTGCTCCTGCTCGGGCTCGAGTTCGAACGACAACGCCATCGTGGTCCTACTCCTCGTCGAGGTGGTGACGATCCAGCATACTTGGACGTCCAACCACTTCGGTGCTCGAGCGGCGACGGGTGCGCCGGTCAGCCGGTACGCAGGTGCGCGACGTCACCGACCGTGACCTCGAACGCCCCGTCGTCGCCATCGACCAGCAGGCGACCGTCGCTGCCGAGTCCGCCCGCCACACCGCTGCGCTCCCGACCGCCGGGCAGGGCCACCCGGACCCGGCGTCCGATCGTGTCGCACCGCTGGCGGTAGATGGACAGCACCTGGTCGGGCCCGGCATCGAGCCGCGTCAGGTACCGGCCGAGGCCCGTGAGCAGCGCGATGAGGACCCCGACGCGATCGACCGGGCCATCGATCGCCTCGGCCAGCGATGTCCAGGCCGCGGCGTCGCCGGCACGGTCCACCCCCCGCCAGTCCAGATCGAGGCCGCAGCCGATCAGCAGGACGTCCGCGCCGGCGACGGTGTGTCGTTCCACGAGGATGCCGGCGGCCTTGCGGTCGTCGAGCAGGACGTCGTTGGGCCACTTGAGTTGGGGGTCCGCACCGAGCGCCGCGTACGCGTCGGCGACCGCCAGGCCAGCCGCGAACGGCACCAGGCCGGCCGCCGGACCGGTGCCGCCCCCGGGCACCGCCGCCGTCGCCGTAACGGCGAGGTTGGCCGGACCGTCCGGCCCGACCACCGCGTCGCGCCACGTACGGCCCCGGCGGCCGCGACCGGCGGTCTGGGCGTCCGCGACCACGATCACGCCCGGTCGTGCGCCCGCGCGCAGCTGCTCGAGGGCGAGATCCTGCGTGGAGCCGACCGCCGCGTGATGGTCGAGGCCGTGCCACACCGGCGAGACCTCCAGCAGGCCCCGCAGGCGTGGATCCCCGGCGAACCCGGCGACGGCCTCTCCCGGCACCCGGTCGCCGGCTGCACGATCCCCGGCTGGGCGGTCCCCATCGGTCATCGGTGTCCCCTGCGTCTCGAACGTGATCGTTCCCGCACACCACTCGTGCGCACCGCTGACGCGCGACGCTACTCGCCCGGCCCGGCGACACCGGCCCTGCCGTGCCACCCCATTAGGATGCGTCGCGCGCGACACGGCCGCGTGCGACGGGAGATGCAGACGGTGGCTCAGACGACGCAGGACAAGCTCGACGAGCTCGCACGGCGGCGCGCCGAGGCCGCGGCCGGCGGCGGCGACGAGGCGATCGCCAAGCAGCACGACCGCGGCAAGCTGACGGCCCGCGAGCGCATCGATGCGCTCCTCGACGACGGGTCGTTCACGGAGACCGACGCGTTCGCGGTCCACCGCGCCACCGGGTTCGGGATGGACGACAAGCGCATCCTGGGCGACGGGGTGGTCACCGGCTACGGCACGGTCGACGGGCGTCGGATCTGCGTGTTCAGCCAGGACTTCACGGCCTTCGGTGGCTCGCTCGGCGAGGTGTTCGCCGCGAAGGTCGTCAAGATCATGGACCTCGCGGAGCGCATGGGGGTGCCGGTCGTGGGCCTGAACGACTCCGGTGGTGCGCGCATCCAGGAGGGGGTCGTCAGCCTCGGCGGCTACGGCGACATCTTCCTGCGCAACGTCCGCGCGTCGGGGGTCATCCCGCAGATCAGCGCGATCATGGGCCCCTGTGCGGGTGGGGCGGTCTACTCACCGGCCATCACCGACTTCGTGTTCATGGTGCAGGACACCTCGCACATGTTCATCACCGGCCCGAACGTCATCAAGACGGTCACCGGCGAGGACGTGACCATGGAGGATCTCGGCGGGGCGATGACCCACGCCGGCACCTCCGGGGTGGCGCACTTCGCGACCCCCGACGAGCAGACCTGCCTCGACGACATCAAGTACCTGCTCAGCTACCTGCCGGCGAACAACCTCGAGCGCCCGCCGCGGGTCGACACCGGCGACGATCCCGATCGGCTCGTCGACGAGCTCGACACGTTCATGCCCGACTCGTCCAACGTCCCCTACGACGTGCGCGACGTGGTGCGCGCCGTCGTCGACGACGCGGAGTTCCTCGAGGTCCACGAGCACTACGCCAAGAACCTGGTGGTCGGGCTCGCCCGGCTCGACGGCGACACGGTCGGGATCATCGGCAACCAGCCGGCCCACCTCGCCGGCGTCCTCGACATCGACTGTTCGGAGAAGGGCGCGCGCTTCGTGCGCTTCTGTGACGCCTTCAACATCCCGATCCTCACCTTCGTCGACGTGCCCGGGTTCCTGCCGGGCACCGAGCAGGAATACGGCGGGATCATCCGCCACGGC
>CAYTLZ010000037.1:0-23967 GCA_964438785.1 uncultured Actinomycetota bacterium | reverse complement strand
TCATCTCGCACCCGGACGCGGGCAAGACCACCCTGACCGAGAAGTTCCTGCTCTATTCCGGCGCCATCCAGCAGGCGGGTGCCGTGCAGAGCCGCAAGGCGGACCGCTCGACGACGTCCGACTGGCTGGAGCTCGAGCAGAAGCGTGGCATCTCCGTCACCTCCGCGGTGGCGCGGTTCGAACATGGCGGCATCGTGCTGAACCTGCTCGACACCCCCGGCCACCGCGACTTCTCCGAGGACACCTACCGCGTGCTGTCGGGGGTCGACGCGGCGGTGATGGTCATCGACGCCGCCCGTGGGGTGGAGCCGCAGACCGAGAAGCTCTACGCCGTCTGCAGGGCGCGGGGCACGCCGATCATCACGTTCGTCAACAAGATGGACCGGCCCACCCCGGAGCCGCTCGAGATCCTCGACGACCTGGAGGCCAAGCTCGGGCTCACGGGCCTGCCGGTGACCTGGCCGATCAAGCCCGAGGGCCGGTTCGAGGGGGTCGTGGACCGGCGCACCGCGCGGACCTACCGGTTCGAGGCGAACACGCCCGGCGGTGCCCGGATCGCCCAGGAGGACCAGGGCGAGGTCGACGGCATCGCCGAGGTCGTGCAGGAGGAGCTCGAACTGCTCGACGCGATCGGGGCCGACGTCGACGTGGAGGCATTCCTCGGTGGGATCGCCACACCGGTCTTCTTCGGCTCGGCCCTGTCGAACTTCGGTGTCCGGCTGCTGCTCGACGCCGTGGTCGAATTGGCCCCACCACCGACCGCGCGGCTGGACGTCGACGACGAACCGCGGCCCGTCGACGGGGCGTTCAGCGGGCTCGTGTTCAAGGTCCAGGCCAACCTCGATCCCCGCCATCGGGACCGGCTCGCGTTCGTGCGGGTCTGCTCGGGACGGTTCGAACGGGGCTCCACCCTGGTCAACGCGCGCACCGGCAAGAAGGTCGTGGCCAAGTACGCGCATGCGGTGTTCGGCCGTGATCGCGAGACCGTGGACGAGGCCTTCCCGGGCGACGTGATCGGTCTGGTCAACGCCACCGACCTGCGCGCCGGCGACACGCTGCACGACGAGGACGCACCGGTCACCTTCCCGCCGATCCCGACGTTCACGCCGGAGCATTTCGCGACCGCCCACCCCGTCGACCGCAGCCGCGTCAAGCAGTTCCGGCGCGGGGTCCAGCAGCTCGACGAGGAGGGCGTCGTCCAGGTGCTGCGCCACGATCAGCTCGGCGATCAGGCCCCGATCTGGGCGGCGGTCGGGCAGTTGCAGTTCGAGGTGGCCTCCTGGCGGATGGAGCACGAGTTCGGCTCGCCCGTCCGGCTCGAGGGCACGCGGTTCGACACCGCCCGGGCGACCGACGAGCCCGGGGCCGACGCGTTGGAGGCCATGCGCGACGTCGACATCTACCGGCGCGAGAACGGCTCGCCGTTGGCGCTGTTCCGCAGTCGCTACGTCGCCGAACGGATCGAACGCGACCATCCGGAGATCACCCTGACCACCCTCGTGCTGAGCTGAGCTTTCGTGTTCGCCTCCCTCATCGCCGGACCGACCCCACCGCGTCGGACGACCACCTTCTCCGGGTGGCGCATCGTGGCGTTCGCCGCCATCGGGCTGGGCATGTCCGGGCCGGGGCAGACGGTCGGCATCAGCGTCTTCATCGACCCGATGATGGCCGCGCTCGAACTGACCCGGTCCGAGGTCTCGACCGCCTACCTCGTCGGCACTCTCATCGGGTCGTTCGCGCTGCCGCGACTCGGACGGGTCATCGACGACCGCGGTGCCAGGCTCGCCATGGCGCTGGTCGGTGGGCTGTTCGGGGTGATGCTCGCCGGCATGGCGGGCGTGGTCGGGTTGATCACGCTGGGGATCGGGTTCACCGGCATCCGGATGCTGGGACAGGGCGCCCTGACGCTGGTGTCCACCACCGCGGTGGCTCCCTGGTTCGACCGTCGGCGGGGCTTCGCCATGGGCGTCACCACCGCGGTCGGGTCCGCCCTGCTGTCGCTGATCCCGTTGCTGTCGAATCGGATCATCGGGGAGTTCGGTTGGCGGTGGGCCTGGGTCGCGATGGCGTTCATCGTCTGGGTGGTCATCCTGCCCATCGCGCTGCGGGGCATGATCGACCGGCCGTCCGACGTCGGCCAGCGGCCGGACGGGGACGCACCGCTGGGGGTCGAGGCCCAGCAGGCGGCCGACGAAGCGGTCTTCTGGGGGTCGTTCACCCGGTCCGAGGCGATGCGCGCCCCGATGTTCTGGGCCGTGGTCGGCGCGGTCGCCGCCACCGGCATGATCGGCACCGGTCTGGCGTTCCACCAGATCGACCTGCTCGGTGAACAGGGTCTGACCGCGGCACAGGCGGCCGCCAACTTCATCCCCCAGACGGTGGCGGCGCTGACCACCACGTTGGCCGTCGGCAGCCTGGTCGACCGGATCGCCGCCAAGTGGGTGCTCGCCGGATCGATGGGGCTGCTCGCCGGCGCGATGCTGGCGGTGCCGTTCGTGACGCCCGGTCTGGCCGCCATCGGCTACGGGATGGCCGTCGGTGCCGCGGGTTCCGCCGCCCGGGCGCTGGAGGCCGCGTCGTTCCCGAAACTGTTCGGGCTCCGGCACGTGGGCAGCATCCGGGGCGTGGTCAGCGCGGTCGGTGCGGCCTCCACGGCCTTCGGGCCGTTGGCCCTGTCGATCGGCCGCGACCTGACGGGCAGCTACGTCCAGGTCCTGTTGTGGCTGCTGCTGATCCCGATCGCGGTCACGCTCGTCGGTCTGGTCGCCAAGGTGCCCACCCGGCCCGCGCAGCCGCCCGTGCCGCCGCCCGCGCAGCCCCCCGAGTGACCCACGGCCGGATCCGCCTCCGAAGGGCCCACGTGACGTGACGGACTACCGTGCGCGGCTGACGACGCCCGGCACGTCCACCCCGGTCGCCGGTGATGCACCGGTCCGCCTCCCGCCACGAGATGACGGATGCTCGACGGTCTGCTCCCCCTGTCCGACCCCGGTGCCGTCTTCGCGGTGCTGTTCCTCATCGTGCTGCTGGGGCCGTTGGCCGCCGAACGCGCCCGGTTGCCGTCCATCATCGGGCTGGTCGTCGCCGGGATGCTCGTCGGGCCGAACGTGCTCGGCGTGCTCGACCAGAACACCTTCATCGAGACGCTCGGGTACGTCGGACTGCTCTATCTGATGTTCCAGGGTGGTCTGGACCTGGATCTCGACGGGTTCCAGAAGCGGCGGCGTGAGTCGGTCGTGTTCGGGGTGATCACCCTGGTCGTGCCGATGGCCATCGTCACCGGTGTCGCCGTGCTGCTCGACATCGACCTGCTCGCGGCCATCATCATCGGGTCCGCGTTCACGAGCCACACGCTGCTCAGCTACCAGGTGGTCACCGACTACGGGTTGACCAAGAACCGGGCGGTGACGGCGACGCTCGGCGCCACGTTGATCTGCACGGTGGCGGCCCTGCTGATCCTCGCCGTCGCGGCCGCCGCGGCGAGTGGCCAGGCCGGCTGGTTGTTCTGGACCGCCTTCCTGCTCGGGCTCGTCGGCTACCTCGTCGTCGTCCTGGTCGGCCTGCCCCGCTTCACCCGGTGGTTCTTCACCGGGCTCGGCCAGGACCGGCAGGTCCGGTTGACCTTCCTGCTGTCCGGGATGGGCATCGCCGCGGTGGTTGCGGGTGTGGTCGGGATCGAACCCATCGTCGGCGCATTCCTGGCCGGACTGGCCCTCAACCGCTTCGTCCCCCTGGGCACCGTGATCGACGACCGGGTGCGGGTGCTCGGTCGCAGTGTGTTCATCCCCGCGTTCCTGATCTCCACCGGGATGATCCTCGATCCGATCAGCCTGTTCGCCGACCCGCGCACCCTGCTGCTCGGCGGGGCGTTCGTGGTCGCGGAGGTCGTGTCGAAGTGGCTCGCCGCGGACGTCTCGGGACGGATCATGCAGGTCTCGCGGCCGGAGCGGGGCCTGATGTTCTCGCTGTCGGTCGGGCAGGCGGCCGGTGCCTTGGCGGCCGTCATCGTGGCGCAGGATCTGCAGCTGATCGGCGACAGCGAGGTCAATGCGGTCGTGCTCGTGATCCTCGTCTCCGCGCTGATCGCCGGGGTCACCGGCGACCGGTTCGCCCCCATGATCGAGGCACCGGAACGTCAGGACGCGTCGTTGGGCAACCGGGTCGTGGTCCCGGTGTCCAACCCCCGCTCGGTGCAGCAACTGGTCCGGGTCGCGGCGCAGGTCGCCGCCCCGGACGCCGGTGCCGTGGTGGCGGTCAACGTCCTGCCGTTCGACGCCCGCCCGGATCAGCTCAAGACCCACAAGGAACTCGCCGCGACCGCTGAGAAGGTCGCGTTGGCCGCCGGCTCGGAGGTGTCCACCTCGGTGCGGATCGACTCCTCGACCGCCGGCGGGGTGCTGCACACGGTCGTCGAGCAGGCGGGGACCTGTCTGGTGATGGGGTGGAAGGGCTATGCCAATGCCCGTGAGGGGCTGTTCGGCAGCATCATCGACCAGTGCGTGTCCCAGTCGCCGGTCCCCGTGCTGGTCTGCCGACCGGGGACCGACGATGTCACGTCCCGGGTGGTGGTGGTCGTGACCAGCGACGAGCTCGATCCGGGGGCGCAGCTCGGTGCGCAGCTGTCGTTCGAGATCGCCGACCGGATCGCCTCCCAGGCCGAGGTGGAGCTGGTCATCCTCAGCGAGGTGGCCGCGACCGACCTGCGACCGGTCCTCACGGGTTGGGGGGTCCAGGGCTCGCAGCGGGCGGAGATCATCTCGGTGGAGGGCGTGATCGGACGTCTCAACCGGATCCTGGAAGCCGGCGATCTCGTCATCACCGGCGTCCCGCCGACCACCAGCCGGCTCGGCAAGGGGGCCCGGCGCCTCGCCCGCGCCGCCGGTGACCGGACCGTGGTCGTGGCCGTCCCGCGGTGAGCGCGCGGCGGCCGGCGTCGGCCGGCCGTGGGTGCCGACTCAGGCAGCCGAGCGACAGCGGGCACAGCGGCCGCTGACCACCAGCTCGATCCGCGTGGCCTCGAAGCCATGGCCCTCGTCGAGGTGCCCGCGGATCGACGACACCAACGAGCCGACGTGGTGATCCACCTCGCCACACACCTCGCAGACGAGGTGGAAGTGCTCGTCGGGATGGGCGAGTTCCCAGTGGCTGGCGTCCGAGTCGCCCAGTCGGGAGGCCCGGGCGAGCCCGAGTTCCTCGAACAGCGCGAGCGTCCGGTAGACCGAGGCGAGATCGATGTCGTGGCCGAGCGTGGCCGTACGGGCGAGGACCTGCTCGACCGTCAGATGCCCCTCGGCCGACTGCAGCACGTCCCAGACGGCCCGACGGGGCTGGGTGACGCGGTGGCCGTGCTCCCGTAGTGCCGCGTCGAGCTCGGTCTGGTGCACGTCGTCCATGGGCCGGTTCCGTCGGTCGTGCGGTGGGTTCACTGCACCGTGAAGGTGACCTCGTCGTACTCGACCCGGTCGCCGGTCGCCGCATCGTCGACGAAGATCACCACCGTCCAGTCGCCCGGGGTCCAGTAGGTCTCCTCGAAGCTGAACTCGCCCCAGTTCCCCAGTGTTCCCCCCTCGGTGAACCCGCTCAGGGTCGGGGTGGTGTCCTGGCCGTGGAACGCGTCGTACTGGATCTTGGCCTCGAACGAATCCGAACAGCCGACCACCTCGACGGTCACCGGACCGGGACCGGCATCGAGCCAGCTCGGGTCGTCGTCCGACGGGAAGGTGATGATCGCCCCCGGTGGGTCGGCGGTCACCGCGTCGCAGTCGGGTTCGCCGGCTGCGGGCGGCCGGTGCTCGCCGGGTGCGCCACCCGCGGGCGCGTCGTCCGCGTCCTGCCCGGCGTCCCCGTCGTCCGGCGCGGCGTCGTCGCCCGCGGCCGTGTCCCCGTCGTCCGATGCGTCGTCCCCGGTCGCGGCGGCGTCGTCGTCCGCGCCTCCGGGGTCGTCGGTGTCGTCGGCGGTGCCGTCCTCGACGGTGATCCCGGCCGCCTCACCGTCGGCGTCGTCGGCGCCGCAGGCGGCGAGCAGCAGCGCGAACGCCGCCGCGACGGCGACGCCGCGCCGGCGTGACGGGGCCCGGCCGGGCGGGTGCTCACGGAACGATCGGGCCTTCATCACCACTCCACGGTCGGACGTCTCAGCGGTCGGGACACCACCGTAGTCGGTGGGTCACCCGCGACCCCGCCAGCCGGTGACCCGCCCCGCCCGCGATGCGGAGGTCGGGGTCAACCGGGTCGACGGGGCACCAGGAACACCCCGGAGCGGAGTTTGGGACCGAGGTAGGTGCTCTTGGCGGGCAGCGTGGCACCGGCCATGGCGGCACCGATGAGCGTGTCGACGTCCGGCGGGTGCAGCCGGACGAGCGCGGTCCCCGGGTCCGGTGTGGACGGGACCTCGCCGGAACCGGCCGCGGCTGCGGGAACGGGCTCGACGACCACGGCCGGGACCCGGGCGGCCAGCGGGGTCAGCAGGATCCGTTCCACGACGGCGGCGTCGATGCGGCCGAGCGGACCCTCTGTCAGCACGTCGTGCAGCGGGACCGACCACCACCGGCGGTCCATCCCGAGCTGCGCGACGTGGCGCGACGGTCGGGTCGTCGGCGGCGCGATGGGTGTCGGCGTGATCCCGGCGGCCGCCAGGACCGCGAGGACGTGGGTGGTGGCCTCGGCACCGACGATGCGTCGATCGAAGGCACCGACCGTCAGCCCGGACGCCGGGAACGCGGCCACCAGCAGCCGGTCGGCGGCCCGGCCGGGACCGTGTGCCGCCGCGAAGGCCGCTGCTGCCGCCACCCGATGGTGACCGTCGGCGATGGTCAGGCCGGCGACCTGCGCGAACGCCCGGCGGAGTTCGTCCTGCGCCACCTCGTCGTCGACCAGCCACACCCGCAGGCGCACGTCGTCGTCCAGCGTCACGTCCAGATCGGGGTCGGCGCGGCGCATGACGGCGGCCGATGCCGCCGCGGTGTCCGTATCGTCGCGGTGCACCAGGGCGATCGGGCTGGACGCGGTGCCGACGACCTCGAGGTAGCGGACGAGCTGTTCCACACGGGCGGGCCGGACCTGTTCGTGGGTGCGGATCGCGCCCGAGGCGAAGGCCGCCACCGCGATGTCACCGACGACGCCGACCGTCCGGCTGTCGGCGTGGTCGAGGCGGAGCACCGCCAGACACGGTCCTGGCAGCGGCGTGAAGCGTCCCCCGCGGCGCAGCTCGTCCAGCGCCGTGCGGTTGGCCCGCAGCTCGGCCCCGTCGGCGTCGCCCGCCGTGCCCGCGGGCAGGACCCGCAGGAAGCTGTCCGGGCGGGCGGCCGCGGCGGCCCGCCGTTCGTCGGCGTCGAGCCGGTCGTAGGGCGGGGCGATGACCGCGGCGGCGTGCCGCGGGTCGACGATCGCCCCGTCGAACGGCTCGAGACGGACCATGCTCAGATCCGATCGATCCAGCGGTCGGCGAGCCGCTGGCGCGTCTCGAGATCACGGATCGTGGCCTCCCCGATCGAGGTGATGCCGGCCTCCCGGTTGAGGGTGGCGTTGATCACCTCGGGGCTGGAGCCGGTCAGATGGGTGAGCATCCGGACCCGGTCGCTGTTGGCCTGACGCAGCTCGCGCTTGCGTTGGGTGCGGCTGACCGTGATCGTCGCGCCCGCCCCGGCCGCGCCGTCGTCGCCGCCCCCGCCGCCCAGCGGGGGCGGGGCCGCCAGCTCGATCTCGAGGCTGAGGTCCTCGGTCGCGTCGACGATGAGGTCCTCCGGGTGCGCGTCGTCGAACACACTGCTCGGGTCGTTGTCCGGACCGTCCAGCGGGGTCGCGGAGATGGCCTGGAACAGCGACAACTGGTCGTCGGCCTCCGCGGGGAGCGCGTCGAGTTCGACCGGCGGCTGGTCGCCGTCGTCCTCGCGCCGCTTGAGCGAGTGGGTGCGTCGTTCGGCGATCTGGCCGGAGAAGCTGCGCAGTCGGGCGTCGTCGGGCACGAACATGAAGGCCTTCTGCCGGCGCAGCGGCCCGTGCCAGCGGACCAGTCGACCGACGGCCTGACGGAAGAACAGCTCGGTGACCGTGTTGGTGGCGTACACGCCGACCCGGAGCCGGGGGACGTCGACGCCTTCGGAGACCATCCGGACGGCGACGATCCAGGGCTCGGTCCCACCCGCGAAGTCGGCGATGTGCTCGCTGGCCAGCGGATCATCCGAGGTGGCGACGGTCGCGGCGATGCCGTGTCGCCGGCGCAGCAGCTCCGCGATCGCGCGGGCGTGGTCGACGTCCATCGCGATCACCAGTCCGCCGGCGTCCGGCTGGATCTCGCGCAGGCGCGCCAGTTCCGCATGGGCCTGGTCGAGCACGGCCGGCAGCCACTCGCCGTCCGGCGACAGCGCGGTGCGCAGGCGCTGGGCCGCCAGGGTCCGGTCGAGCTGATCGTCGAAGGTGGCGCTCATGGCCGTGCCGTCGGGACTGGTCCACTCCATGTGGCCACCGAGCGCCGGGAAGAACACCGGGCGCACGACCCCGCCGTCACGCAGGGCCTCGCCGTAGTCGTAGACGTAGTGCGCCACGGCCTCGTCGAAGTCGTAGCTGACGAACGGGATCGGGTTCTGGTCGCTGCGGAACGGGGTGCCGGACAACGACAGGCGCTGCGCCGCGAACTCGAAGGCCTCCGCGATGCCGTCGCCCCAGGCCCGTTCTGCGCCGGCGTGGTGGATCTCGTCGAGCACGACGAACGCGTCGTCGGCCGGGCCCCGCAGTGCCCGGGCCGAGCTGGCCACCTGCTGGTAGGTGACGACGACGCCGTGCATGTCGCGGGGGAAGGGGTCCGCGGACCGCCACAGCGGTTCGAGTTGGAGCCCGAAGGTGGCGGCGGCAGCGGCCCACTGGTGCTTGAGGTGCTGGGTCGGGGCCACCACGATGACGCGCCGGTGCGGATGGGCACCGAGGTCGCGGACCGCGGCCGTCAGGGCGAACGTCGTCTTGCCGGCACCGGGCGTGGCCACGGCGAGGAAGTCCCGACCGGCGTGCCGCTCGAAGACGTCCAGCGCATCCTTCTGCCACCGGCGCAGACGGAGTCGGTGTCGCACGGCGGTCGGTTCCTCGTCTCGGCGTCGGGGCGGCGGCGACCCTACCGGGGTCCCGTGACGCCTAGGTTGCGGGCCTGGATCGACGACGGCGAGGGAGCAGCATGCGGACCGCGGTGGTGACCGGCGCGAGTCGGGGGCTCGGCGAGGCGTTGGCCCGGATGTTCGCCGAGGAGGGTTGTGCGCTGGTGCTCGCGGCGCGTGACACGGGTCAGCTCGCCGTGGTCGCCGCCGAGATCGAGGCCGCGCACGGCACGCCCGTGGTGACCCGGGCGTGCGACGTGACGGACAGCGACGACCTCGCGGCACTGTGCGCGATCGCGCTCGAGCGCTTCGGTCGTGTCGACATCGTGGTCGCCAACGCGGGCATCGGTGCCTTCGGGTCGCTCGCCGAGTTCGACGAGGAGCGGTTCCGCGCCATCCTCGACGTCAACGTGCTCGGGGTGTGGCGCACGATGCGGGCCTTCGCCACGGCGTTGACGGCGGCACCGACCACCGGCCTGCTGTTGGTCGTGTCCTCGGACGTCTCCGCCCGGGTGTTCCCCGACGGCGGGCCCTATGTGGCGAGCAAGCATGCGGTGCGCGCACTGGCCCGGACCTTCCAGCAGGAGCATCCCCAGCTGCGGGTGTGCGAGCTGCGCCCCGGTTCCACCCGCACCGCGTTCAACGAGGCCGACCCCGACGCGCCGGCCGATGCGGGCCAGCTGACGGCCGATGAGGTGGCGCAGGCCGTGCGGGTGGTCGTGCAGGCCCCCGACGGGGTCCGCATCGAGGAACTGGCGCTGCGGTCGGTCGGGCAGGCACCGAGCTACTGACCGCGGCTGTCCATCGGTGGGCGGCGGATCGTCCCGGACCGTGCGCGGGTCGTGTGAAGCCGACGTGAAGATGCACGCGGAGCGTGAGGAGCGACTACAGACAGTGGCGACACCTGCCGACATGGAGGGGAGACCGACCGCGGGTGGCGCCCGAGTCGCACGGGGACGTGGATCGGTCGCTCCGCTCGCCGCCACGGCTGGCGGGCCAGTCGAGGGAGGTGGCCCGGATGACCAACGTTTCCGGTTTCGGTGTCCGGTTCGCAGTGATCATGGGCCTGCTCGTCGCGCTCGCGGCACCGGCCGTGGTCGCGGCCGCCGCAGCGCCCACCGTCGCGCCCACCGCCGAGGAGATCCGCGTCGTGGTCCAGACCGGTGACGCGGACGGAGCGGCGGCGCTCGTCGCGGCCCACGGTGGTCAGGTGGCGACCCGACTGCCGCTCATCGGTGCGGTCGCGGCGACCCTCACCCCGGCTGAGGTCGAGCGACTCGACGCGCGTGACGGGGTGGTGGTGACCCCCGACCTGGTCGTGGACTTCGCATCCACCTCCCTCGGCGCGCCGCCGGCCGGCGATCTGCAGCTCGAGGCGCTCAACCCCCCGGCCGACTGGTCGCCGGCGACCGGGTCCGGGGTCGGCGTCGCACTCATCGACACCGGGGTGGCCGACGTCGATGCGCTCGAGGGTCGGGTCATCCACGGCCCCGACTACAGCGGGGAGGGCGACGGCATCGACCGGTTCGGGCACGGCACGTTCATGGCCGGACTGATCGCCGCGGACGGTCGGCCCACCACCGCGGGCGATCCCGTGTACGGGGTGGCTCCGGGGGCGCACATCGTGTCGGTCAAGGTGGCGGGGGCCGATGGGGTCACCCACCTGTCGACCCTGCTCGACGCGATCGGCTGGGTGGTCGTGCACCAGGACGACCATGGCATCCGGGTGCTGAACCTGTCGGTCGCCGTCACGCTGCCGATGGCACCCGCGGCCGATCCCCTCGCCCAGGCCGTGGAGGCCGCGTGGGCCTCCGGGATCACGGTCGTCGCCGCCGCCGGGAACGACGGTGCCGCCGGGGTCAGCTCACCGGGTCACTCCCCCTGGGTCCTGACGGTCGGCTCGACCGACACCAACGGCACCGTGTCGGTGGCCGACGACGCCCTCGCCCCCTGGTCGGGTCATGGCCGGGTCATGGGACGCCACCGGCCCGACGTGCTGGCCCCCGGGGTGAGCACGATCTCGTTGCGGGCCCCTGAGTCCGCGGTGGACCGACGGTTCGCCGAGGCGCGGGTGGGCGACGACCACTTCCGGGGCAGTGGCACCTCGATGTCGACGGCACTGACCGCGGGTGCCGCGGCGGCGCTGCTCGAGTGGCGGCCCGGAGCGACACCCGACGACGTCAAGGCCGCGCTGGTCACGACCGCCGTGCCCGTCACCGGCAGCACGGCCGGTGCGGTGGATCTGGCTGCTGCCGACGCTGTCGAGCCGACCCGCGGTTGGCGGCAGCAGCACCCGATCGCGGCGCGGACGCCCGAGGGACGACCGATGCGGGTCATGCCCTTCAACGCACGCGGTGCGGCCGGTCCGGACGAGACCTGGCAGCGGCTGCGGTGGGTCGATGGTGACTGGCAGCGGTTGCGGTGGGTCGACAGCGACTGGCAGCGGTTGCGGTGGGTCGACGACGAGTGGGCCCGGCTGCGCTGGGTCGATGCGAACCTGGCCCGGCTGCGGTGGGTCGACCAGAACTGGGCCCGGCTGCGGTGGGTGGAGCAGGACTGGGCCCGGCTGCGGTGGGTGGACCAGAACTGGGCCCGGCTGCGCTGGGTGGAGCAGGACTGGGCCCGGCTGCGCTGGGTGGACGCCGCCTGGACCGCGGCCGAGTGGTCCGGAACGGATTCGCCGTGACGCCCGCGCGCCGGCGCATCGTCGCTCTGGTGGTGCTCGAGCTGACGCTGCTCGCGGGCGGCCTGCTCATCCTCGTGCCTCGGTCCTCCGCGACGTGGCACGACGACCCCCGGCTGTTCGTCGGCTACGCGGTGGTGATGACGATCCTGGCGCTCCTGCCGCGCATCACGATCGAGCACCGGAACCACGGCACGTGGTTGACCCCGACCGACAGTGCGATCGTGGTGGGCCTGTTCCTGCTCGGGCCGCTCGGTTTCGTGGCCGCGGCGTCACTCGGCGACGTCGCGCTCGCGCTGCGGGAACGCCAGTCACCGCTCAAGACGCTGTTCAACCTGGCCAGTGGCCTCGGGGGCTACACGACCGCCGCCGTCGTCTTCGTCCTGCTCGGCCGCAGCGATCCGCTCGACCCGGTCGCGTGGCTGGGTGCGCTCCTGGCGCTGGCCGCCTGTTCGCTGTGGGACCTGGTGTCCACCGCGGCCGTGCTCGCGATCGCGGAGGGGCAGCAGTTCCTGAGCCTGTTCCGGGTCAGTGGACTCCCCGTGCTGGTGAGTCTGATCCTGTCGGGGATCCTGGCGATCCCGGCCCTGGTGCTGTTCAGCGAGTCGCCGCTGCTGGTGCTGCTCCTGGCACCGGTGCTGGGGATCCTGCTGGTCAGTACCCGGGGCATGTCGTTGCAGCGCGCCGAGCGCGTGCGCTTCGAGCGCCTCTACGACGCCGCGTCACGACTCACGCAGCTCACCAACCTGCAGGAGACGCTGGGCCGGGGTGCCGACGAGGCGCGGACCCTGGCCAACGGCGCCATCGGGTTGTCGATCGCCGTCGGTGCCGACGGTGATCCCACCGGGATGCTCGTCGACGGCGACGGGATCGGTGCCGCCCCGCCGGCGCTCATGGCCGAGGTGCTCGACCGGCTGTCCACCGCCGATCGGGGCACGCTCGACGCGGACGTATTCGGGCCGGTGACCCGGCGGCGACTTCCGGACGTGGTCACCATGGTGTGGGCGCGACGCCCGATCGGTGCCGACGCGGACCTGCTGATCGCGGTCTTCCGCGAGCTCCGGGCCGACGAACCGGACGACTACCGCGCCGACGTGCTCGCCGCCTTCGCGACCCAGGCGGCCACCGTGGTCGCCAACGTCGAACTCCACGAGGACGTCCAACGCTCGCTCGGCCACCAGCTGGAGCTGAACCGACAGAAGAGCGAGTTCGTGGCGGCGGTGTCCCACGAGCTGCGCACACCGCTGGCCAGCATCCTCAGTGCCGTGCAGACGGTCCAACGACTCGACGAGCGCATGAGCCCGGACCAGCGGGCGCACGTCCTGGAGCTCGGATGGTCGCAGGGCAAGCGACTGCACGGGTTGATCGAGGATCTGCTGCTGGTCGCCGCGGCCGATCACCGTGAGGTTCCGTGCGAGCAGCGGCCCGTCGACCTCGCCGCGCTCGTCGGTGACCTGGAGCGGGAACTGCAGGCGGTGGTGGACGACCGGTTGGTGATCGACCTCGCCGCGGATGCGACGCAGCTGATCAGCGACGAGGACAAGGTGCGGCGCATCCTGATCAACCTCGTCACCAACGCCGGCAAGTACGCCCCGACCGGACCGATCGTGCTCAGCTCGCAGATCGACGGTGACGATCTGGTCGTCGCGGTCACCGACCGGGGGCCGGGCATCCCGGCCGATGACGTCGAGCGGATCTTCGACCGTTTCGTCCAGCTCGACCAGTCCTCGACCCGGTCGCAGGGTGGCACCGGGTTGGGGCTGCACCTGTCCCGGCAGCTCGCCGAGTTGCTGGGTGCCGACCTCGCGCTGTGCGCCGGCACGACCGGCGGTGCACGCTTCGAACTCCGCTTCCCGCAGGCATCGACCGGGAGTGCCGACGGACCGTCGGGCGGGTCGGGCCGGTCGGCGGATGCGGAGCCGGTGGACCGCGTCGGTCGTGCGCCGGCCGGCTCCGGCATCGTCGGCCGCCCGGACACATCGCATCGTCGTGAGGACGCCCGGTTGGCGACCGTGGCACGAGAGGGATGAGATCATGACCAGCTGCTGTGAGCACGCCCGCATCCAGCGGGTCCTCGTCGTCGACGACGATGCGATCATCCGCGATCTGGTCGCGTTCAACCTCGAGGCGGAGGGCATGGACGTGACCACCGCGGGCGACGGGGACACCGCCTTCGGCCTGGCCCGGACGACCGCGCCGGACCTGATCATCCTCGACGTGATGATGCCGGGACGCGACGGGTTGAGCACGCTCGGGCTGCTGCGCGCGGATCCGCGCACCGCCACCATCCCCGTCGCGCTACTGACGGCCCGGGCCACCGACGACCAGGTGTGGGAGGGCTGGGCCGCCGGTGCCGACTACTACATCGTCAAGCCGTTCGACATCGACGAGATCCTGGCGTTCATCGAGTATCTCTCCCGGACCGCGCCGCTGTCGACGCCTTGACGGGGCCGACCTACGGTGGCGCGCCCGTGAGGCCGTACCGGTGAGTTGATGGAGTCCGCCCCGCCATGAGGATCGTGCGTCGTCCGACCCCCACCGGCCCGGCGTGGGGTGTGGTCGACGGTGACGTCGTCCTGGCCACGACCGGCCGCCCGTTCGTGGATCTCGAGCCGACCGTGCCCGTTGGCCGGCTCGACGAACTCGCGCTGCTCGCGCCGGTGACGCCGTCCACCGTGATGTGCGTCGGACGCAACTATGCGGCGCACGCGGCGGAGCTCGGCAACGCGGTGCCGGCGGCACCGCTGCTGTTCCTCAAGCCCCCGGCGGCGATCATCGGACCCGACGCGCCGATCGTCCGACCGCACGACGCCGGACGGGTCGACCACGAGGCGGAACTGGTCGTGGTCATCGGACGCACCGCATGGCGGGTCGACGCGGCCGACGCCATGGACGTCGTCGGCGGCTACACCTGCGGCAATGACGTCACCGCCCGGGAGCTGCAGCGCAGCGACCCCGGCGGTCAGTGGACCCGCGCCAAGGGATTCGACACGTTCGCGCCGATGGGGCCGTGGATCGAGACCGAGCTCGATCCGTCCGCGCTGCGGATCACCTGCGCGGTCGACGACGATCCGCGGCAGGACGCCCGCACCGACCAGCTGCTCGTCGACATCCCGACGCTGATCGCCCACATCTCGGCGTTCACCCGTCTCGAGCCGGGTGACGTCATCATGACCGGCACCCCGGCGGGTGTGGGGCCGTTGCAGGCGGGCCAGCGGGTGACGGTCACCATCGAGGGGATCGGGAGCCTCACCAACCCCGTGGTCGCCGACCGGTCGTGAGCCACCCGGGGCGTGCGCGGTGGCGTTCACGGATGGGCGGCCACGAGATCCAGGACGTCGTCGCCGAATCGTTCCAGTTTCGCCGGTCCGACCCCGGGACAGCCGGCCAACGCACGCAGCGTGTCCGGTTTGCGGGCCGCGATGACCCGCAGGGCGCGGTCGTGGAAGACGAGGTAGGCGGGAACGCCGGTCTCGCCCGCGATCCGGCCGCGCCAGGCCCGCAGCGCCTCGAACAGTGCCTCGTCGACCTCCTCGGCGTCGACGTCGAGCAGCCGGTCGCCGTCCCCGGAGCGGCCCCCGGACGTGGACGTGGCGGGATCCGACCCCCCGGCCCGGCCGCGCGACCGGCGACGCGCCCGGGCCCGCAGCGCGAGCGGCTCACCGTCGATGCGGACCGACTCCCCGAACGGGACCCGCGAGTGCCCGCCGAGGGCCAGCTCGACCACGGCGTGGTCGGCGTGCACCGCGCTGATCCGTCCCGCCAGACCACCAGCCAGGACGACCTGCAGGCCGACGTCGGCACGGACGCCGTCCTCGGTCCGCACCGCGTCGGGGGCCGCACCGGGGCCGGCCTCGGTGCGTGCTGCCGCCGCCGCGCGCGTCGTCGCCTGCGCCAGCTCCGCGACGAAGGGGCTGGTCCGGGACCGGTCCGCGATGATGTCGACCCCGCGCTGACACCGGGTGATCGCCACGTGGAACACGCGGCGTTCCTCCTCGACGTCGTCGGCCAGTCGGTGCGGGAACAGCCCCTGGTTCGCGGCGACCACCACCACGTGGGGCCACTCCATGCCCTTGACCCGGTGCACGGTCGACAGGGTCACCCCCTGCGGGTCGCCCGGCACCTTCAGCTGTTCGGCCAGCCAGCCCCGGAACGCCGCTGGATCCGGCTGCAGTGCGGCGAGCTGCTCCAACGCATCCAGGTCGTCACCGTGGCTGGATCCCTCCGGCCGGGACCGGGAGGCGTCCAGCGCGTCCATCGCCTCGCCGAGTCCGATGCGCGTGCGGATCAGCTCCAGGCACGCGGCCGTGTCGGCACCGTCGGTGATCGCGGCCTCCAACGCACGCAGGTCCCCGAGGTAGTCGCCGAACCGGTCCTGATGCACCTTGTCGAGCTGATCGAGGATCTGCTCGAGCTGCCCGATCGAGAAGCGGCCACGGCGTCCCAGCAGGGGCTGGACCGCCGACTTCACCTTGCGCGCGGGTCGGTTGATCGTGTCGAAGACGTCGTCGCGGGCGATGCGTTCGAGATCCAGCCCGAGCCGCAGGTAGGCCAGCGCGGTGCGGATCCCGGTGCGTCCGAGCACCGTGGCATCGAGCGCCCCGGTGTGGGGGATCCCGGCCTGGGTCAGCGCGACCTGCACCGGCAGCAGGGCCGAGTTGACCCGCGCGAGCACGGCGACGTCGCCGGGCTCCGTGTGGTCGGTGAGCCGTTGGCCGATGACCGTCACCGCACGTTCCGCCGCCGCGGTCGCGGCGACCCGGTGGACGCTGAGGCCCGGGGTGACGGCGGTGTCGGCAGCCGCGTCGGGCATGGGTTCGGTCATGGCGTCGGTCATGGGGTGTAGGCCCGGATCGTCTTGGGCACGCGGTCCCGGTTGTGCGACAGCAGCCGGTCCGCAGCCGCGACGACGTCGGGTGGGCAGCGGTAGTTGACCTCCAGGGCATGGTGGGACGCGCCGGGGAACCAGCGGTCGAAGTCGACGAGGTGGGTCGGGCTCGCCCCCGCGTAGCTGTAGATGGTCTGGTCGTCGTCCCCGACGGCGAACACCTGCATCGACGGACCGGCGACGAGCCGCACCAGCAGCAGGAACGCCGGGGTGAGGTCCTGGAACTCGTCGACCAGCAGATGGGTGCCGAGCCGCTGGACCCGCCGCCGGATGTCGGGCCGCGTCAACAGCAGCTCGAGCGCGCGGTAGATCTGTTCGTCGAAATCGACGACCCGCCGGCGCGCGAGCTCGGCGCGGTAGCGGTCGAACACCTCGGCGAACCCGTCGACGTCACCGCGGGCGGCCTCCACCTCCTCGGGGTCGCGCAGCGCGAGACGGACCTCGGCCAGGGCTTCGAGGTAGGCCTGGAACGGATCGGTGTTGGGGATCCGGGCGGTGCGGACCAGGCCGTCGAGGATCGCGCGGACATCGCGTTCGGTGACGACCTCGCGACGTTCGTCGAGGTTGCCGATCCACAGCGCCAGCGAGTGCAACGTGCGGATGGACGCGTCGAGGTCGCGGGTGCGTTCGCGCATCTCCCCGGCGGCCCGGGTGTTGTAGGCCAGGGCCGTGATCAGCTCCGATTCGACGTGACGGTCGGTCATCAGATGCCGCAGCCGCGCGGTCAGCACGCGCGTCTTGCCGGAGCCGGCCGGGGCGATGATCCGGGCCGGCCCGGCACGGTGGGTCACCGCCGCCAGTTGGTCGGGTGCCAGCTGCGCGGTCGGGGCGGCGTCGCCCTGCACGGTCAGCCGTCCGAGCCCGACCGACTCGCGGTGTACGAGCGGCATGGCCACCGCGGCGGGCAGCGGGGTCGCCAACGGCCCCCGGGGCCCGCCGTCCACCCAGGCCGCCCGACCGTCCGGCAGCGTGATGTCCCCCGAGCCGGCCGCGTCGCCGGCATCGGCCCGCCGCTGGGCCAGCACCCCGTGCCACCAGCGGGGGGTGTCGCCGCGCAGGTCGTAGCTGTTCGCCCAGGTGAGAAAGTGCAGCCGCTCGCGGTGGAAGCCGTGATCGACCGGCAAGGCGTACGGCGCGAGGTCCGTGGTCTCGTCGCGCCGGGCGTCGTCGTTGTCGACCGCCAGTTCGACCACGGTGCGCTCGCGTCGCAGCCAGCGGCCGTGCAGGACCGCGGCGAGGTGGGCGGGGGTGGCCAGGACCTCGTCGTCGACGACCAGCCGGGGAGCGTGGTCGTACCCGCGGGGCGTGGGCGCACCGGGACCGACCACGACGTTGCGCCCGAGCACGTCGGGTCCCGGGAAGTCGGCGGCGGGGAGGGTGGGCATCGCGCGCAGGCTACGGGCTCCATGCGTCGCGCCGGTGCGTCGTCCACAGCCGGTGGCACCGCAGGTCGGTCCGCCACCGCCGTCGGTGCGCCCTGGGCCGTCAGTCCGCGACGGCGAACGCGCTGGGATCGAGATCCAGCAACCGCACGGCGTTGTCGACACACACCGCGCGCAGCCAGTCGTCGCCGAGCCCGAGCTCGACCAGCGCCTGCAACTGCCGGGCGTAGGGATAGGGGATGTTGGGGAAGTCGGTGCCCAGCACGACCTTCGAGCGCAGTGCCTCGAGCCGGGGCAGCAGGTCGAGGGGGAACGCCGCGAGTCGCTCCATGAACGGGGTGAACGCCATCGTGGTGTCGAGATGCACGTGTTCGTAGCGCTCCGCGTACGCCATGAAGTCGGCGTACTCAGGAGCACCCATGTGGGCGAAGATGGCATGCAGGGACGGATGCGCGTCGAGCACGGCGGCGACCGGGTCGGGCCCGGTGAACGGACCGGGCAGTGGCCCGGACCCGGCGTGGATCACGACCGGGATGGCGGCGTCGGCCAGCCGTCGCCACACCGGGGCGAGCAGCGGGTCGCGGGGGTCGTACGCGCCGACCTGCAGGTGGACCTTGAAGATGCGGGCACCGGACTCGATCGCCTCGGCGACGTAGCGGTCCGCGTCGGGTTCGGGGAAGAAGGTCGCGCTGTGCACGACGTCGTCGTGCGCCGCGGCGAAGGCGGTGCCCCAGTCGTTGAGCCAGGCGGCCATGCCCGGCTTGTGGGGATAGAACAGCGAGGTGAAGTGGCGCACCCCGAGCCCGCGCAACGTCCCCAGCCGCGTCGACTCGTCGGTGCGGTAGGTGATCGGCCAGCCGCCGGGCTCGCCGGCGGGACCGGGGACGGCATCGAAGTACGCCCACACCTTGCGCAGCACCGCGTCGGGCATGAAGTGCGTGTGCACGTCGACGAGGCCGGTGCGTCCCAGCGCCCGCCAGAACGCGGGTACCTCGGCGTCGCGGTACGGCGGATCGACGGACACGGTGGCGGCCTTGGGCGGCGGATGGCGGCGGCGCGCAGCCTAGGACCCGAGGTCAGTCCGGCCGGTACCAGTCGCGACGCAGCAGTTCGTCGATCGCCCACGCCATCACGTCGTCCCCACCGGCGATCCGCAACGACCCGAGCAGTTCCTCGATCGGTGGCAGGGTGCGGTCGAGCACCTGCGCGAGGCCGTTGCCGTCCAGCCAGGCGGCGTGGGTGGGGGCCACGGTGAACGGCCCGAGCTCGAGCCGGCCGTCGACCGCGGCGAGGTGGATCTCCGGCCAGCTCGGCAGCGGCGCGTCAGCGTTCGGCACCAGATCGCCGAGCACCGGTTCCGCGGCCACCGCGGTGAGCTCCTCGACCTCGACCTCGCGCGGGCCCTCGGGTGCGTCGAACCGGGTGATGGCCTCCGCCGACACGGCGACCAGCCAGGCGCGGGCGCACAACTCCTCGACGCTCATGGTCCCGGCCACCAGCGAGGGCAGGCCGAACGCCCGCCGGGCGGTGTTCGAGGCGACGTCGCGCGGACGCAGGGCCGGAGCCTCGTCATCCGGGTCGGCGTCGGTGCGCCACGAACGCAGGTCGTCGGCCTCGGCGACCCGGTAGACACCGGCCTCACGGCCGTCGGGCAGCACCGCCACCAACTGCTTGAGCGGCACGACGTCGTCACCGTGGGCGACCTCCTCGGAGGTCACCACGACCAGCCCGTGGGTGTCCGCGGGCGGGACGAGCACGCCGTCGTCACGCAGCGCGACGTCGATGAGGGCGACGGTGCCGTTCGCCTCGGCGCGCAGACCGACGATCGCGCGGACCGCGTCGTCGATCGGCCCGAGTTCGTGGTCGAGCTGCACCAGCACGTCGAGGGTGCGGTCGGTCGCCAACGTCGGCTCGACCACGGCTCGGGTGGTCATCGTGGACTCGGGCTCGGACATCGCGATCTCCAACGTGGTCGTGAGTGGTTCGTCGACGTCGATGGCCCGGACGGCTGTCGGTGCGGGCCCCGGACAGTGGACGGGTCACACGGACGAGCGGCCCGGTCGGCAGGCCTAGGCTCGCGGGTCGGGTGCAGCTTGCCAGCTGCCGCCGGGTTCGCGAACCCGACCGGCCCCCGACCGGCTCTCGACAAGGACATCCACCATGGCCGACCACACCGACGATCACGCGCCGCGCGATGCCGATCCCGATGCCGGGCTGCTCGTCTACCCGACCAACCGGGTCGTCGGGATCGCCCCCGACGCGTCGACGCTGGACGCCGTCGAGGCGGCGCTCGACGCCTCCGGCGTCGCGGGCGAGCGCATCGAGGTCTGGTGCGGGGAGTCCGCCCGCCGGGCCATCGATGCGGACGGCGACGAGGGTGGCGTGCTGCGCAGTGCCCTGCGGACCGTGCAGAAGGCCCTGGGCGAGGAGACGCTGCGACTCGAGCAGCTCGAGCAGGCCATCGCGGCCGGCCAGTACGTGGTGACCGTCGCGCTCCCCGAGGACGTCGACGACGATGCCCGCGCCGACGAGAAGCGCGCGGTCGGCAATGCGCTGCACGACGCAGGAGCCGGCAAGGTCGCCTTCTACGGCCCCACCAGCATCGAGGAACTCCAGATCGGCGCCTGAGCGCGGCCGGTCGCCGCTGGATCCGGTCACGAACCGGGTCGCCAGCGGGGTGGGCGGCACGCGAGACTGCACCGACGAGCCGGACGGCACCGACGCCCCGGCGGACGCGGGAGGTGGGGTGGTGGCGACCGGGACGGCGCAGCGCCGATGGCTCGAGGACTACGACCTCGTCGCCCGCGCCATCGCGATGCTCGACGGGGACGGGCCCGGTGGCAGCGACCAGCGGCCGCCGAGCGTGGCCGCGCTCGCCGCCACGCTGCACGTGTCCACGGGGCACCTGCAGCGCACCTTCGCGCGGTTCGCGGGGACCAGTCCGGCCCGGCTGCTGCGGTGGCTGACCGCCGACGCCGCCCGGCGGCTGCTGCAGGAGCGGCACACGGTGCTCGACACGACCGGCCGGGTCGGGTTGTCGTCGACCGGCCGGCTGCACGAGCTGTTCGTCACGCTCGACGGGGTCACCCCGGGGGAGGTCGGCTCCGGTGGTGCGGGGCTGACCATCCGTGCCACGCTGCGGGCCACGCCGCTCGGCCCGGCCGCCGTGGCGGCGACCGACCGGGGTCTGCTGCGCCTGGCCTTCGTGTCGCCGGACGAGACCGTCGACGGCGTGCTCGCGCAGCTGCGCGCGACGTGGCCGCGGGCCACGCTCGGGATCGATCCGACAGCCGGTGACGGCGCGGTCGCCCACCTCGCCGCGCTGTTCGACGGTCGCTGCCCGGCCGAACGGCTCCCCGTCGGGGTCATCGGCACCAACCTGCAGCTGAAGGTCTGGGAGGCGCTGCTGCGCATCCCCGACGACCGGGTGGTGACCTACCGCGATGTCGCCGAGGTGGCGGGTCGGGACGACGCGGTGCGCGCGGTGGCGGGTGCGATCGGCCGCAACCCGGTCGCGATGCTCATCCCGTGCCACCGGGTGCTGCGGTCCACCGGTGGGCTCGGCGGCTACGCCTGGGGCACGACCCGCAAGCGTGCCCTGCTGGCTCGCGAGGCGGCCCGGGCGTCGTAGCCGGACCATCGATCGGGTCGCGGCTCGTAGAGTGCGTCCCGTGGATGATGCCGGGTGGATGCAGCGGGCGATGACCGAGGCCGAGCGGGCCACGGTCCACGACGACGTGCCGATCGGTGCGATCGTGGTCCACGACGGGGTCGCGATCGCCGTCGGTCACAACCGTCGGGAGGTCGATCGGGATCCCACGGCGCACGCCGAGGTCCTGGCGTTGCGTGACGCGTCCCGCGCGCTCGGGCGTTGGCGGTTGGACGACTGCACCCTGTACGTGACGCTCGAGCCGTGTGCGATGTGCGCCGGGGCGCTCGTGCTGGCCCGCCTCGGCCGGCTGGTGTTCGCGGCCGACGACCCGAAGGCCGGTGCCGTCGGGGCGCTGTACGACATCCCCCGCGATCCGCGCCTGAACCATCAGGTGGCCGTGACCCGGGGGGTCGGCAGCGAGGCGGCGGCGGCGCTGCTGCGCGCCTGGTTCCGGGCCCGGCGCTGAGTCCGCGCACGTGCCACCTCGGTGTCCGGTTGCCGAGGTGGTGGGCGGCCACGTACGCTCCGCGCCGTCCGGGTTCGCCCGGACGCCTGGAGGGATCGCATAGTCCGGCCTAGTGCGCCCGCCTCGAAAGCGGGTAGGGGTTCACACCTCTCGAGGGTTCGAATCCCTCTCCCTCCGCCACACACGTGCAGGCGTTCACGAGGCGGCCTCCTTCGGGAGGCCGCCTCGTGCGCTGTGGGGGGCGCGGTGCACCGGCCCTGCCCGCCGGTGTGCCTCGGGATCCGCGGCCCATCGGTTGCCGGGGCGACCTCCCTTGACCCGGTTGCCTATTGATTGTTACGTTATCGCTAGTTACTTCAATGACCACCGGGGTCGACCGGCCCACGATCAGGAGCATCACGATGCCGGAACAGCGCCGTCAGCACGACGATGTCCGCGGGTACCTCGACCGCCTCCCTGCGCCCCTGCGCCACCCGTTCGCGGCCGGTTTCCTCGCGGTCGCGATGGGCGCGGTCGTGTTCTGGTTGGGGATCAGTGTCGGGCGGACCACCTACCGCGCCTTCGCCGGGGACGACGGCTCTGCCCGGTTCGGGCTCGTCTTCGCCGTCGCCCTGGTGGCGATCGCGGCGATCACCGCCTGGCTCGGGCATCACCGTCGGACCCACGATGACGAGCGCGCGCTCACGGCCGTCCGCGAGGTCCACCGGGTGCTCGAGCTGCCGTTCGCGGTCGGTCTCCTCGCGGTCGCCGCCGCCGCCCTGCTGTTCTGGTTGGGCATCGGGGTCGGTGAGACGCTCTACGCCGCCTTCGACGGCAACGCCGCCGCGGCGGCCGCGTTCGGTGCCGGCCTGGTCGTCGTCAGCGGGGCGTTCGTCGTGATCGGCACTCGGCTCGACCGGCGTCGTCAGGCACGTGCCGACGACGGCGCAGCAACCGACCTGCCGCGCTGAGACCGCTGGGTCGACTCGGCCCGCCACCGCACCGACCACACGACCCGCCGGCCAGGCCCGTGATGCCTGGATCCCGATCGACGTACCACCACGGACCGATGGACGAACGACATGACGGACACCACCACGCAGACAGGCCTCGACGGTTTCGCGCCGGGGGCAGCACCACGACGTGAGCGTCGCGGGGTGCCGCGGTGGGCGACGATCGTCGGCGTCACGCTGTTGGTGCTGGTCGTCGCCCTGTACGGCGGGTACCGCTACGTGCTGACCACCGAGTACGGCGTGTTCTTCACCCTGTTCGCCGATGATCATCGGGCGGAGAACTTCCGGTCGATGGACGACATCTTCCCGAGCAGCGACATCGTCGCGGGCGAGGACGTGTGGGCGTTCGAACAGGGCGATCGCGACCTGCCGTCGAGCTACCCCTTCGAGGGCGAGGAGCACGACCTCGAGTCCTTCCTGGAGCGCACGGAGACCACCGGACTGGTCGTGGTGCACGACGACACGATCGTGCACGAGGAGTACCGGCGGGGCAACGACGCGGACTCGCGGGCGACGTCGTGGTCGATGGCCAAGTCGTTGCTGTCCGCGGCGGTCGGGATCGCGATCGAGGACGGCCACCTCGACGGTGTCGACGACGAGGTGGTGACCCACGTCCCGGTGTTGGCCGGGTCGGGGTACGACGGGGTCACGGTGCGGGATCTGTTGACGATGTCCAGCGGGGTGGACGTCGACGAGGGCTACGACTCGACGTTCGCGGACGTGAACCTGATCTTCGCGCGGTCGATGGGGTTCGGTGAGCCGATGCTGGACTACTACGCCGACCTCGAACGCAGCCGCGAACCCGGGACCTACAACGACTA
>CAYTLZ010000036.1:0-24337 GCA_964438785.1 uncultured Actinomycetota bacterium | reverse complement strand
ACGGCCAGCCGATCGACCGGCGCACCGTCACCGGCCTGATCGCCACCGACGTCCGGCTGTTGCAACGGCTCGGCGCATTCGAGCGTGACCGACGGCACGACCGCTGGCCCGGTCGGGTCACCGACGGCGGGATGACGTTGGCTCGAGCGGCGCTTGCTGATCATCGGCCTTGACCGAGCCAGACTGGCCTCGACAACCACCGATGTCGATGCCGGGCGCAGCTCAGACTACGACTACTCGTGAGGCCCGCGGGTTGCGATATCGGGTCTGGAGGTCGTCGGTGCCGGGGGCGCATCGACGAACATGGGCGTGCGGTTCATCTCATCCGCAGGTTCACGCACGGACTCGGCCGACGCCTCAGACTCAGCGAGGAGCGCCAACAGCGCCTGAGTCGCGGGCCGGTCAGCCTCGAGCCGGTCGAGCGCTTTGGCCATGCGCTCACGCCAGACGGCGGCGTGCCTTCCTGAAACCACGCGGACGTCGTTGATGAGTTTGGGCTTCTCGCCGAGCTGTGCGGCGATGCCCGGACCCCACACCACGAGCAGCGGCAACACTTGCCGACCCGCACCACGCGCCCGAAGCTCGGCGGCGAGCTCCGCTGCCTGGCGCTTCGCCTGCCAACTCGCTCCCTTCACGAAGCGGTCGACGTTGGTGGCCGAGGTCCACTTGGTCTCGATGGCGTACACGCGGCCGGGGCCGATAACGACATGGTCGACGTTGCTCCGTGCCAGCGGCACGTCGTGGAAGACCGACCAGCGGTGATCGAGCTTGGCGAGCTCGGTTGCCGTCCACTGTTCGGCCTCCGCGCCCATCGAGCGGTTACCGAGACCCAGGGCGACGTACAACACATGGGTGAAGAGAGGCAGCGCGCCAAGCCCGACACCGACGAGGAGCCCGGTGGCGAATTCGGAGGCACCGGCAGCGGCCATCGCCGTCCACATAGCGGCCATGAACGCGAACCAGGCGGCGAGGAAGGCGGCGTAGCGCCATCGGTTCTCCGTGAGGTGCGCTCGGAATTCGGCGTGAGGAAGCCGGCGTGCCGAGACGCCGGCCCGCTTCCGTGACTGATGATCGTGCCTCTTGCGTGTCATGACACCCCCGAACGGCTTGTCCACCCCTCGACCACTTCGTGAAATTGCTGAAGCTCGCCACCTCCCGTGAGGCGCAGCTCCGGGACGATCCCGTCGACGAACTGATGCGGAAGCGGTCGGGCAGCCCACGAACCACGGTGCGATGCGCGCGGCTGCGATCGGCGGCCGGGACGTCTTTCGTTTCTTGCGTTTTTCGCGTACTGTCTTCACAGATGAGGAGGGGGCGCAATGAGTGACCTTCGTGACCGCACGTTCTTTCCCCCAGCGGAAGAGAAGGTGCTGCGCGAGTTGGAGGAGTTCATCAACTCCTTCCCTGTTGCCGTGCTGCGAAGCCCCGACGGTCAGGAGACGATGATCCCAGAGGAGGTTTACAACGCCCTCCGAGATGTCGTTGAGGCACTGAGGCGCGGTCAAGCAATCACCGTCGCCCCTCATGACACCGTGCTCACGACCCAGGAAGCGGCGGATCTGCTCGGCATCAGTCGGCCGACCTTCGTCAAGATCCTCGAGAGGGGGGAGGTCCGCTACACCAAGCCGGGGCGACATCGGCGCGTATTGCTGACCGACGTCCTCGCCTATCAGCGACGTTCCCGAGAAGAGACTCGTCGAGGCTTGG
The DNA here is from genome assembly GCA_964438785.1 of uncultured Actinomycetota bacterium. Lineage (GTDB taxonomy): Bacteria > Actinomycetota > Nitriliruptoria > Nitriliruptorales > Nitriliruptoraceae > PWLR01. Next base: position 22,630 of record CAYTLZ010000036.1, on the reverse strand, counting down.
ACGAACTGGTGGACATCTCCGAGCAAGCCGGGTTGTACGACGAGGACTTCCTCGAACCGCCCACGCGTGGCTGACGCATGGCCTATGCGGTCGTGCTCGATACCTGTGTCCTGTTCGGCGGGCACCTTCGCGACACCTTGCTCCGCATGGCGGAGCAAGGTCTGTTCCGGCCCCTGTGGTCCGAGCACATCTTGTCTGAGCTCGAGAGCAATCTGGTGAAGCGCGGAGTGCAACCCGCTCATGCCGGCCGCATTGTGACGCTGATGCGGACTCACTTCGAGGACGCTCTCGTTGAGGGCTACGAGCCGCTCATCGAGTTGATGGAGAATGACGAGAAGGACCGCCACGTCCTCGCCGCCGCGGTGCGGGCGAACGCAGCGGCCATCGTCACGAACAATGTCAAGGATTTTCCGTCCACGTCGACAGCGCCCTACGGGATCGCTGTCGTGACCGCCGACGAGTTCGTGATCGACCAGCTCGACTTGGCCCCCGGCGTCGTCATGCGCGTGCTCGAGCAACAAGCTGCCGCGCACAAGCGGCCTCCCTACGAGGTCGAAGGCCTGCTCAGCTATCTGGAGCGCGCCGGCGTCAAGGACTTCGCGGCTCAAGCGCGTAGACATCTGCCTCCGCTGTCATGATTATCTGCCTGCTTGGCGGCTGCCGATGCCACCGCTCGGTGGGGCCGAGAGCGGTCGGCGTGTCGTCGGCATGGGCCGCATCGTGATCGAGGTCCGCTGATGTCAGTTGACGACCCTGACGCGGTGCCGTCGAAGCTGCTGCAGGTGGCGGCACCCTTCCCGAAAGCGCTGGGCCGGCTGCGCGAGGACATGCGTGTGTTGCTCTGGCACGTCGCACCGGGAGTGCGCGGCGTCGGCGGAGCTGTTGGATGCGCCGTTGGACACGGTGACTCAGCGGCCTGCGGGCGCACCGGGTGCGAGTCCGCTTCACGACGCCGCGCTGACCCGGCTCGCAGCAACGGTCGCGGCCGGCGTGTTCGACCCGGCTCGGTCGGCAGCGGGCTCAGCCGAGCACGCGTAGGCACAGGGCAGCGAGCTCCGCGCGATCGGTCGGGTCATGGTAGGCCGCGGTCGTGCCGGCACCGCTCGCGAGTCGGAAGGCGCGGCGCAGGATCTCGCTCGCCTCGCGCAATTTGACGGACTCACGCGGGTGATCCCCGCCGGGTCCGCACTGTTCGAGTCGCAGGGCACCGGGGACATGACCTTCTTCACCGGCGTCGGGATCGCCTGGGCGACCTTCGCCGTCAGCGGCACCATGACCGGGGACATCGTCCGGTGGACCCGGACGGGTCGACAGGCCGTCGGTGTCACCGGCGTCGCGTTCCTGCTCAGCAATGGTCCGTTCATGGTGCTCGGCGCGCTGTTCGCCGCCGCGATCGACGACCCGAGCGTGCCCTACTTCCTGGCTACCACCTCGGTCGCCGTGCTGCTGCCGCTGTCGGCCATCGCGGTGCTCAGCACCTGGTCGACCGCTGACGCGTGCCTCTACAACGCGACCCTCGGCTACTCGAACGGCATCCGCTCGTTCAGTTGGCACAAGGCCGGGATGGTCGCCGCCGCCATCGGCATCGTCGCCGCCATGACCGGGATCATCGGCAACGTGTCCAACATTCTCATCACGATCGGCCTGATCGTCCCGCCTGTGGGGGCCGCGATCATCGCGGACTTCTTCATTTTGCGGCGCGGTACGGAGTTCTCCGCCGACCGGACCAGCGGGGTCAACGTCGCCGCGATCATCGCGACGATCGGGGGCATCGTGGCGGGAATCGTCGCCTACGTCGCTTTCCCCGGCTTCATCTTCGGGATCCCCGGGATGGCGACCACGATCGCCCTCTATGCCCTGCTCGCCAAGGGCTTCGGTGCCAAGCTCGGCGCTGAGCCCCCTACGGAGCCCAACGGGGCCGAAGCCGAGCCCGCCTTGGTGACCGTGCCGGTCGGCACGTCCAGCAAGGTCTGAGCCTCCACGATGCCGGAAGGGCCACCGGCGGATCCGATCGGCCATGGTGGCCCTTTCGGTGCCGGCAAGGTCACTTCCGTGAGGCGGATGCCGTCGGTGCACACGCCGAAGCGCTGGTAGGGAGAACCCAGTCCGACGTGGGCCTCGACCCAATGTGCCGTGTCGCTCGCGACGTCGTTGGCCACCGCGAGATCGGCCTCCTCGGGCATCGTCGTGATCGGTGGGAGATCCGCGTCGGGTAGTGCAGCGTGGACCGCTTCGCTGCCGAGCACGAGGATCTGGCCGTAGCCGGTGACGTTGGCTGCCCGGCATGCCTGCTCGAGCACGGCCGGGTCGCGGCGGACTTGCTCTGCCAGGGCGTCGCGGGAGGTGTCGATAGAGCGGGCGTCGGCCGGTTCGGTGGGTGCGTGTTCTGGGCTGCCGCCGGCAGCCCGCAGGAGGTGAAGAAGCACGTCCCCGCGGGTTGCTTCGTGCCGTAGTCGTAGGCTGAGATCGTTGGTGAACAGGTGTATGCGCGCGGCGAGGTTGGCCTGCGTCATGCCCGCCCGGTGCCGCCCCGACCGGATGGGTGTTGGTCGATCTTCCCAACGAATTGGCACGCGCCTGCGTCTAGGATTTCGGTGGACTTGAGGAGCGAGGGCAGTGAAGATCTTGGTGACGGGCTCCTCTGGGGTCATCGGGAAGTCATTCGTCGCATCGGCGGAGGCCGATGGCGCGCTCGATCTGGTCCGCGCTGACCTATCGGACACGGATGGTTCCTCAGCGTTTCCGTTCCGTGAGTTGGATGTACGGGACCCCGAGGCCTGTCGCGAAGCTTGCCGAGACGTGGCCGGCGTGTTGCACCTGGCCGCCTACCCAGATGCGGCCGCCGACTTCCGGTCGGAGGTCCTGCCCACGAACATGGTTGGCACCTACAACATCTCCACTGCCGCGGTAGAGGCCGGAGTCGATCGGTTCGTCTTCGCCAGTAGTGCCCAGGCTGTCGAGGGGTACCCCTTGGAGCGACAGGTGCGGGCGGAGGACTCACCGTGTCCGGCGAACGACTACGGGGTCGGCAAAGCGTTCGGTGAGGCGCTGTGCAGTTCGTTGGCACGGCGTTCATCGACCACGTTCGTGTCCGTGCGAATCGCCAACTACGAGCCGGACCCGCCCGGAACCGATGCCTCGCTCCGAAATCGAGCAGCGTGGTTGAGTCCTCGAGACGCCAACCAGCTGTTCAGGCGCGCGCTGACGGTGCCGGTCACGGAGCACCTGGTCGTCAACGGCGTTTCGAACAATACGACCAAGAGGTTGGACCTGTCGACGACACGAGCGGCGCTCGGATACGACCCCGTGGACGACGCGTTCGGCGCGCCTCTAATGTGAGGATCAGTGCGTCCGGGTGACTTTCGTCAATCCCGCCGGCGCATCCGGGTCGCGGCCACGCAGGCCTGCCACGGTGGCTGCGAGCTGCTGCAGAGGCATGATGGAGGTGACCGGCGTCAGCCAGCCAGCCGGTTGAGCGCCGAGTTCGATCGTCAGATCGGCGGCGTTGCTCAGCTTGCGATCGCCGGACACTGCGAGGACTGGCGTGCCACGTTCCCGGAGCCGATGGACGAGTTCGTGGTGCGAGATGACGCTCGGTTCGTCAGGTGCCACGAGGAGGGCCGCAGCGGATGCGGCGACGGCGGCGATCGGGCCATGCAGGAGGTCTGGTGGGGAGTAGGCCTCAGCAACGGTGCCGCTCAACTCACGAATCTTTAGCGCAGCCTCGAAGGCCGTCGAGTAGTTCAGTCCGCGGCCAGCGACCAACAGGTGCGGGTGCGCGGCGACGAGCTCGGCTGCCTCAGTGGTGGGCAGCTGGAGGGCCTCGTCGGCCAGCTGCGGGAGGCGCTCGAGTTCAGCCACAAGGCGCGCTCGGTCGGACCCGGTGGCCCTGGCTGCAGACATGAGCGCAAGAGCCGTGAGCGACGAGGTGTAGGTCTTGGTGGCCGCCACCGCTCGCTCGGGCCCGACACCGAGGTCGAGGACATCGGTCGCTGCCATCGCCAGCGGCGAGGAAGCATCGTTGGTGATCGCCAGTGCAGGGCGGCCTTGCGCCTTCGCGGCGGCCAGCACGCCGACCACGTCGGGCGATTGCCCGGACTGGGAGATCCCGATGACCAGAGCCCCGTCGAAGCGCAGTTCGACGTCGTAGATGGACGTGATCGACGGGGCCGCGAGCCCGACGGGCAATCGGTGCTGGATGCCAAACAGATACTGGGCGTAGCGAGCCGCGTTGTCAGACGACCCACGAGCGACGACGACCACGGATCGGACGTCGTCCCGCCACAGCCGTGATCGCAGCCCGTCCAAGGTCGGGAGGTGCCGCTCGAGAAGCTGGGCGATGGCCGCAGGCTGTTCGGCCATCTCTCGTCCAAGTCGACTCACGCGTGTACCTCTTCTCCGTTGGCAAGGACTTTCTGGAGCTGACCGGCAGCGTCGAGCACCACCACGTCGGCGGGCGCGCCGGGTCGCAGCTGTGCGAGGTGCGGCTGCCCGACGATGTCTGCCGGGGTCGCGGTCGCTGCCGTGATCGCCGTGCGCAGGTCGATGCCCAGCTCGACGCAGTTGCGCACCGCGACGGCCATCGTCAGCGCGCTGCCCGCCAATGTTCCGTCGCCGCGCCGTACGGCCCCGTCGGTCACTTCCACCTCGATGTCGCCGAGCTGGTAGCTGCCATCACCGAGTCCGGCTGCGGCCGTCGCGTCCGTCACCAGGGCGATCCGACCTGCTGCGGCGGCGAAGGCGAGACGGACCGTCTCAGGTGCGAGATGATGGCGATCGACGATGATCTGGACGGTCACGTCCGGACGCGTCAGCGCCGCCCCGACGATTCCGGGTGCCCGTGGCGCGAACGAGGTCATCGCGTTGAACAGGTGGGTCACCGTGGTCGCACCGCGGTCGAATGCCGCATGCGCCTGCTCGGCGGAGGCGGCGGTGTGACCGAGCGAGACGACGACACCAGCGTCCGCCAGCACTTCGATCATGTCGAGGGCTCCCGGTAGCTCCGGTGCGAGGGTGACGTAGGTCACGGGACCTGCTGCCCGAAGTCGGCCCATCAGCGCCAGGTCCGGGTCCTGCCGATGCTCGGCCGGGTGTGTGCCCAGGCGCTCTGATGCAAGAAATGGACCCTCCAGATGCACACCCAGAAGCCTGGCGCACGTGTGGTCAGGTGCGGTGCCGGCCAGAACGTTCAAGCTTCGAACGAGGCGCGTTTCGTGCGAGGTGATCAGCGTTCCCTGCCATGCCTGGACGCCGTGTTGGCGCATGGTCCGTCCGACATGCCGAACGGCGTCTTCGTCGGCACCGAGCAGGTCGACGCCGGCGTAGCCGTTGACCTGGAGATCGACGAAGCCTCTCGCCGCCACCAGATCCGTGCCAGCAGGGGGCAGACCGACCTCGATGATCCGGCCGTCGGCGATGAGTGCGTCGCCAGGCTTTGTGACGCCGTCATCGATGACCTGATCGACGCCGAGTCGACGGCTAATCACCGGCGACCTCCTCGTGGGGATGAGAGTCGAGCAGGTTCGGGGGTATCCGCAGAGAGCGGAAGATTGCCGCAGCCCGCTCGATGTCGGTATCCGCCGCGGAGAGCACGGCCTGGCCATGGCCCGGGAAGAGTTGCTCGGTCGGCCGACCGGCGAGTTCCTCGAGTGTCGTGGCGTAGGTGCGGAGACGACAATCGTGGATGGCCTGCACGCTCACTCGCCCACCAGCGAAGATGCAGTCACCCGAAAAGAGGGCAGACGAGTCACCCACGACTAGACGGAAGGCGAGATGGCCGTCACAGTGGCCCGGGGTGGGCTCAATCAGGACGCGGAGGTCGCCGACGTCGAGCTGATCCGGCGCAGTCCCGATATCGGAACGAATCAACTCGTAGTCGGAGGGATAGACCCCTGCACCACGCGCGAGCGCGAGCGAGGTGACCTGCTCATCCGCAGCCGCCAGTGCCGAGACGGTCAAGGGATCCCCGAGAACGGAGAACCCAACGGCGCGCACCGAGGCGGCCCCACCTGCGTGATCGGCGTGGTAGTGACTGAGCATCACTGCCAAGACAGCATCACGGTCGCAGACCTCATCAACGTTGCGGAGCCATGCCTCGACCCCCCGACCGCTTCCGCAGTCCACGAGCAGTGCGGTTCCACCCTCGGCGCGGATCAGGTAACTGTGGCCGTCATAGACGTCGGTGAAGGCTGGACCCGGCTCGCCGGTCCCAACGAGCCAAACGTGGTCGCTTAAGCGCTGTGCCGGCACGTCAGGCCCCGGCGTCGAGAAGGGACTCTTCGTCGTCACGGACAGCGACGACGTCAATCTCCACGAGGATGTCCATGAGGTCGCTACCAACCGTCGTGCGGACGGGATACGGCTCCACGAACCACTTTGCATATGCGGCGTTGTAGGCCTGGAAGTCGCGCTTCAGGTACTGGAGATGGGTGGTCACCTTCACGACATGATGCAGGTCGAGCCCACGCGTCGCGAGGGCCGCGCGCACGTTGTCGAGAACCTGGTCGGTCTGTGCAGTTATCCCTTCAGGCACCTTGCCGGTCGCGGGGTCCTGTGGACCGAAGCCTGCTGTCCACACCAGGCCCGCGCGGTCCCGGACCGGGCTGTATGCACCAGCTGGTATGGGCAGTGCAGGAGTCTCGTCAATCACGATCGTTCGTCTCCGGTTGGCTTGTCGTGTCGGGGTACATCAAGTTGGTTGATACGCGCGACAACGGCATAACGGTCGGGGCGATAGAGAGAGGCGACATGCTGGATCGGTCGTTGGTTCCCGTCCGAGAAGACGTCGATCAGTTCCAGAACAGGTGACTCGTCTGGGAGGCCGAGCAGCCGTGCGACGCGACGTGGTGCTGCACGGGCCTCGATCCTGCGCAGCAATGAGGTCGGTTCGACGCCACCAGATCGCAACGTCTCGTGCAGTGACGCCTCCAGGTCGGCGCTCTCGAGCAGCGCCTGGTGACGGATGGGGAGATGCGACACCTCCACGCACATCGGATCCCCGTCAGCGAGCCGGAGTCGTTCCAACCACAACACCTTGGTTCCGGGCCGAACGTCCAGAGCCTCTGCGACGCGCTGGTGCGACTCGATGACGTCGAAGCCGAGAAGCCGGGTACCTGGCTTCAAACCACGTACAGCCATGTCCTCGGTGAACGAGGTGACCTGCGGTCCGAGTGTGACAACAGGTCGGCGCACGAATGTCCCGCTACCGACGACGCGTTCGATCCAACCCTCTCCTTCGAGAACTTCGAGTGCCTGACGAACCGTCATCCGGCTGACGGCAAAGCGTTCGGCCAGCACCCGCTCAGGAGCGAGCTGGGTGCCGGTGCTCTGTTGACGAGCCTCTTTTCGTAGGGCCGTGACGATCTGCTCGTACTTGCTCGCTTGTGGTTCGTCGGTTGCAGCTCTCATCCGCCGCTTCCTCCCTCTCCGGGAACGTCAGTCTGCCACGACCCTCTTGACCTGTCTAGACCACTTGCTAGAGTTGGAAGGGGCTTCGGTGGAAGCTCTGTATGAGTCAATCGGTCTAGACCATATGCCTCAGCGTGTTGGTCAGGTGCGGGCCGCGAGAGAGGAACAAGCATGAAAATGGGTAGAACGAGACGTGCCATGGCCGCCTTCGGCGCACTTGCTCTCCTTGTCACTGCCTGTGGTGGCGACACGGACGGGGCGGACGTGGACGGTGACTCCGCGGCCGATGACGGTGCGGGCGACGATGCTGCGGCTGGCGGTGGTGGGGATCAGCTGGTGCTCTGGCACATGGAGGAGCCACCGCACCGGGTCGAGGCGTGGCAGGCCATCATCGATCGGTACAACGAGACCGATCCGACCTTTGAGGTCGTGCAGCAGGTGCAGTCCTGGGACCAGATCTACACCGGTATCGCGAGTGCGGTTCAGTCGGGTCTCCAGCCCGACATCCTGTTCACCATCCCGGACTTCACCACCTTCGTACGTCCGATCGGCAGCGTGCGTGAGGTGACCGATTTCGTCGAGTCTCTGGATGCGGAGCACGGCTTCCTGGACGCGGCTATGGCGGCGTACCTCGACGATGGCGAGTACTACGCCGTCCCGCTCTACGGGATGGTGCAGATGCTGTGGTACCGCGCTGATCTGCTTGCGGAAGCAGGCGTGGAGCCGCCCGAAACCTGGGACGAACTCGAAGCTGCGGCCGAGGCGCTGACCACCGATGACCAGTTCGGAATCGCCTTGCCCGCGGGTCGCAACCTCGCGACCGATCAGGTCATCTACAGCATGATGCTGACGAACAACGCTGGCAACTTCTTCGACGACGAGGGTGATCCCGATTTCGATCAGCCCGAGGTCGTCGAGACATTCGACTTCTACGATCGCCTCATGGCGTTCTCCCCGCCGGACAGTGCCAACTTTGCTTGGGGAGAGCCACAGGCCGCCTTCAACAGCGGCGCAGCGGCAATGGCGATTGAGAAGGGTCAGTACCTCTCACCCTTCGAGGAAGAGTCCGGCCGCCCCTCTTCGGACCTCGGGTGTGCGTTCATCCCGCAGTCGGTCGATGGGGATCCGGGCAGCATCTACTACTCCAACGCTGCCATGATCATGGCCGAAGAGGACGAGAAGGCTGCTGCTGCCGAGGACTTTCTCGCGTTCATTCTCGCCGACGAGAACTATGGCGACTTCCTGAACGCGGATCCTGGACTCTTCCTGCCACTGACCGAGACCGGGATGAACTCCGAGGCCTGGTCGTCCAACGAAGTCATCACCGAGTATCGAGACTGTGTCGACCTCATGCTCGAACAGTCAGAGTTCGGCGGCCTCTTCGGATTTCTCGAGGGGCAGTACATCGATGAGATCGGCAACATCTCCGGTCAGAACATCATCGCCCAGGTGATCCAGCGCATCGTCATCGATGACGAGGATCCGGCTGCAGCCGTCGCATGGGGCCAGCAGCAGATGCAGGATGCGGTTGACGGTTGAGCGCTCCGCTGAATCAGACCCAGGCCGGTGCGGGACGGGAGGAGTCCCGCACCGGTGAGGTCCTCCACGACCAGCAGCGGACGCTCGCGGACGCTGCTGGTCGCCGGTGGAACGACAAGCGGTGGAGCCTCGCGCTGTCGCTGCTGCTCGTTGCCCCGCTCGTCCTACTGATGCTGTTCACCATCGGTTTTCCGCTGCTCAACACCGTTCTTCTGAGCTTCCAAAACCAGGGGACCATCGGAACGCCTTCCGAGTACGTCGGTACCGCGACCTACCGGCGGGTCTGGGCCAACGAGGACTTCTGGGCTTCGCTTCGCCGTTCGGGTGTCTGGCTGTTCGGGAACATCTTCCTCCAGACCATCCTGGCGTTCACGACTGCGCTTCTGCTGCAAAGGGCGGGACGCTGGGCGCGGTCCGCCAGGATCTGGGTCCTGCTGCCCTGGATCATCCCCACGGTGGCTGTCGCGGTCATCTGGCAGTGGCTGACCAATTCGAGCTATGGACCGGTTCCACGGATCTTCGACCTGTTCGGCGTCGACAGTGTGCAGTTCTTTGCCGACCGGACCTGGGCCATGCCGACGTTGATCTTCATGAACAGTTGGCGCTGGTTCCCGCTCGGTGCGGTGATCATCTTCGGAGCGCTGCAGACCATTCCGAAGGAGATCGAAGAAGCTGCGCAGGTTGACGGAGCCAGCAGCTTCGATCGTTTCCGCTACATCACGTTGCCCCTGTTGCAACCTGTGCTTTTCGCACTCGGGCTCGTGGGTGCGCTGTGGGCGTTCAACATCGTCGACTCGATCTACCTCGTCACACAAGGGGGGCCGGCCAACGCCTCGGAAACCGCGCCGGTCTTCATCTACAACGTCGCGTTCGGTGCATTCAGGGCCAGCCAAGCTGCAGCCGCGAGCGTCACGACCATCGTTTTGCTGGCGATCCTGACATGGCTCTTCATCCGCTTCGCGAAGCCGGAGGATTTGTGATGAGTGCTGCTCAAGCGGTACGGAATCTGCCACGCTGGACGTCGATGGCCCTGCTCGGCCTGCTCGTTCTCGGCCCCGTCTACTGGGTGAGTGCGTCCTCACTGAAGGGTCGAGCGGAGATCATCAGTCGAGACATCACCTGGTTCCCGCAGTCACCGACACTCGCGAACTTCGAGCAGTTGTTTCGGGCGACCGACTACCCGACCTACCTCACGAACAGTCTCCTGGTTGCGGCGATGACCTGCGTCGTCAGCGTGCTCGTGTCCTTCTGCGGGGCCTACGGGCTCTATCGGCTGAACGTGCCTGGTAGCCAGAAGATCGCTGCCCTCATCCTGATCGCCTACATGATCCCCGGCACGCTGCTCCTCGTGCCCATGTACGAGGTATTCGCGCAATTTCAACTCATCAACACCTACACGGCGTTGATCATCGTGAACGTTGCCTTCACGGCACCGTTCTGCACCTGGCTGTTGCGTGGGTTCTTCCAGTCGATTCCGAAGGACATCGACGAAGCTGCGATGGTCGACGGAGCAGGACCGCTCCGCACCATGCTGCAGATCGTCCTGCCGCTGCTGGCTCCGGGAATCGCCACGATCGCGGTGTACTCGTTCGTCTACTCGTGGACGGAGTTCGTATTCGCGTCGCAGTTGATCGTCGGGGATGAGATGAAGACGTTGCCGATCGGTCTGAGCCAGATCATGGGTCAGTACACCGTCAATTGGGGACTGCTCATGGCCGGGACCGTCTTCACGATGCTGCCGGCGATCATCCCGTTCATCTTCTTCGGTCGCTACTTCGTCCAGGGACTCACCGAAGGAGCAGTCAAGTGAGAACTCCAGGAACGTCCGGTCGGGTGACGGCTCCCGGCGCTTCGGGAGGCCTGCAGGCCGGCCTCCGTTACCAGCAACGTCTCCAAGAGCTACTCGCCCTCGCGCTCGCAGATGGGCTCGAGGGTCTCGATGCGGCCGCCACGCTGATTCAGCGGACCTTCGCGGCCGACGGCTTGCTCTACATCTTCGGCAGCGGGCACTCGCACATGTTCGCCGAGGAAGCCTTCTACCGTGCTGGCGGACCCATCCAGATCTGCCCGATCCTGAACCCGCCGAACATGCTCCACGAGGGTGCCGTCCAGAGCACGGTCCTCGAGCGAGAGTCGGGGCACGCGGCGGACCTCCTGGCTCGCTATGACCTGGACCCGGCTCGTGACACGATGCTGGTTGTCTCCAACTCAGGCGTGAACGCCCTGCCGGTCGAGGTTGCCGCGACCGCGAGCGAACTTGGACTTCCGGTGCTCGCGATCACCTCGGTTGCCTACTCCGAGGCCATCGACACCTCGGGCCCTCGGCTGAGTGACATCGCGGACGTGGTTATCGACAACAGATGTCCGCCCGGAGACGCGATCGTCGAGCTAGGGCCACAGCTGCCCTCGGCCGGTCCCGCATCCAGCGTCATCGGGCTCGCGCTACTCAACGGTCTGCTCGTCGAGGCGGCCGACCGCGTTCTTCGTCACTCCAGCGATGCCAAGGTGCTGTTGAGCGCCAACATGCCTGGCGCAGCCGAACACAACGCCGCGCTCGTAGAGCACTACCGGTCCAGGGTCCCCCACCTCTAGCACTTCAACGAAAGAGGAGTAGACAGTGAAGATCAGCTTCGAAGTCTGGCCGAACATGCCATGGGGGCGGCTCGAGGCCGCAGGCCCAGCCTGGAACTCCTGGGGTGACAAGACCCCCGCCTGGTGTGCTCAGCGGACCGCCGACTACGGCTACGACGGCGTTGACTTCATCTACCAGCACCTGCTGCATGGGCCCCGCGACGAGTACGACTCGCGGCTCAGTGATCTGCGCGAGACGGCGGACCGAGCCGGGATCGACATCGGCTATCTGGGGTGTCACAGCACGTTCGTCAGCCCCCGTGAGTTCGACCGCGAGCGGGGAATCGCCACGTTCAAGCAGGCGCTGGACGCCGCAGCAGTCCTTGGTTGTGAGTCCGTCGTCACGCTGATCGGCGACGGCTACTACGACCCGCCGCTCAACGTCCTGCTGAGCCGCAAGGACGCGTGGGCGCAATGCCGGGAGGCGATCACCGAGGTCGCCGACCATGCGCGCGGCCTCGGCCTCAACGTGAGTATCGAACTGTTGCAGGGCACCATCCTCAACCGGGTCGAACTGATCGAGCGCATGTTCGAGGAGGTCGGTGCCGACAACCTCCGCTTGACCATGGACACCGGTGCGTTCTACATCGCCGTGAAGCCGTTCATGAACGTCAAGGAGGCCATCGTTCGGCTCGGTGACCTGATCGACGTCGTACAGATCAAGGACGAAGTCGGACTTCCGACCATCGTGAACACCAACCACATCTGGTTCGGCGGCGGCCTGGTCGACTTCCGGGAGACCTACGAGGCTCTGGCCGAGATCGACTTCCAGGGCTATGTGAGCGTCGAGTGGGAGGGTTGGCAGGTGGGCGGCAACATCGGTGTCGGTGAGCCGGCTGGTGTTGGTCTCGCCGACTTCGACCGAGTCGCGGAAGAGTCACTCGAGTTCCTCGGCGAGTTCGGGTTCGTGCCGCAACGCTCCAAGTGATCAAGCCACCAGCAGTGTCGACAGGCGAGGTCGTCCTCGGCATCGACCTCGGTACCACGAGCGTCAAGGCGGCGGTCGTGCACCTCGGCTCGGGGCGATGTGTCGGGTTCGGTGCACAGCGTTACGCGTCCTCCGAGCCGTTTCCCGGTGCCCACGAGCAGAACGTCGAGGACTGGTGGGCGGCGACCCGGACGGCCGTGCATGGGGCGTTGGCCGCTGCACCGGCCGGGGCAAAGGTCCGGGGGATCGGCCTCAGCGGCCACATGCACAGCTTGGCCCTGATCGGTCCCGATGACCAGCCCGTTCGACCTGTGATGACGTGGGCCGATCGTCGAAACACCGACCAGGTCGACCGCCTCCGCCGGGGGGGAGATGCGTTTCAGCGACGAACTGCCAACCCGGTCGTTGAAGCCTTCACCGCCCCGAAGCTGGCATGGCTCGCGGAGCACGAACCGAATGCCTTGCAGACAGCCGAGCGGCTCGTGCTGGCCAAGGACGTCCTGCGACACCGGCTGACCGGACGCTGGGAGACGGACACGACCGATGCCTGGGGAACCTTGCTCTACGACCTCGGTTGTGACCGGTTCAGCGCCGAGCTGTTCGAACTCGCCGGTGCCTCGCCAGACCTCGCGCCAACCGTCGTCGGTTCGTCGACCGTCGTGGGCGAGCTGCTGCCAGCACCCTCGGAACAGCTCGGGCTCGAACCGGGGACACCAGTCGTTGCCGGTGCATCGGACGTCTCCTGTAGTGCGCTGGGCGCGGGCGTCCTGCACCCCGGCGCCGCGCTGGTCAACGCCGGAACAGCCGCCCAGATCCTGGTTCCGTCTGCCGACCGCCACGCGGGGGACTACTTCGTCTTCGCGGAGGCCGATGGGCCAGGATCGTTGAGAATGGCCTCGGTCTACGCAGCTGGCCTCGCCATCGACTGGGCCGGCCGCACCCTGCTCGGGATCGAGGCGGGCACGGCCGGCCCGGCGGTCGACGACCTCGCGCGCAAGTCGCTGCCAGGGGCGAACGGGGTGAGCTTCGTCCCCCATCTGCTCGGTACGAGCGTCCCGTCGAATCTCCCGGCAGCGACCGGGGCCCTGCTCGGACTGAGACCGGGTCATGACCAGCGAAGCATCGCCCGCGCGCTCCTGGAGGGGGTGGCATTCGCCTGTTTGGAGGCGGTGCGCCATCTGCATTACGACGGGGAAGGTAGCGGCGAGATCCACCTCGCTGGTGGCCTGGCCCGATCGTCGGTGTGGGTATCGACCATTGCGACGGTCAGCGACGGTCCCGTGCGGGTGCACCGCGATGAGGCCTCGCCGTTGGGTGCCGCGATGCTGGCTGGCATCGGGGTCGGTGTCTGGCCGGATAGAGACGCAGCTGTGGCGGCGTGCGTCGAGCTGACGACGGTGAAACCGGTACTCGAAGACCGCCCGAGTCTGCTTGCTGGTCAGCGCCGCTGGTCGGCTGCGCAACGCCTCGTGCTCCAGCAGGCCGATGACACGGAGGCCTCATGAAAAGCTCCGCAGATCGCCAGATCGATGGCGACGACGTCTTGGAACTCACATCCGAACTCATCGCCGTCGAGGGGCACCAAGACCTTGCCGCGCAGGAGCGGCCGGTGGCCGACATGGTGGCAGCCTGGTGTCGCGAGCAGCTCTCCGATCGGGTGGACGTGCGAATGGACTCGGTCGGCGACGACCGCCTCAACGTCGTGGCGACGCTTCGTGGCGGTCGACCGGGGCCACGGTTGTTGTTGAATGCTCACTTGGACACGGTGCCCGGCTACGGGATGCCGGACGCGTACCGCGCGAGACACCGCGATGGCCGCTTGTACGGCCGCGGCGCCGTCGACATGAAGGGTGCGATGGCGGCGATGCTGTGTGCCATGCGGGAGCTCGACCGAACCGAAGGGACGTTCGCCGGGGAGCTGGTGTTCGTGGGTGTCGCCGGTGAGGAGAACGGAAGTCCGGGAATGCAGGCGCTCGCGGCTCGCGACGATATTGCGGCGGACTTCGCTGTGGTCGGTGAGCCGACAGGGTTGCGCGTTGCTCGAGCCCATAAGGGATCGATGTGGATCGAGGCGACGTTCCACGGACAGGCGACGCACGGCAGCGTTCCTCATGAGGGGGTGAACGCGGCGTCGGCCGCTGCGCGGTTCATCACCGCCGTCGACGATGAACTGGTTCCGCGGCTGGCTGAGCGCCGGCACCCCTTGTTGGGGTCGGCGACGATCAATGTCGGCGTCGTTCGCGGCGGGGATCGCCCGCCGATGGTGCCCGCCGTCTGCCAGGTTCAACTCGATCGGCGACTGGTTCCGGGTGAGGAACACGAGGAGGTCCTCGAGGAGCTTCGGGAGCTGGCATCCCGTGCTGCCGGTCCGTCGCCTGTGCGACCACCGGAGGTCGCCGAGATGAGCGGCACGAATGGGTTTCGTCACACCCCCCTGGACTGCCCCGGCGACGATCCCGGAGTCTTGGCCCTCGGGGAAATCGTCGCTGATCACCTCGGTCTCCCGCCCGAGCCTCTCGGGATGACCTTCTGGACCGATGCGGCGTTGTTCGCAGCGGAGACGGGAACCCCCACTGTCGTGTGCGGTCCCGGCGACATCGCACAGGCCCACTCGTTGGACGAATGGGTCGATGTGGCGCAGCTCCTCGCGGCGTCCGAGATCTACCTCGAGCTGAGTCGGCGCTTCCTCGGCATTGCTGGTGAGGAACGATCGTGAGTTCGACCGAAACGTCCCAGAAGGGGCCCCTGGAGCGCGGTCTCGTGGTCTTGCGTGCGCTCGCCGACGAGCCGCGCGGGCTCGCTTTGGTGGAC
This sequence comes from uncultured Actinomycetota bacterium, assembly GCA_964438785.1. Lineage (GTDB taxonomy): Bacteria > Actinomycetota > Nitriliruptoria > Nitriliruptorales > Nitriliruptoraceae > PWLR01. Next base: position 7,314 of record CAYTLZ010000036.1, on the reverse strand, counting down.
CTGGCCCGGCGGACCGGGATCCCGACGAGCTCGCTCTATCGCATCCTGTCAGCCTTGCGCGAGGCTGAGCTCGTCGAGGAGACTGCGAGTGGCCGCTACCGCGTCGGGGTCGGTGCCCTCGTCTTGGCGCGCGGTTTCTTGGATGGTCTGTCCCTGCGCGAGAGCGCATTGCCGGTGCTTCGGCAGCTCGTCGACGAGACGCAGGAGACGAGTCACCTCGGGGTCCTCGCCTCTCCGCACATTGTCTACCTCGAGAAGGTGGACAGTCCGCTCCCGGTTCGAATGGTGTCCCAGGTCGGGGGGTCGAACCCGGCGCTCACGACGGCGATCGGACGGGCCCTGCTGGCCCATGAGCACGTGAGCGTCGCCGAGCAGGTGGTCGAGGCCTCGAAACGGCTCTTCGGCATGGAAGTCGATACTGCCGAGCTCGCGGCGACGCTGAAAGTCACGCGCGAGAAGGGCTTCAGCACCGACTTGCAGGAGAACGAAGTCGGGATCTGCTGCGTCGCTGCGCCCGTCTTCGATGCCTCCGGGCGGGTCGTTGCCGGGATCAGTGTTTCAGCCCCGGCGGCGAGATTCGCGCCATCGCAGGTGGATGCGCGTGGCGAACGCGTCCGTGACGCGGCCGCTCACATCTCGCGGGCGCTCGGATGGGCCGGGTGAGCGCAGTGACCACCGACAAGCTGCGATCGGCCATGCGGGCAGAGCGGGTCGTCGCCGTCATGCGCGCCCCGGATGTCTCCCGTGCCGTGGAGTGCGGTCTTGTCCTCGCCGAGGAGGGCTTCCGGATCCTGGAAGTGACCTTCACCCTGCCCGGTGCCCCGGAGGCCATCGCGGAACTCGCCGAACGCCTGCCCGAGGTCCTCGTCGGTGCCGGCACGGTCCGATCGGTCGACGAGTTGGCACGCGCGGTTGATGCCGGGGCCAGCTTCGTCGTCACGCCGGGGGTAACCGACGTTCTGCTGCCCGCGTTGGCGAGCGCTCCGCTCCCGGTCATCCCCGGCGTGAGTACGGCCAGCGAAGTTATGGCCGCGTTGGACCAGCGGCTCGACCTCGTCAAGCTCTTCCCCGCGCGGGCAGGCGGGGTGGCGCACCTGCACGATCTACGGGGTCCCTTCCCCGAGCTCGAGGCGATCGTCACAGGTGGGGTCGGGATCTCTGACATCCCAGCCTGGCTGCGTGCCGGCGCGGTCGCAGTCGGGCTGGGCAGCGATCTGTGCTCGCGAACGAACCTCGAAGACCGTGACTGGTCGAGCGTGCGCAAGGCCGCGGCCCGAGCGCTGGCTACGGCGAAGGAGCAACCATGATCGTGACACCGCAGGGCGGAACCCGTCCCTACACGGTCCGATGCAGCAGCTGCGGCACGCCCGCGGCCTACCCGGCGTACCGATGCGCTTCCGATGGTGGGCCCCTCACCGTCGATGCCGCCCCGTTGGCTGCCGGGACGCGTTTGATGGACCCTTCACAATCCGGCGTCTGGCGGCACCGCAAGGTCCTACCGCAGACGACGCATGCCATCACCCTTGGCGAGGGTGGGACCCCGCTGTTGACCACCGAGCTTCAGCCGGCGGCGAACCGGGAGAGCCGGCTGCTGCTCAAGCTGGAGTCACTCAATCCGACCTTGTCGTTCAAGGACCGGGCGATGGCGCTCGGGAGTTCCGTCGCTCTCGACCTCGGTCTTGAGGGCTTGTTGTTGGCCTCCACCGGTAACGCCGCGGTCTCTGCCGCCGCTTACGCGGCGCGGGCAGGACTGTCTTGCCGTGTCGTGGTGGGCTCGGGATCCGGGGCGTCGCGCAAGCTCGAGATCGCGCGCGAGCACGGAGCGGACGTCATCGTCGTCGATGGGGACTACAGCACCGCCTACGAGCGCGTGACTGCCGACGAACTGGATGGCTTTCTCAACGTGACGACCACCCATCGCAACCCGCTGCTCGCGGAGGCGTACCGGGGGCTCGCGATCGAACTCGTCGAGCAACTCGGTAGCGCTCCCGCTCTCGTCGTGGTCCCGATCGGGGCCGGTCCGTTGGCCGTCGGTGTCTGGCGCGGATTTACCGACCTTCTCGCTGCTGGCCACCTCGGCGAGTCAGAGCTTCCCCGAGTCGTGGGTGTGCAGGCTGCTGCTTGCTCGCCGCTGGCTCGCGCCTGGGGTCAAGGGGATCCGCTGGGCTCGCTCACCCAACCGGTCGAGGCAGGTCCGACCAGCGCTGGGGCGATCGCGGATGCCTTGCGTGGGTATGAGCGTGAGGGCCTGTTGACCCTCGATGCGATCCGCGCCAGCGGTGGATCGGTTGTCGCGGTGGACGAAACCGCGATCGTCGCGGCAGTTCAAAGCCTTGCCCGCGAGGGGGTGAGCGTCGAGCCTGCGGCCGCGACCGCCCTGGCCGCCGTCGAGTCCCACCGGTTGACGCAGGATGGGGAGGACGTGGTCCTGCTGCTCACCGGGCATGGAGCCAAGGAAGCCGGCAAGTGATCACAGCAACGAACGGATGCGCGAGATGAACCTGTCTGGCAACACGCTCAAGATCGCGATCGTGGGAGTGGGCCGCTTCGGTGCACTGCATTGCCGCACGTGGACCGAGGCAGGCGCTGAACTGGTCGGCATCAGCGACCCATCGAGCGATCGGCTCACGGAGGTCGGCGAGGCCTTTGGGGTCCCGGTGCGGACCAAGGGATTGTCCGAACTTCTCGACGCTGTCCATCCCGATGCGGTCGTCATCGCCTCCGACGAGGACACCCATGCCGAGCTGGCGCTCGCCGCTCTGCAGGCCGGCTGCCACGTTTTCGTCGAGAAGCCCCTCGCGCAGTCGTCCGCGGAGGCCTGGGCCATCCATCGTCGAGCACAGGAGGCCGGGCGTGAGGTGGTAGTGGGCAACATCTCCCGCTTCGCGACTCCGTACGCACGGATGTGCTCCACCCTCAGACGCGGGGATCTCGGCGAGCTCTACACCCTGCGCCTGCGGCGAGACTTCTCGTATGCCTGGTATCAGGATTTCGGTGATCGCGTCCATCCGGTTTGGGAGTCGATGATCCATGACATCGACCTCGCGATCTCCTTCGCGGCGGCACCGGTGGCTTCGGTAGTCGCCTTCCGGAGCGAGGCTGCGGGCAAGGATGCGGATGCGGTGATCAGCGCCCTGCTGCGGTTCCAGACTGGCGTGACGGCCACCGTCGAATCGTCCTGGCTCCTTCCGGCATCGACGCCCGGGACCCTCGATGGGCTACTCGACCTCGGGGGTGCCATTCTCGCCAGCGCCGAACTTCTGGGTGCCGAGGGGGTGATCCGCCAACAACTCGGTATCGGTGGGCTCGTGGAGTGGAGTGGCGCTGGTGCCCGTCATCCGGATCTCGTCCTGTGGCCGGAGGAGAACGGGCGAGTCGGTGGGGCTTTGCGATCCGAGGTGGAGCACGCGATTGGTCAGTTCCTCGGTCGTGGGGAGCCGGCGGTGATTCCCCTGGATCAGGCCTGCTGGGGTATCGAGGTCGCGGAGGCGCTCGTGGCCTCGTTGGATGCCGGGGGCAACCCCGTAGCCATCAGCCGCCCGGAAGCGGACGCGGGCTCGGCATGACGAGCGCGGATCAGCGTGGAGCCCGGTGGCTCGTCGCGGTGGGCGAGCCGCTGATCCAGCTGACGCCGCTCCCTGGACAACGGCTCGCCGATGCGAGTGACCTTCGGCTAGGTCTCGGGGGGGCGGAGGCGAACGTCGTCGTCGCCCTCGCCCGACTCGGACTGCCCGTCAGCCTCTTGACCCGCCTGGGCGACGACCCGTTCGGCCGCCGTATCGTCCGCGAGCTGCAGTCCTCGGGGGTCGGGACTGAGGCGATCAGACTCGACGTCGGCTCGCCGACGGGCGTGTACTTCAAGGACTTCGACGGTCGACGATCGACCAGCCACTACTACCGGGCAGGTTCCGCCGCCGCGTCGCTGGACGTCGACGACCTGGATCGGCTGCCCCTCGAGACTCCCTGGGTCCACGTGACCGGTGTCACCAGCGCGTTGAGTTCGACGTGCAGCGCGGTCGTCGACGAACTCCTGGACCAGGGCGATCGGGATGGAGCCGCCGTGTCGTTCGATGTCAACTTCCGGCCGGCGTTGTGGACGGACCGTGACGCGAGCGAGGTCCTGCTGCGCCAAGCACGCCGTGCCGAGCTCGTCTTCGTCGGTCGGGACGAGGCCCACGCGCTCTGGGGCACCGACACCCCCGACGACGTTCGATCGCTGATGCCGGACGTCCCCACGGTCGTGGTCAAAGACGCTGCCCGGTGCGCGGTCAGCTACTGCGGCGCTCAGCGCGAAAACGTGCCCGCACTCGTGGTCGAGGTCGTCGAGCCGGTCGGTGCTGGCGATGCCTTCGCCGCCGGCTACCTCGCGGCGCGGTCCGAAGGGCGGGATGAGCGGAGCGCCTTGCGCTGGGGCCATCTGCTCGGGGCGCGCGCAACGATGGGCTTCGCGGATCAGGGTGAGGTTCCGCCGCGATGGCAGCTGGAGCAAGCTGCTCTGCTCTCAGCTGATGATTGGGAGGGGCGCGGACTCGACTAGCGGGATCGCAGCAGGGAGTACGGATGCCAACGGGCTTGGTGGCGGAGTTCTAGGACGAGGCCTTCGGTGGCATTCGCGGACCCAGCATGCTGCAACGGACACCACGACCGATCTATGGGTGCCGCTTGGGTGCCCAAATTCCTGAGAGCGACGAAAACGGCCCGAAACTGGTGAGATGACATAATCACATAATGCCTGGTCAGAGTCGCTTTTTGGGACCAGGCGGTACCGAGTGAGATGGCCTGAAATCCTTGGACTGCGGCTCATAACCCGGAGGTCACTACCTCGGTCAGTGCCGCGCAGATGGGGCGTGGCCTTGAGGACGGAACCGGCGACGAGGAGCTCGATGCGATCGGCGGCCCCGGTCTCGAGATCCTGGGCCGTCAACGTGTTCGTCTTCGACGTCCAGGAACGGAGCGCGTGCCACTGACCCCTGGGCCCGTGTAGGCAGGCACCCGGTTGCGCACACGCGGGCAGTTTGAGTCAATCGCGCCAGCAACATGACAAGATGCGCCGGCAAGAGTGCTGATGATCGGGGGCTTTCGGTGACGGTGGGTGCGGGAGCGGAACGATCCGAGCCGTCAGCCGCGACGTCGACAATCGGGTTCGGCGAGAAGCTGCTCGCACTGCTCGGCACCGGGAGCTTCACCACGTCATACAAGTTCGCCCTGTTGCTGGCGATTCTCGATGCGGCCGTCGAGGGGACCGGGTCGGACGGATCACCGCCGTCGTTCCTCTCTGGACGTGATCTCGGCCGCCGGGTGTTGGCGCTCTACTGGCGTCAGACCCGTCCGTACACCGACCGGGGTCCGCTGCGGCAGTCGGGGCAACGCGACCTCGTGGTCAAGATCGCTGAACTCCGCGACCGGCTCGGTTTGCCGGAACATCTATCGCTCGAAGCAGCGCGGCGGGAGCATCCCGCCGAGATCGACGACCTGGAGCGAGCGGTCATCGCGACCGTCATTCGCTACCCGATCGTGCTGCTCCAACGTTTCGGCACGGGAGCGGCTGCCGTCGATGACCGGTTCATCTACGACGTCACCTGGGATGACAGCGTGTCGCCCGCTCGCGTCCACCGACCGGACTTCGACGACTCGCTCGCCCTGGTCGAGGGAGCCGCCGAAAAGCTCGCCGCGCTCAGCGGGATGATCCGTCCGGTCGTCGAGCGTGAGTGGATGCGGCACGTAGCTCGTCGAAACGGCGGGGATGTCGACGAACTGCGGCTCGAAGCCTTCCTGTTCGGTGGTGAGCGCATCTCGCTCGAGGCCGTTCGCAAGCCGTTGCTGGGCATGCAGGATGGCCGGTGCTTCTATTGCCGGGCCGAACGGGGGCCGTGGGAGGTCGATCACTTCCTGCCGTGGTCACGATGGCCGGACGATCGACTCGACAACCTGGTCGTCGCGGATCGCCGATGCAACAACGACAAGCGCGCAGCGCTGCCGGCGGTGCAGCACCTCGAACGCTGGTCGACACGGACGCTGCCCACGAGCAGCACGTCTCGGCAGTTGGCGACACTGGCCGCCGAACTGCCCTGGCCCAGACGCTCCAAGAGCACGACGGCAGGTGCTCGCGGGCTCTATCACCATCAACCCGCTGGGACGATGCTCTGGGCCGGTCCCGGAGCAGTCGAGCCCCTCGATCGCGACCGACTGGCCGCCGTGTTCCTCGACCTCGATGTCGCCGCCGAGGAGGACGGCAGCTACGACCATCGCTGATCGGCAGCGGGCCTCCCTCGTTCGCTACTTGCCCGCCAACCCCGGGGCATCGATGAACGTCGATGTTGGTGGTTGAGCTGCCGGGTCCGGGCGGCCACCGGATCGAGCGGCTTGATCGGCGAGGAGCTCCAGCAGCGCCTGCGTTGCTGGCCGGTCGGCTTCGAGTCGTTCGAGTGCCTCGGCCATGCGCGCACGCCAGACCGTCGCGTGGCGTCCGGCGACCACACGGACACCATTGATGAGTTGGCTTGTCGCCGAGTTGATCCGCGATCCCAGGACCCCAAATGACCAGCAGAGGCAGAACGTCGCGCCCGACACCTCGCGCCCGGAGTTCAGCGGCGAGCTCGGTTGCCTGGCGTTTGGCCTGCCAACTCGCACCCTTGACGAACCGACCGATGTCGTCGCTCGAGGTCCACTTGGTCTCGATCGCGTAAACCCGGCCGGGGCCGATGACCACATGATCGACGTTGCTCTGGGCGAGAGGAACGTCGTGAAACACCGTCCAGCGATGGTCGAGTTCGGTGAGTTCGGTCGCCGTCCACAGCTCGGCCTCGGCTCCCATGGACCGGTGCCCCAGTCCCAGCGCCACATAGAGAATGTGAGCGAACAGCGGCAGGACGCCGAGCATGACGCCGACGAGCAACCCCGTCAGAAACGGTGATGCGCTCGTCAGGACCATGACGAAACCAACGCCCGTTGCGAGGGTGAGCCATGCCGTCAGGAAGCCGAGATAGCGCCATGGCTGTCCACGCAGGTGTGCCCAGAACTCGGCCCGAAGCCGTCGGCGCACGGACCTGCCGGCGTGTTTCGATGACTGATGGTCAGGCTCGTTGCGTGCCATGGAGCGCCCCCTTCGCGTGCCAGCCCTTCGGCTGCCTCGCCGTCGACCTGAACCTTCGATTCCACGAGGAGCTGCTCAGTAGCTGATGCGCCAGGAACGCGAGCTTGGAGCGCACGCTGGTCCGGCCCGTCGAACGTGGGTGGTCTCGCGCCGACCCGTACGTTGAGTTCCGAGCCGAGCCGTGGATGGCCGCAGACCCACCAGACCGGCACACACAGGAT
>CAYTLZ010000035.1:19790-24364 GCA_964438785.1 uncultured Actinomycetota bacterium | reverse complement strand
CGTCAGGCGGGGAGCACCGCCGGTCCCGTGCGCCGGTCGGCGTGCGCCGCCTCGGTGCCCCAGCAGCGCAGCCCCAGCGGGCCGGCGGCCTCACCGGGCTCGATGCGCACGGTCAGCGGCGCGTCACCCCAGCTGACCATCAGGGCGTCGCCGTCATCGATGACCGCGCCGCCGAGCGTGGTCCACAACGCCGCCGCCGCATCGAGGTCCGGATGGGCCAGCGTCGGACCGTGCAGCACCATCGCGTCGTCGTCGGCGACCTCCGGCTCCATGTCGAACATCGCCGCCCACTCGGCGTCGGTACGCCCGGCCCAGGCGATCTGCACGATCATCCCGCCGACCTGTGACGGGCGCAGGAAGGCCTCGTGCCACACCTCGTCGTCGGTGTTCACGTCGATGACGTCGTAGCCGGCCGCGCGCACGATCCCGACGGCCGGCAGCAGCTCGGGGACCTTGAGCGTGACGTGGTGGATCCGGGCGCCGTAGCGCGCGATGAATCCGGCGGCGAACCCGGCATCGTCGGTCGGCTCGAGCAGCTCCAGCTTCGCGCCGCCGGGATAGCTCAGCTGTCGGGTCGCGAACCCGGCCGCGTCGAGGGTCATGCGCGGGTTGACCCACACCCCGCCGAGCTCATCGCGCCAGCGTCGGGCCGCCTCCTCGATGGAGGGCACGGCGACGGCGACGTGGTCGGGAGTGGCGTCGATGGGCATGGTCGTCTCCTCGTCGTCGGAGCCGTCCCACCCGACCTCCAGCCAGTCCGTGTGGCGCACCCGACGATGCGGACGTTAGGGAGCGTTCACCACGGAGTCCAAGCCACCGAAACCACGTACGCTGACGAACACCCGTTCGCGGGTGTCGTCGAGGCGGTCGTGACGGCGACATCGAGGCAGGAGGTGGGCACCGTGGAGCGTCATCCGGAGCCGATCCTGCACGTCGACATGGACGCGTTCTACGCCTCGGTCGAGCAACGCGACGATCCGTCCCTGCGTGGGCGTCCGGTCGTGGTCGGTGGGGCCGGAGGCCGGGGCGTGGTCGCGGCGGCGTCCTACGAGGCGCGGCGGTTCGGGATCCACTCGGCGATGCCGATGGTGCGCGCCCGGCGGCTGTGCGCGGATCTGGTCGTCGTTCCGCACCGCTTCGAGCACTACCGCGAGGCGTCCCGGCAGGTCATGGCGATCATGCGGGATGTCACCCCGCTGGTCGAACCGCTGTCGCTCGACGAGGCCTTCCTCGACGTCGCCGGGGCCGTGCGTCTGTTCGGTGAGCCGGGCGTGATCGGCGAGCACCTCCGCACCCGGGTCCGCGAGGAGGTCGACCTGCCGTGCTCGGTCGGGATCGGGCCGACCAAGTCGATCGCCAAGTTGCTCTCCGCCCGGGCCAAGCCGGACGGGCTGCTGCACTGGCGTGCCGGCGAGGTCGCCGCCAACCTGCGGCCGCTGCCGGTCAAGGATCTGTGGGGAGCCGGGCCCAAGACCGTCGAACGGCTGCACGCCTTCGGCTACCGGACCGTGGGTCAGCTCGCGGATGCGGACCTGCCGACGCTGCGACGGGTCGTCGGCGACGCCATGGGCTCGCAGCTGCACGCGCTGGCCCGCGGCGAGGACCCACGCCGGGTGCAGCCGGCCGAGGCGGCCCGGTCCATCTCCGCCGAGCGCACCTTCGACCACGACCTCGATGACCCGGAGGTCCTGCGCGCCCACGTGCTCAAGCTCGCGGAGAAGGTGGGCCGCCGACTGCGTGCCGCGACGACCTCCGGGCGCACCATCACGCTCAAGGTCCGGTTCGCCTCGTTCGAGACGGTGACCCGCTCATCGACCCTGCCCGCGCCGACCGACCGCACCCACGACCTCGTCGCGGTGGCCGGCGCGCTGCTCGACGGCCTCAAGCTCGAACGTGCCCGGGTCCGGTTGCTGGGCGTCGGTGTCTCCAACCTCGGCGACGGCGAGGCAGCACGTCAGCTCACGCTCGGCGGCGACCTCGACGACCCGGCACAGCGCGACGACGCCGGGCTCGCCGCACTGGCACCGACGCTGGGGGACCCGCGCTGGGAGCGGGTGGAGCGGGTCGCCGACGACCTCGCGGCGCGGTTCGGCCACGTCGGCGTGTCGTACGCGGCGCTGCTCGACGACGCCGACGACCCCGACGACGAAGCCCCGCGTCACGAGGACCGCCACGCCCCGGATCAGGGCGCATGACGGGAACTGTTCGGGGTGACAGCTTCTGGCATCAGACGTCGGAGTCGCCCCGGGTTCTGCGCATTCAGCCGCGACGAACTGTTCGGGGTGACAGCTTCTGGCATCCGGGGTCGCGACGCGGCGCGCCCTGCGCGAAACCAGCGGCGACGAGGCCCGGGGGTCGCTACACCAGCGGCAGGAAGCTCACCCGACCGGACTGGCGACGACGGCCGTCGAGGTAGTCGGCCAGCTCCTCGAACACGGCGTCGCCCACCATCCTGCGCAACTCGACCTCCATCGAGCGGTAGACGGGGTCCCGTCCGACGAACGCCACCTCGTCGTCGAGGCACCACCAGCCGAAGTCGGCACCGCCTTCGCCCCAGTGGCCGCGCTCGTAGGCGGCGATGGTGTGGACCTCCAGGGTCCCGCCGTCGTTGGCGGTCAGCTCGTCGATGGTGCGGTGGATCGGCACCTGCCAGCACACGGTCGGCTTGTGGGTCGAGTGGTGCACGCCGTCGCGTTCGGCGAGGTGGTGCAGCGCGCAGCCGATGCCACCCTCGAAGCCGGTGCGGTTGGCGAAGATGCAGCCACCCTTGACCGTGCGGGTGAGGACCTCGTCGTCCTCGTCGGTGGTCAGCACGCCCTTCTTCATCGCCTTGGTGTGGAACTGCATCGTGGTCGGATCGAGTTCCTCGGCGACGAGCCGCTGGAGTTCGTCGGCGTCGTCATCGTCGTTGAGGTAGGCACCGTGGATGCAGCAGCCCAGTGCCGGATCCTGTTCACCCGGATGGACGCCCTCGCACCCCGCGCCGTAGATGCACTGGTAGGACGACAGCAGGAACGACACGTCGAACGTGTAACGCACGTGGTCGTCGTCGGGGTCGAGCACGCTGACCCACTCACGCTCCAGCATCGCTCGCCTCGGTCTCGATCGGGGGACCGGCCAACACGCCGGTCGGTGACGACTGGCGGGGGATGCTACCGACCGGCCTACGCTGCCCGGCAGCACCATCGAGTCGTCCCGCCCAGGGTGAGGAGTTGCCATGACCGACGCCGCGACACGCGACACGAACGGCGCGGACGCCGCCGGACCCGTCGTCAGCTACGAGGTGGTGGACCGCGTCGCCCACGTCCGCATCGAGCGACCGGCGAAGCGCAACGCCATGAGCCTCGAGGTGTTCGACCAGCTCACCGAGCGGGCGGCCGAGGTCGCCGCCGACGGGTCGGTCGGCGCGGTCGTGGTCTCCGGGCGTGGTGGCGTGTTCTCCGCTGGCATCGACATCAGCGTGCTCGGTTCGAACATGCGCGACGGCGGGCTCGATCCGGACTTCGTGGACCGGCTGCAGTCGGCGTTCACCGCCTACGAGGAGCTCGACGTCCCGACCATCGCGGCGATCGAGGGCTACTGCTTCGGGGCGGGGATCCAGCTCGCACTCGGGTGTCACCTGCGCGCCGTCGCCCCCGACGTGCAGATCTCGGTCATGGAGCGACGTTGGGGGCTGATCCCGGACCTCGGTGCCACTGTGCGCCTACCCCGGCTGGTCGGGCCCGGTCGTGCGACGGAACTCATCCTGACCGCCCGCACCATCGGGGTGGACGAGGCACTGCGCCTCGGTGTCGCCGAGATCGCCCTGCCGGCCGACGACCCGCTCGATGCCGCCCACCGCTACGCCGCCGACCTGGCGGCCGGACCCGGCGCGGTGCGTCACGTCGCCCGACTCGTGCGCGAGAACCTCACCCGTACGCGCACCGACGGGTTGGCCGCCGAGGTGGCCGCCCAGCAGCTGGTCACGTCCGGACCCGACACCGCCGAAGCGCTCGCCGCCGGCCTCGAGGGACGCGAACCGCGCTTCGTCGGCCGCTGAGCCCGCGATTCCAGCGATTCGCCGGAGTCACGTCGGGTCCGGATGGGCTGGGGGCGCATCGTGCTCGTCGAAACGCGAATCTGCGCGCACAAGGACGCGACGGCTCGACGTCCATCAGGGGCATCGGTACGCTGCCGACTCACCCGTAGGCCGGGAGGACCATGCCACTGTCGGAGCACGAGGAGCAGATCCTCGCCGAGATCGAGCGTCAGCTCGCGGAAGAAGACCCGCGGTTCGTCGCCCGCGCGCGTCGTCGCCGGATCGGCGGTCGCCTGTCACGCACCGTGCGGCTGCGCCTCGCCGCCGTGCTCGGGTTGGTCGGTGTCGTCGCCGTCCTCAGCGTCGGCTTCATCGAAGGTGACGTCTCCATCGTCTTCGGCGGGGTCGGGATGGTCCTCGTCTTCGCCGCGCTGCTGTTGGGGCTCGGAAGCCTGTCGAAGAAGCAACCGCGTGAGCAGGCCGTCGTCCCACCGGACGAACGCACCTGATGCCACCACCGGCCGCGATCGACGCGCCCGGAACTCGACGACCGGCC
>CAYTLZ010000035.1:14985-19690 GCA_964438785.1 uncultured Actinomycetota bacterium | reverse complement strand
CGACGACCGGCCAGCAGCTCGGAGGCACGTCGAGCTGTCCGTCGAGCCATCTCGCGACCGCGTTCGAACGGGGTCCGCACGGGTGCCATGGTCCGCGCACCGCGTGACACCGAGGCCCGCAACGACGCGCTCAGTCGGTCCAGCTCGCGAGCGGCACGGCGGCCGTCCTCGTCGTCGACGTGACCACCGAACGCCGCAGCCTGGGTCACACTGACCAGCGTCCGGTCGGGCAGCTCGATGCGGGCCTCGGCGGCCCACCGGGCCAGCACTTCGGCGGTGGTCTCCTGGGGCTGACGACCGACCCCGTGGCGCGCAGCGGTGGCGAGTAGGTCGCGTTGGGCCATGCGCACACGCTCGTCGGCGGGGGTGTCCGCATCGGGCCCGCCGTGCCGGCCACGACGCAGCCGCACCAGGGCGGCGATCGCGACCAGCGTGAGCGCCGTGACGATCCACGGGGCGGCACCCCCGTCATCCGCGCCATCGGCGTCGCCGCCCAGCTCACCGGTGTCCTGATCGGGCAGTTGGCCCTCGTCGAGATCGGGGCCGTCCGGCTCCGGCAGATCGGGGGTCTCGCCGGCCTCGGCGGCCTCCTCGGCCTCCCGGGCCCGCTGTTCCTCGACGTTCTCGATCGGGGCGAGGTTGGACTCGCTCGGCAGGATGTGGCTGTCGTCGTCGCGGGGTGTCGGCTCGAAGGTGATCCAGCCGTAGCCCGGGAACAGCACCTCCACCCAGGCGTGCGCGTCCGCGGTCGAGACCGTGTACTCGGTGAGCTCGATCCCGCTGGCCGGGTCGGCCTCCTGGGTGACCCGGCCGGGAAGGAAGCCCACCGCGACCCGGGCCGGGATGCCGGTCTCACGCAACATCACGGCCATGGCGGTCGCGAAGTACTCGCAGTAGCCGACCCGGTCCTCGAGCACGAAGTCCGTCAGGGCCTGCTCCCCGCGCAGCGCCGGGACGTCGAGGTCGTAGGTGAAGCCGCCCTCGTCGCCGACGAACCAGTCCTGCAGCGCCAGCGCCTGCTCGACCGCGGTCGTTGCGCCGGCGTCGGCGTACACGGCCTCGGCCTGGGCACCGAGCTCGGGGAAGTCGCGTGGCAACCCGGTGTGGGCGGCCAGCGTGGCCGCGTCGAACTCGACCCCTCGCAGTTCCTCGAAGGTCGGTGCCGGTCGCGCCGCCTGGACGCGGTACTCGACGCCCTCGCGGATCCCGATGGTCGGGTCGCCGTCGCCGAGGACGTCGACGGTCTCCCACGTGGCCAGGAAGCCACCATCGGTCGACCAGACCATGTCGTCACGGATCGGGCCGAGTACCTCGACCGGCTGGTAGGGGGTGGGCACGTAGATGTTCTCGAGCTCCAGCACCTCGACGTCCATCAGGACCGGTTGGGTACGGGTGGCGGTCTGTTCCGGGGGAAGCAGCCCGCCCGCGCTGTAGAGCGCGTCCGGATCGGGGCGGTAGGTCCCCGCATCGCCGGGGCCGAGCCGCCAGGTCGCACCGTCGAAGCTGTCCAGGCCGGCCAGGCGCAGATAGCTGCGCTGGGAACTGCGCACCCGGAGCACGTCACGTTCCTCGGGCAGGCCGAGCCGTTGGGACACGTCGACGATCGGTTGATAGCCCCGTGGTGAGGAGCCGGCACCGACGTCGAACCAGGCGTCGCCTTCGAAGGCGGGCACGACGGTGGGTGCCATCACCGCGGCCACCACCGCCAGGGCGGCGACCCCGACGCCACGGCCGGGGGATCCCTGGGCGTCGTCGACCCCGCGGGCCGTGACCCGCAGGAGCAGGATGCCGGCAACGAGGAACGGCACGACGATCAGCAGCTCGACGGCCTGGGTCGGCTGGATCGCCAGTGGTACGGCCCACAACGTCGCCAGGGTGATCAGCGCCGCGCCGGGCCGGTCGAGCCGGACCGTGACCTCGTGGGCGACGAACAGCACCACCCACCAGGCGGCGAGGACGAGCAACACCAGACCGGGCAGGGCCGGGGCCGGCGACGGTGTCTCGGCCAGCTGGACGCCCGCGAGAACGGCCAGCTCCCGCAGGCTGCCGAACGCCGCCGGACCCGGCAGCAGCGGGCGGGGGCTGAGGCCGAGCAGCCACGGCCACAGCGACAGGGCGGCAACGGCGCTGACCACGGCGCTCAGCACCGGGCCCCGGCGCAACGCACGCATCCCGACCGCCAGCGCCAGCACGAGCAGCGCGCCGAACAGGATGGGGCCGCGCCAGACCGTCGTCTCGAACACGCGGTCGTAGGCGGGGATGGTGGCCAGCGCGGCCAGGACCAGACAGCCGACGGCGAGCAGGTTGCGGCCGGTCATGGTCGCCCACCTCCGCCGCCGGTGGCCGCGGCCGGTGTCGGGCGCGCACGGGCCCCGGCGACCAGTTCACGCCAGCGGTCGTCGACGCGGTCACCACGGCGCAGCACGCTCGAGCGCCAGCCCGCTGCTCGGAGCGCGGCACTGGCGTCGTCGGCCGGCAGCGTGGGGGTGCCACGGTCCGGACCGAAGCTCACGGCGTCCACGACCAGCACGGCCCGGCTCGAGAAGCCCCGGCCGGCACGCACCAGTGCCCGCAGCTCAGCGGCGTCCTGCACGGTGAGCACGGCGAGCAACGCCCCGTCACCGGCCACCCCGTCACCGATCTGGCGCAGCATCGCGGTGACGTCGAGGTGGTCCGGGGTGATCGTGGCCAGGTGTTCCAGCCAGTGCTCCCACGGCTGGGCGCGCGGCGGCCGGGCCAGCGGTGTGTCGAGCAGGGTCACCGCGCGGCCCCGTCGGGCGAGGTGGTGACAGGCCGACGCCGCCGCCGACACGGCGAGCTCGAAGCTGGATGCCGGACCGGATCCGCGGTGGCGGTCGCGTCGCCGGTCGAGCAGCACGAGGGCGGCGGGGGCCTGGTTGGACTCGGTGCGTCGGACCATCAGGCGACCGCGGTGGGCCGTCGACGGCCAGTGCACGGCCCGCAGGTCGTCGCCGCGCACGTACTCCCGGATGTCGGCGAGCTCGTCCCCGGTGGTGATCGTGCGCCGTCGGCGGTCGGTGTCCGTCGTGGTCGCACCACCGAGCGGGAGTCCCGGCGGCAACTGCCAGATGGCGGGGTAGACGGTCAGCCGGCCGGGGGCCTCCAGCACCCGGGTGCGGACCACCAGACCGAACGGGTCGCTGGCGGTCACCGTGACGGGTCCGAGGCTGAACTGTCCCCGTTGCCGTCCGTGCAGGCTGGTCGTGACGGTGTGTCGTCCGCCGGCATCCAGGCCGGCGAGCGTGGTGTGGCCGGTGTCGCTCAGGGCCCCGGGCAGGGTGTCGTCGAGCCGCAGGGGTGGCGTGGTGCGAGCGGTGTTGGTGATCGTCATCCGGCTCGTCGCCGTGCCGCCGTGCCAGATGGCCGGGGGCGTGACCACCCGGTCGACCTGCAGCCCGGAGGGCAGCAGCCCGGCCCAGACGAGGCCCGCACCGACCAGCACGAGTGCCGCGACGGCCGCGAGCTGCAGTTCGGTCACCCCGATGGCACGGCCGACGAGCCACAGCAGCACCACGGCGACACCGACGCCGATGCCGCGGCCGGTGATCCTCATTCGGTCGGTGCCGGCAGACCGTCGAGGATGTCGGCGATGACGTAGCCGGCATCGTGGCCGGCGAGTTCCGCCTCGGGGCGCAGGATGAGCCGGTGGGGCAGGACGTGGGGTGCCAGATGTTTGATGTCGTCGGGCACCACGTGTTCGCGGCCGCGGCGCAGCGCCAGCGCCCGACCGGCGCGCAGCAGGGCCAGGGCGGCGCGGGGCGAGGCACCGAGCTCGACATCCGGATGGCTGCGGGTGGCCCGACCAAGCGCGATGAGGTACCGCTCGACGGGCTCGGCGACGTGCACCGTGCGGATGGTGCGGATCGCGGCGGCCACGGTGGCGGCGTCGGTCACGGCCCCGAGCTCGTGCAGGCGGTCCCCACGGCCGTGGGTGCGCAGGATCGCGAGCTCGTCGTCCTGGTGGGGATAGCCGATCGAGATGCGCATGAGGAACCGGTCACGCTGCGCTTCGGGCAGCGGGTAGGTGCCCTCGAGCTCGATCGGGTTCTGGGTGGCGATGACCATGAACGGGGAGCCGAGCTCATGGGTGACCCCGTCGATGGTGACGGTGCGCTCCTCCATCGACTCCAGCAGGGCGGACTGCGTCTTGGGCCCGGCGCGGTTGATCTCGTCACCGAGCACGATGTTGGCGAACACCGGTCCGGGTCGGAACTCGAACGCGCCGGTGTCGGGCGAGTAGACGGTGACCCCGGTCACGTCCGAGGGCAGCAGGTCCGGGGTGAACTGCACCCGGGCGACCGAGCAGTCGACGGACCGGGCCAGCGCCTTGGCGAGCAGGGTCTTGCCGACGCCCGGGACGTCCTCGACGAGCAGATGCCCTTCGGCGACCAGCGCGATCAGCGCGAGTTCGACGACCTCGTCCTTGCCGCGGACGACCGACGAGACGTTCGCGGCGATCGCGTCGAGCGTGTCGATGACCGTCGCGAACGGGATGGTCGATCCGTCCACCGACCCCGTCCCGGGCTGGTCGCTCTGATCCGTCTGGTCCGTCGTCGGCACCGCAGCTCCCCTCGTGCCGGCCGCATCCGGGCCGTGATCCGAGCGTACCGACGTCGACGCGTCGGACCGCCGGGTTCGGGGCCTGGGTCGCCGCGGTCTGGTCGCCGCGGTCTGGTCGACGCGG
>CAYTLZ010000035.1:0-14885 GCA_964438785.1 uncultured Actinomycetota bacterium | reverse complement strand
CGCGGCCTGGTCGAGGTGGCCTGGTCGCGGGGGCGCGTCGCGGGCTGCAGGTCACGTGCCGTCGGGTCACCCGGTCCCGGGAGCCGTTAGCGTGCACGCCGAGTCGTCTCTCGAGGTCCACGTGCCGTCGGCCCCACGCACCCCTCGCGGGGAGCGCACCTGGCAGCGTGTCCGGGGCGCGGCCCGCCGCACCTTCGCCGACCGTGGCTACGCCGCGAGCCGGGTGGAGGACATCGTCGCGCTGGCCGAGGTTAGCCACGGCACGTTCTACACGTACTTCGACAACAAGGCGGCCGTGCTCGACGCGCTCATCGACGACACGGCCGCGGAGCTGCAGGCCGTGGTCGACGAGCCCTGGGAGGGTCCCGACGGCTCGGCGGCGGTCGCGGCCGTCATCGAACGGTTCGTGACCGTGTTCGTGGCGCACGGTGACGTCGTGCGGGTCTGGCTGGCGGCCAGCGCGACCGAGCCACACTTCCGCGACCGGCTGCGCGAGGTCCGTGCCGGCTACGTGCGGCGGGTCGCCGAGGTGCTGGCACCGGTCCTCGACGGTTCCGCGCACCGACCGACGGACGCCGCCGCCGCCCTGGTCGCCATGGTGGAGGGCTATGTCACCGAGGGCCTGACCACGGACAGCGTCGATCGTCGTCGCGAGGTCGTGCACACCCTCTCCACGTTGTGGCTCGGGGGACTGGGACGCCTGACCGAGGATCGCCCCGCGCACTGACGTGGCCGGGGCGGCGACCCGACCGCGGTGGTGTCGGCGTCACCCGCGAGGGACCGGTCCGGCCCGTCTGGCAGCCCGGGCTCGGCGGCCTCGCGTGGACCCCACGTTGCTCCACCGCGGCCGCCACAAGCCCTCCACTTGCCTCCACGCGGCACCGAAACCAGCGCTCGGGGTCTGAAATCGGTGCCGCGGCTGGTGCCGTCGCCAGCTGTCGCCGGCCGAAGCCTCCACATCGAACCCCCCTCTAATCGGCTGAATTCGGCATCGAACAGCTGTTCTGATGTGCTTGAGCGTTGACCGAAGCGGTCGATAGGCGTAGTGTGGAGCGAAGTGGAGGGACCTGCCACGTGCTCGCCCGTCAGGGTCGGTACCGGAGGGTCCACGGACGACGGATGTCCGGGCGACGCAGCCCGTGGCGGACAGGTGGGGGGTGCGGTGTTCCTCGGAGAGCATCAGCACACGCTGGACACGAAGGGCCGGGTGATCCTCCCGGCCCGGTTCCGCGACCGCCTGTCGAGCGGCCTGGTCTTCGCGCCCTCACAGGACCGCTGCATCGACGTCTACCCGCTGACCGCCTTCGAGGAGCGGGTCCGGCAGCTGCGCGCCGTCCCGCGCGAGGACCAGCGGGCTCGCGCCTATCTGCGCGTGTTCCTCGCCGGTGCCCACGAGGAGCGACCCGACTCACAGGGGCGGGTCACGATCCCGGCCCGGCTGCGCACCTATGCGTCGCTCGACAAGGACCTCACCATCAACGGTGCGGACGAGAAGGTCGAGATCTGGGACCGCGCCACCTGGGACGACTACCGGCTCGACGCCGAGGACGCCTTCGCCAGCCTCGACGGCCCCTTCGATGTCGGGAGCCGTCCATGACCCGTTCCCGGCCCGGGGGACGGGCGTGATGGCGGCCGCGCTCCCGCACGTCCCGGTGCTTCGCGAGCGCATCGTGGAGCTGTTCGCGGCGGCCCCGGACGGCCCGGTCGTCGACGCGACGCTCGGTGCCGCCGGTCACGCCGCGCCGGTGCTCGAGGCCCGCCGGGACCGTCACGGCCACGCCCGGCTGATCGGGCTGGACCGGGACCCCGACGCCCTGGCGCTCGCGCGGGACCGACTCGGGGCGCTCAACGACGACCCGCGGGTCGAGGTGACGCTCGTCCGCACCCGCTTCGACGCGTTGGCGGACGTGCTCGACGAGCTCGGTGTCAAGCGGGTCGCCGGGGTGCTGTTCGACCTGGGGATCTCCTCGATGCACGTCGACCGGGCGGAACGCGGCTTCAGCTACCGCCAGGACGGTCCGCTCGACATGCGCATGGATCCGGACGCGCCGGTCAGTGCAGCCACGCTCGTCAACGAACTCGACGAGCGGGAACTCGCCGGTCTGCTGCGGCGCTACGCCGACGAGCGGTTCGCCGCCCGTATCGCGCGTGCGGTCGTGGCCGCCCGGCCGATCACCTCGACGGTCGCCCTGGCGACCATCGTGCGCGATGCCATTCCGCAGGCGGGCCGCCGCAAGGGCGGTCACCCGGCGACCCGGACCTTCCAGGCCCTGCGCATCGCCGTGAACGGCGAGCTCGACGCGCTCGAGGCCGTGCTGCCGCAGGCCATCGACCGGCTCGTGCCCGACGGGATCTGTGTGGCGCTCAGCTACCACAGCCTGGAGGACCGGCTGGTCAAGCGGGCATTCGCCGCGGCGACGACCGGCTGCATCTGTCCTCCCGATCTGCCGATCTGTGCCTGTGGTCGTGAGCCCCTGGCCGCACCGCTCGTACGGCGCTCCGAGCAGCCCGATGCCGCGGAGATCGCCGCCAACCCGCGGGCGTCGGCGGCCCGGCTGCGCGCCATCCGGCGTACCGACGTCCCGCCGTACGACCTCGACCCTCGGACCGACCCCGCGTCGGGGCCGCACAGGAGTTCCAACCGATGAGTGCCGTGACCGCCCCGCTCCGCCGTGCCCGCGAGGATGTCGCCGCCCGTCGCCGTCGACACCTGCAGGTCGTCGAGGAACCCGTGCCACGTCACACGTTGGCCTATGCCATCGTGATGATCCTGGTGGCCGGTGCGACCGTGTTCGGTGCGGTCACGTTGAATGCGCTCGCCGCCGGGACGGCCGTCGAGGCGCATCAGCTCGAACGGCACGTCGCCGACGCGGAGCGCACCTACGCGCAGCTCGTCGCGGACGTCGCCGCGCTGGAGGACCCGGCCCGGATCCGTGCCGGAGCGCTCGAGCTGGGCCTCGAGCCGTCGTCGCCGGCCCGGTTCGTGGTCCTCGAACGCAACCTGCCCGCGGACGGTGCGCTGCCGCCGATCGCCCGTCCGGGCAGCACCGCCGATCCGCTCAAGCCGCTGTTGTCGGTGGAGCGCTGATGACGACCAACCCCGTGCGGCGCCGGATCGCCGCACCGCGCCTGCGCAACCGTGACGCCGGCTCCTTCGCCGTGCGGCGGATCCGCTGGCTGCTCGTCGTCTACCTGCTGATCATGGTCGTGACGGTCGGGAAGCTGATCGAGATCCAGGTCGTCAACGCCGACGCGTATGCGGAGACCAGTGTCCGCCAGCGCGCCCGGACCATCGACCTGCCGGCAACGCGCGGCCGGATCTACGACCGCGAGGGCGACGTGCTGGCCACCTCGGTCGAGGCGGCCACGGTCTACGCCGACCCCCGGGTCTTCCGTGGCACCACGACCCCGGACGGACTCGCGGTCCCACCGGCCGGTGATGCGCAGGTCGTCGCCGGCGCGCTGGCTCCCGTGCTGGGTCTGGAGACCGCCGAGGTCGTCGAACGGCTGGAACGCGATGCGCACTTCGTCTATCTCGGCCGGCAGCTCGACCACGACGTCGGGCAGCAGATCCAGGCACTGGGCCTGCCCGGTCTCGGGGTCCTGGCCGAACCCGATCGGGTCTACCCGGCCGCGGGACTGGCCTCGCAGGTCGTCGGTTTCACCGGGATCGACGGCGAGGGTCTGCAGGGACTCGAGGCCCGCTACGACGACGTGCTCGCCGGCGATGCCGGCATGCTCGTGCTCGAGCGGGCACCCGGGGGACTGGACATCGCCTCCGGGATGCGCGAGTTGGTGCCGCCGCAGGTCGGCACCGACCTGGTGCTGACCCTCGACCGGGAGATCCAGCACGCCGCGGAGCGCGCCGCGACCGAGGCGATGGCCGAGTACGACGCGATCGGGGCCAGCGTCGTCGTGCTGGAGGTCGGGACCGGTGACGTGCTGGCCATGGCGAGCACACCGGGGTTCGATCCCAACAGCCGCGGTGACGAGCAGCCCGCCGACCGGCGCAACCGGGCGGTGACCGACATCTTCGAACCCGGCTCGACCCAGAAGGCGCTCACGATGGCCGCCGCCATCGAGGAGGGTCTGATCACCGCCGACACGCGTCTCGAGGTCCCGCACGCGATCACCGTGGCCGGCAAGCGGTTCAGCGACGCCTACCCGGCGCCGACCGCGAACCGGTCGGTCACCGAGATCCTGGAACGTTCCAGCAACGTCGGCACCATCCAGATCGCCCAGCAACTCGGCCCGGCGAGGCTCGAGGCCTATCTGCGCGACTTCGGCTACGGCGCGCCCACGAGCCAGGCGTTCCCCGGGGAGGCCCCGGGCCTGCTGATGGCCCACGAGGACTGGTGGGGGACCTCGCTGCCGACGATCTCGATCGGTCAGGGGGTCGCGGTCAGTCTGCTGCAGCTCGCCAACGCCTACGCGACGCTCGGCAACGACGGGGTGCAGGTGACGCCGCGGGTCATCCGCGGCACGGTCGGTGACGACGGCCGACTGCGTCCCGCAGCGACCGACGACGGCACGCGCATCGTCTCGCGCGGGACCGCGGACCAGGTGCGCGCCATGCTCGAGGCGGCGGTGTCGGGCCCCGACGCGACCGGCCCACGGGCGCAGGTCGACGGCTACCGGGTGGGCGGCAAGACCGGGACGGCGCGCAAGCCGGCCGCGGACGCCCGCGGCTACTCCGACGAGTACATGGCCACCTTCGTGGGGATGGCCCCGATCGACGATCCCCGGGTCGTGGTGGCCGTCATGGTCGACGAACCCCGCCCGATCTTCGGTGGAATCGTGGCCGCCCCGGTGTTCGCCGAGGTCGCCGAGGCCGCTCTGATCGCCCTGAAGGTGCCACCGACCGACGTCGGTCTGGATCTGCAGCAGGCCATGGCCGCGGCCGAGGCCCGGATGGCACCGCCCGATGCCGATCACCCGGCCCGCCGGGAGGGCGACGCCCTGGACCCGGACGATCCGGGCTCGCCGCCGGTGGGCACCCCGGCGGGCACCGACGCCGCGGAGCCGTGAGCGGACCGCACCACCCCGGCCGTTCGGCCTCCCGTTCGCCCGTCCGCCGCCCCATTAGGCTCGCGCGGACGTCGGGTCGCCCGTCGGACGTGATCCGCCATGCACCCGACCCGCCCTGCACCCGACCCGAGACCGACCGGGGGACGCTGCGCTCCCCGGTCCCCGTGAGGACACCGTGACCGTCGCCCTGACCGAGGTGTGCGCGGCGCTGCCGTCGGCGCGGCACCGCGGCCCGGACGTGACCGTCACCGACGCCGTCCACGACAGTCGCAGCGCCGGGCCGGGGTCGCTGTTCTGCGCCATCGTCGGCGCGACCAGCGACGGCCACGACCACGCCGCGGCCGCACGCGACGCGGGTGCCGTCGCCCTGCTCGTGGAACGTGAGCTCGACCTCGACCTGCCCCAGGTGGTGGTGCCCTCGGTCCGCGCGGCGACCGGTCCCGCCGCGGCGGTGGTCCACGGTCACCCCAGCGCGGAGCTCACGCTCGTGGGTGTCACCGGGACCAACGGCAAGACCACCGTGGCCTATCTGCTCGAGGGGGCGTTCGGGGCCGCCGGGCTCGGCACCGGGGTGCTCGGCACCGTGGAGACCCGCATCCACGGGTCCGCCGTCCCCGGGGTCCGCACGACCCCCGAGGGCACCGACCTGCAGCGCCTGCTGCGCGAGATGGTCACCCGCGGGGTGGACGCCGTCGCGATGGAGGTGTCGTCGCACGGGCTGCATCTGCGCCGCGTCGACGGTGCCCGCTTCCGGGTCGCGGTCTACACCAACCTCTCGCAGGACCATCTCGACTTCCATCCGACGATGGACGACTACCTCGCGGCCAAGGCCCGACTGTTCCGCTCCGAGCTCGCGGAGCGGGCCGTGGTCCACCTCGACGGACCGTGGGCGCACCGCCTGCTCGACCACGTCGAGGTACCGGTGGTGACCGTCGGCGCGAGCGCCGACGCCGACGTGCGCATGACCGACCTGCGGACCACCATCGCGGGTGGCACCTGCCACCTCCACGGGATCGCCGCCGAACCGGTGGCCATCCGGACCGCCGCGCCGGGACGGTTCAACCTCGACAACGCCGCCACCGCCATCGTCGCCGCCGTGACCGCCGGGGTGCCACTCGACGCGGCCATCGCGGGGGTCGCCGCCTGTCCCGGCGCGCCGGGCCGCCTGCAGCGCGTCGATCGCGGGCAGCCGTTCAGCGTGTTCGTGGACTACGCCCACACGCCCGACGCCGTGACCACCGTGCTCGAGACCCTGCGCGCCGCCGGCGACGAGGACGCACGGCTGATCATCGTGCTCGGCTGTGGCGGCGATCGTGACACGACCAAGCGTGGGCCCATGGGGGCGGCCGCGGCCGCCGCCGATCTCGCCGTGTTCACCGCCGACAATCCCCGCTCGGAGGATCCGGCGACCATCATCGCCGCGATGGACGTCGGGGCCCGCGCGGCCATCGACGCCGGCGCGCCGGCCACGGTGGTCCACGAACCGGATCGCCGGACGGCCATCGCGCTGGCGCTCGACGCGGCCCGGGCGGGTGACGTCGTGGTCGTCGCCGGCAAGGGGCACGAGAAGACCCAGACCTTCGCCGAGCGCACGGTGCCCTTCGACGACGTCGCCGTCGTCGAGGCGTTGCTCCGTGGCCACGACGGGGGCCGGCCATGATCGAACGGACCCTCGACCAGCTCGCCGCGGTCACCGGTGGCCGGCTGCATCCCGCCGCGGACGGCCGGGCACCCCGGGCGGTCACCGCCGTGGCGACCGACTCCCGCGCCCTCGACGACGGTGCGCTGTTCGTCGCGCTGCCCGGCGTGTCCGCCGACGGCCATGATTTCGCTGCGGCCGCCGTGCGCGCCGGTGCCGGTGCCGTGCTCGCGCACCGGCCGCTGCCGGGGCTCGACGTGCCGGTGCTGCAGGTCGACGACACCTGGGCGGCCTTGAGCGCGATCGCCGCCGACGTCCGGCGTGGGCTCGACCTCGATGCGGTGGCCATCACCGGTTCCGTCGGCAAGACGACCGTCAAGGATCTCACTGCGGCCGCGTTGCGCGCCGACCGGTCGGTGCACGCGGCGGCGGGCTCGTTCAACAACGACCTCGGTGTCCCGCTGACCCTGCTCGGGCTCGAGGCCCACCACCGCGCACTCGTCGCCGAGATCGGTGCCCGTCACGTCGGGGACATCGCCCGGCTCGCCCCGCTCGTCGCTCCCGACATCGCGGTCGTCACCGCCGTGGCCGGGGTGCACCTGGAGATCTTCGGTTCGATCGACGCCATCGCGCGCGCCAAGGGCGAGCTCGTCGACGCGCTCACCACCGGCGGGTTGGCCGTGCTGCACGCCGCCGACCCACGGGTCGCCGCGATGGCGGCGCGGGCACCGGATGCGCTCGGTGTCGCCCTCGACGCCGGGGCGGCGGCCGCCAACGGACTGGCCGTCGACGTCTTCGCCCGGGACGTCCGGCTCGACCGACGGGCCCGACCGCGCGCCACCGCCGTCACCCCGTGGGGCACCACGGAGCTCACGGTGCCGCTCGCGGGTCGCCACCAGTTGCTCAACGGTCTGTTCGCGTTGGCGGTCGCCGGTCGACTCGGCGTGCCGCTGGACGCGGCCGCGGCCGGCATCGCGGCCGCCACGGTCAGCCCGTGGCGGGGAGCGGTCGAGGAGTTCGCCGGCATCGTGGTGCTCGACGACGCCTACAACGCCAATCCGACCTCGGTGCGTGCCGCGCTCGAGACGCTGGTGGCGGTGGAACGCGACGGCCGGACCATCGCGGTGCTGGGCGAGATGGCCGAGATCGGTCCGGACGCGCACGACGAGCACGAGCGCATCGGCGCGCACGCCGCGGCGCTCGGCGTCGACGTGCTCGTCACCGTCGGTGCGGTCGCCGACGCCATCGCCACGGGTGCCGGTGCTCCCGGCGCGGACGCCACGATCGACCGCATCGAGGTGGCGGACACCCCGGCGGCCGGTGCGGTGCTCGCCGAGCTGGTGCGCCCCGGTGACGTCGTGCTGGTGAAGGCCTCCCGGGTCGCGGGGCTCGAGGCCCTGGTGCCGCAGCTGCGGGCCCGGCTCACCGGAGCCGTGGAGGTCGACCGTTGATCGCGATCCTGCTCGCCGGTGCCGTGGCACTGCTCGTCTCGCTCGCGGGGACCCCGCTGGTGATCGTTTACTTCCGGGAACGTGGCTTCGGCCAGCCGATCCGCGAGGAAGGGCCCTCGAGTCACCAGTCCAAGGCCGGGACCCCCACGATGGGCGGCACCGCGATCGTGCTGGCGGCGGTCATCGCCTACGGCGTCGCCCACCTGGGCTCGGCCGAGGTGACCGGGCCGGGGCTGATGGTGCTCGGCACGTTCGTCGGCATGGCCGTGGTCGGGTTCGCGGACGACTTCATCAAGCTGCAGCGGCGCCGCAGTCTCGGGCTGAACAAGACCGCGAAGTTCACCGGTCAGGCGGCGATCGCCGCGATCTTCGCGTTCGTGGGACCCGAGTTCGCCGGCCTCCCGCGCAACATCTCCGTGGTCGGCGACATCGCCATCGACGTCGGTCCGGTCGTCTTCTTCATCTGGATCTTCCTGCTGCTCACCGGTGCGTCCAACGCGGTCAACCTCACCGACGGTCTCGACGGGCTGGCGGCCGGATCGGGCGCGTTGGTCTTCGGGGCCTACAGCCTCATCGCGTTCTGGCAGTTCCGGAATCCCGCGGACTACCCGCTGGGGGTGTCCGGTGCGCTCGACGTCGCCATCGTCATGGCGGCCGTGACCGCCGCCTGTGCCGGCTTCCTGTGGCACAACGCGCCCCCCGCCAAGATCTTCATGGGCGACACCGGCTCGCTCGCGCTCGGTGGACTGCTCGCGGCGGCGGCCGTGGCGACCAACACCCAGGTCCTGCTCGTGCTGATGGGCGGCCTGTTCGTCGTGGAGACGGTGTCGGTGATCCTGCAGGTCGCAGTCTTCCGGATCTCCGGCAACCGGCTGTTCCGCATGGCCCCGATCCACCACCACTTCGAGCTGCTCGGGTGGCAGGAGACGACCATCATCGTGCGGTTCTGGATCCTCGCCGGCATCGGGATCGTCGTCGGACTCGGGGTCTTCTACGCCGAGTGGCTGAGTCGTGTGGAGGCCGTCCTATGACCCGTGATCGCCGGACACGACCGACCCCGATCGGCCGTGCAGCCGCGTCCACGGCCGACCGGTCGACCCCACCGACCACGCGCCGGGGCCCCGTCGCCCGGATCCGGGCCCGGTGGCGACCCGGCCCGTGGCGACCCGATGCGACCGCCCTGACCGTGGTCACCCTGCTGCTGCTGCTGGTCGGGCTGGTGATGAGTTTCTCGGCCTCGTTCGTCGACGGGGCGGTCGCCGGTGACCCGTTCGCGACCTTCCGTCGGCAGGCCCAGTGGGCCGTGATCGGCGTGGTCGCGTTCGTCGTCGCCGCCAATCTCGACCATCGCATCTGGCGGTCGCTGTCGTGGGTCCTGCTCGTGGGGTCGGTGATCGGGCTGGTGCTGGTGCTGGTGCCCGGGGTCGGGGTCGAACGGTTCGGCTCGACCCGCTGGATCGGGGTGCCGCCGCTGGTCGTCCAGCCCTCCGAGCTGGCGAAGCTGGCCACACTGCTGTGGCTCGCGGACGTGTTCGAGCGCAAGCGGCCCCGTGACGGCTCGCTGCACCGGACCGACCACCTGCTCGTGCCCGCGCTGCCGCTGCTCGTCCTGCTGGCCCTGCTGGTGATGATGCAGCCCGACCTCGGTACGACGATCCTGTTGGGGCTCATCGTCGGCGCGGTGCTGTGGGTCGAGGGACTCCCCGGACGCTACGTCGCCACCACCGTGGTCGCGGCCGGAGCGGCGGTGGCCGTGCTCGCGGCGGTCGCCCCCTACCGGGTCGCCCGCATCCGGGGCTGGCTGTGGCCGGAGCGCTTCCCGCTCGACGAGGGCTTCCAGCTGCTGCAGTCGCGCTACGCGCTGGGCTCCGGTGGCCTGTTCGGCGTCGGCCTCGGATCGTCGCGGGGCAAGTGGAACTTCATCCCCAACCCGGAGACCGACTTCATCTTCGCGATCATCGGCGAGGAGCTCGGGCTGGTGGGGGCGGTCGCCGTCGTGCTGCTGTTCGGGGCCCTGTTGTTCCTCGGTCTGAAGACCGCCTACGGGGCGGTCGACGGCTTCGGTCGCACCGTGGCGCTGGCCGTGACCGCCTGGCTGGTCGGCCAGGCCCTGGTCAACATCGGCACCGTCATCGGCCTGCTGCCGATCACCGGCGTGACCCTGCCCCTGGTGTCGGTGGGCGGCTCCTCGCTCGTGTCGACGCTGTTGGCGCTCGGCATCCTCGTCGCGATCGCCCGGCGCGAGCCCGAACCGTCACGACTGTCGACCACCCGCACCGTGCGGGGGAGGAGCCTGACGTGACCCGCACCGTGCTCGTGGCCGGCGGGGGGACCGCCGGTCACGTCTTCCCGGCCATCGCCGTGGCGCACGAGCTGCGTGCGCTGGCCGGTGACGTCGAGCCCGTGTTCGTCGGGGTCGCCGACCGGCTCGAGGCCCGGCTGGTGCCGGAGGCCGGCTTCGAGCTGCACCACATCGACGCCGTGTCGATCCCACGCCGGCCGTCGCCCCGGCTGTTGAAGGTGCCCGGGGCGCTGCGCGCCGGTGTGCGCCAGTGTCGCGAGCTGCTCGAACGGACGGGTGCCGTCGGTGTGGTGACCTTCGGCGGCTACGTCTCGTTCCCGCTCGACCGGGCCGCACACCGGGCGGGCGTTCCCCTGGTCATCCACGAGCAGAACTCCGTGCCGGGCCTGACCAACCGGGTCGCCGCTCGCTGGGCGGACGCCGTGGCTCTGAGCTTCCCGGGTTCGGCACCGCGCTTCCCCCGTCCCGAGCGCTGCGTGGTCACCGGCAACCCGGTCCGGATCGACGTGCTCGGGATCGACCGCGACGCGCAGCGTGCCGCGGCCCGTACGGCATTCGGGCTCGACCCCGATCGCCCCACGATGCTGGTGTTCGGTGGCAGCCAGGGTGCACGCAGCCTCAATGCCGCCGTCGTCGCCGCCCACGGCCGCTGGGCCGGTCGTGACATCCAGGTCCTGCACGCTGCGGGGACGGGTGGGTACGCCACCGCGGCGAGCGGCTGGCAGGAGGCACGCTCGGCGCATCCCGACGGTCCCCGCACCAAACTCGTCGACTTCATCGCCGACATGGCCATGGCCTATGCCGCCGCCGACATCGTGGTCTGTCGGGCCGGCGCGACCTCGATCGCGGAGTTGACGGCGCTGGGTGTCCCGGCCGTGCTCGTGCCCTACCCGCACGCCACGGCCGACCACCAGATGGAGAACGCCCGCGCCCTGGAGCGGACCGGGGGCGCGGTCGTCGTCCCCGACGACGAACTCGACGCCGACGCCCTGGTCGCCGCGGTCGCCCCGCTGCTCGACGACCCCGACGCCCAGGCGCGCATGGCACGCTCGTCGCGCGCCTTCGGACGTCGTGACGCCGCGACCAACGTGGCCCGACTCCTCCTCGACCGGATCGGCGGGGGCGGCCACGCCGCGGGGCACGATGCGGGCGACGACCGTGATGACCCCGATCGACCCGATCCCGACCCCGCCCACGACCACGACCACCACGACGCCCGGGAGGCACCGTGATCGGACGGCTCACCGACTCCAGTCAGGTCCACCTCGTCGGCGTCGGCGGTGCGGGCATGTCCGGCATCGCCCGCATTCTGCTGCAGCGGGGGATCACGGTGTCCGGCTCGGACCTGCGTGAGGGCTCCGCGCTGGACGAGTTGCGGGTGCTCGGCGGGCGCATCGAGGTCGGCCACGATGCGGCCAACCTCGGCACCGCCGACCTCGTCGTCATCTCGACGGCCGTGCCGATGGACAATCCGGAGGTCGTCGCCGCGCACGAGCGTGGCGTCCCGGTGTGGCGCCGTGCCGAGATGCTCGCCCAGTTGATGGCCGACGAGCGCGCGATCCTCGTCGCCGGCACCCACGGCAAGACCACCACCACCTCGATGGCCGTCGTGGCGATGCAGGCCGCCGGCGGTGACCCGAGTTTCGCCATCGGTGGGTCGCTCAACGAGTCGGGGACCAACGCCCACGCCGGCAGCGACCGCGTCTTCGTCGCCGAGGCCGACGAATCCGACCGGTCGTTCCTGGTCTACCGCCCCGACATCGCGCTCGTCACCAATCTCGAACACGACCACCCCGACGAATTCGAGGACGGTGAAGCCGTCCGCCAGGCCTTCCTCGGGTTCCTGGAGAAACGCGCACTCGGCGCGCCGGTGGTGCTGTGTCTCGACGACCCCGGCACGGCCGGCCTGGTGGACATCGTCGACGGCCCCGTCGTGACCTACGGCACCGACCCACGGGCCGATGTGCGGGTGCTCACCGACGACGACGGCACCCATCGCGTCCGGATCGCCGGCGAGGACGTCGCCTCGTTCCGGCTCGGTGTCCCGGGCTGGCACAACGTGCTCAACGCGACCGGTGCGCTCGCGATCTGCCATCTGCTGGGCCTGGACCTGGCGACCGCGGCCGGCGGACTCGCGGCGTTCAGCGGGGCGGCGCGTCGGTTCCAGCGCCTCGGGGTCGCCCGGGGCGTGCGCGTCATCGACGACTACGCCCACCACCCCACCGAACTGCGGGCCACGTTGGCAGCCGCGCGCAGCATCCACCCCGGTCGGATCGTGCTGGTGGTCCAACCGCACCGCTACTCGCGCACCCAGATCTTCGGTGCGGAGCTCGGCCGGGCCGCCGCCGTCGCGGATCTGGTCGTGGTGACCGATGTCTACGGCTCCGCCGAGGCACCCGTTCCGGGCGTCACCGGGGCCCTGGTCGCCGACGCCGCCCGCGCGGCGGGCGCGAACGTGCGCTACGAACCCCACCTCGGCGACGTGGTGCACACGCTGCAGGATCTGGTCGCCGAGGGCGACCTCGTGCTCACGACCGGTGCGGGCGACGTCACCCAGGTCGGCCCGAGTCTCCTGCAGGCGTTGCAGGCCGGCACGTGAGCGATCCGCTGGTGACCGCGCTCACGGCGAGCTGCCGCGGCGAGGTCCGCGCCGGGGCGTCGCTCGCGGGCCTGAGCACGCTGCGGGTCGGGGGAGCGGCCCGGGTGCTCGTCGTCGCCGAGGGCGACGACGACCTGGCCGCCGTCGGTCGGGCCTGCGTCACCTTCGACGTGCCCTGGGTCGTGGTCGGTCGGGGGTCGAACCTGCTGGTGGCCGACGCCGGCTGGCCGGGGGTCGCGATCCAGTTGGGCCGGTCGCTGCGCGGGGTGGAGCTCGACGTCACCGACGGGTACGGGACGCTGCGCGCCGGTGGCGCGGAACCGCTGCCGACGCTCGCCGTGCGGGCCGCCGACGCTGGGCTGACCGGGTTCGCCTGGGCCGTCGGGGTCCCGGGGACGCTCGGCGGCGCGGTCCGGATGAACGCCGGGGCCCACGGCGGTGACATGGCCGACCACCTCGTCGAGTGCGAACTCGTGCGTCTGCGTGACGGGGGCCGGGAGACGTGGCCGGCCGCGACACTGGGGTTGAGCTACCGGTCGAGCCAGCTGCCCGACGATGCGGTCGTGGTCGGTGCGACGCTGCGGCTGCCGAGCGGCGAGACCCGGGTCGTCCGTGACGAGATGGCACACATCCGTGACTGGCGGCGGACCAATCAGCCGTTGAGCGAACCGAACTGCGGCTCGGTGTTCACCAACCCGCCCGGTGCGTCCGCCGGTGCCCTCATCGACCGCGCCGGGTTGAAGGGGCTGACCGTCGGCGGCGCGTCGGTGTCCACCCGACACGCCAACTTCATCGTGACCCGGCCGGGCGCGACCGCCACCGATGTGGCGCATCTCATCGACCTCGTGGTCACGCGGATCGGCGCAACCACGGGCATCACCCTGCATCCCGAGGTCAGTCGGATCGGGGCCTTCCCACCGGCACCGTCGTGGTGATCGACGACCGCATCGCCGCCCGCCGGGCCGGGGTTCGCGACGCGTCGCGTCGACGCCGGCTGAAGCGGACCATCGCCGTGGTGCTGGCCGTGCTCGTCGCCGTGGTCCTGGTCCTGGTCGAGCGCAGCGCCCTGGTGGGACTCGAGGAGGTGACGGTCACCGGAACGGACCGGCTGGCCGCCGACGACGTGCGCGACGCCGCCGGTCTGACGCTCGGGACCTCCACGTTGCGTCTCGACCTCGACGGGGCGGCCGACCGGGTCGGGGACCTGCCGCTGGTGCGCACCGCGACCGCCCGCCGGCTCGATCCGCTCACCGTGGAGCTCGCCGTCGTCGAGCGGACACCACTGTTGCGGGTCAGCGGGGGCGGGGAGGAGCGACTCGTCGACCGCGACGGCGTGGTCATGCTCGACGGTGCCGACGACGACATCGAGGTCATGACCATCGCGCTGCCGCACACCCCGCCGGCACCGGGGGCGACGGTCGCCGACGACCCGGCGCTCGGCAACGCGCACGCCGTGTGGATCGGGCTGTCCGGACCGCTGCGGACGGCCACGGCGCAGGTCGTGGCCGACGGTGGGGACGAGGTCTCCCTGGTGCTCGATCGGGGGATCGAGGTCCGCATCGGACGGGCCGAGCGGCTCGACGAGAAGGTGCGGGCGCTCGGCGCGATCCTCGAGGACATCGGCGACAGCGACATGGTGGCGGTCATCGACGTCCGCGCACCGACCGCACCGGTCGTCCGCGGCCGCTGAGCGCGCGACCGACCCGGGTCGGGCGGGAAGATCGACCGGACGGTGGCGGGTGCTTTGACATGTGGCGCGCGGGGGCTACCGTCCACCAGAGGTTGACATAAGTCTACACCTCTACCTGAGGGCGAGCCTTTCCCCACGTCGCTCCGGCCCCGGCACGAGCCCCGTCACCGACGCGT
>CAYTLZ010000034.1:0-24562 GCA_964438785.1 uncultured Actinomycetota bacterium | reverse complement strand
GACGTGTCGAACCTGCTCACCAAGCGCATCGAGTGGGGCCGGCTGGCGGCCTACCTCGAACAGTCCACGCGCTACATCCCCTACGACACCAAGCCCGACGGTCGCTACCGCTACCACCGCGATGCGGCGATCATGGCCGGTCCGCACGCCGCCACCTACGAGCGCGAGATGGACGCCATCTTCGACATCTACGCGGCGCTGGTGCCGCGGATGCTCGACTGGGTGCGCACCCGTTGGCCCCAGGACGAGGTGACCTCCGACTTCGTCTACCGCAATGCCACCAAGGCCAAGGCGCTCGATCTCCTCCGTGGCCTGCTGCCCGCGGCGACGACCTCCAATGTCGGCATGTTCGCCTCCGGGCAGTCCTACGAGTCCATGTTGCTGCGTCTGCGGGGCGACGAGCTCGCCGAGGCGCGGCAACTCGGCGACCGGCTGTTGCCCGAGTTGCGCCGGGTGATCCCGTCGTTCCTGACCCGGGTGGACCTGCCCGATCGCGGGGGCGTGTGGTCGGACTACCTCGCCTCGACCCGGGCCGAGACACGGGCGCTGGCGCGGGAGTTCGTGACCCCGGAGCAGACCTGTGCGGCCGATCTGGTCCAGTTGTCCGACTGGGCACCGCGCGACCCGTTCGACGCCGAGGTGGCGCTGGTCACGGCCGCGCTCTATCCGCACGTGACCATCAGCGAACGGCAGCTCGATGCCGAGGTGCGCCGGTGGGAGCCGCAGCGCCGGGCCGAGGTCCTGGCCGCGTACGTGGGGGAGCGGGTCAACCGTCGGCACAAGCCGGGGCGCGGCTTCGAGCGGGTCTGGTACCGGTTCGACGTGCTGGGTGACTACGGCGGCTTCCGCGATCTGCAGCGCCACCGCATGCTCACCATCGAGTGGCAGGACCTCACCACCGCCCACGGCTACGAGACCCCGCCGGAACTCATCGAGGCGGGGGTCGACGACCAGTGGCACGAGGCGCTCGAACGGTCCGATGCGCTCTACCGGCTGCTGGCGGTCGACCACCCCGCCGAGGCGCAGTACGCCGTGTGTTTCGCCTACCGGGTCCGCTACGTGATGCAGCTCAACGCCCGCGCCGCGATGCAGATGCTGGAGCTGCGCTCCGGACCGCAGGGCCATCCCCAGTACCGCCGGGTCGTGCAGGAGATGCACCGCCTGATCGCGGAGGTCGCCGGGCACACGATGGTGGCGGACGCGATGCGCCACGTCGATCACGGCGAGGGTGATCTCGAGCGGCTCGAATCCGAACGGGCCGCCGAACGTCGGCGCGAGGCGCGGGCCGGCGACGATGCAGCGTCCGGTCCGGCCGCGTCCGACACGTCGGCGCGGTCGTGAACGAGCGCGTGCGCTCGGTGCTGTTCGGCGTCGGGGTCGGGGTCGGGGCACTGTTGCTGTTGGACCTCGCCCGCATCCTGGCGGCGTCCGTGGACACGGGTGACACCAGCGTGTGGTGGCCGGTCGCGTGCTACCTCGCCGTCGGTCTGGTCGTCGCGATCGGCGTCGTCGCGGGTGGTCGCGACCGTCTGGTCCCGGCGCTCGCCGGCCTGGTCGTGCTGCTGGCCGCGCTGCCGGCGGTGCCGGCCGATGCCCCCGGGTGGCTGCCGGAGCTGCCGCTCGTCCCCGCGACCGTCGCCGCTCAGGCGGTGGCGTTCGCCATGGCCGGTGCGTTCGCCTACGGGGCGGTGCGCGGCGGGCGTCGCTGACCCCGGTGATCGTCGCCGACCCGTGGCCGTCGCCGCCGAAGCCCCGCCCGGGGGGCGTCGGCGCTCAGCGCACCCGGATCGTGATCCGGTCGCGGACGATGGGCGACAGCAGCACACCGTCACCACGGGCGAGATCGACCGTGACCTCGTAGGTGCCCGCATCGAGCTGCAGGGCGAAGCCGACCTCGTCGCAGGGGTCGGCCAGGGTGCACGTCCGGTCGTAGTCGACGTCGACGACCTGACGGTCGGGCGGTTCGACGTCGGTGCGCTCCACGACGACGGCCAGCGCGGCGGCCTGCTCCGGGTCGGTCGGCAGTTCGTCGGCCAGCAGATCGCCCGGACCGATGCTCCCCCCCGTGACCCGTACCTCGACCGGCACCTCGCCCGCGTCGACCGTCGAGCCGTCGCCCGGTGCCGTCACGATCACGGCCGCGTCGTCACTCAGCGGGACGAGATCCGCCGGCGGGTGCAGCGCGATCGTCAACGGGGCGTAGAGCACCACGCCCGACACCAGGGCCAGCGCCACGGTGGCCATGGGCAATGGTGCGGGGAAGCGCACGTCCAACGGGGTCGTCGCGGCGAGCGTCAGGCCGAGTGCGCTGACGACCGCGAGCGGCAGACCCCACCCGACCGCGTCCGAGATCACCGCGTGGGCCAATGCGCCCAGACTGGAGGCGATCGCCGCCGCGGCCAGGGGGACGACCAGGTCGTCCGGGGAGTCGACCGTGACCCGGCCCAGCCCCGCGGCGACGAGGTAGCCGGCGAGCACGATGCCGGCGACCACCGTCATCGCCTGCCAGGTGGACCCCGGGCCGGCGTGGGCGAGCGTCGGCAGCAGCTCGAGGGGCGTCAGGCCCCCCGGCGTCCCCATGATCGTGTCGATCACGCGCCGGAGACGGTGGCCCCGTCGGCGATGTCGAGGCGGACGACCGGAATGTCGAGGCTGCGGACCCGTTCGACCACCGGGACGTGGTCAGGGTGCACGCGGTAGGTCTCGAGCGCCTCCTCGTCGACGAACGCGGACACCAGGCCGGTGACGTGGGGTTCGGTCAGATCCGGTCCGACGTGCAGCTGCGCCACGCAGTCGAGCCGGTCCAACGCCGCGAGGTCGGCGTCCAGGGAGGCGCGGGTGTCCTCGTCGAGGCCACGCATGTCGAAACGGACGATGTGCCAGATCACCAGAGATCTCCTGCGTGTGGTCGGCGGGTGTGCCGGTGTCTGCCCTAGGATAGAGCTGCGACGCAGGCGTCCTCTCACCGTGGCCCATGCCGTCCGGCCCGAGTCCCCGGCCGAGTGGTCGAGCTGGCCCCATGTGACGTGCTCCCACCGAGCCCACCTGCAGTGGGGCGTCGCCGATCGACCGTCGACCAGGAGTCCGCACGCCATCATGAGTATCGATGTGAGCCCCGGTGCCGCGGATGGACAGCCCACGCCTCCCGCCGGACTCGGTCGACTCGTCACGGCCATGATCTCACCGTTCGACGACGCCGGCGGCCTCGACCTCGACGGTGCCCAGCGACTGGCCGACCACCTCGTCACGACCGGAACCGAGACCGTGCTGGTCAACGGCACCACCGGCGAGTCACCGACCCTGCGCGACGAGGAACGCTGGCAGTTGCTGGCCGCCGTGCAGGAGGCCGTCGGCGCGCGCGCCGGCGTGATGATGGGCACCGGGTCCAACGACACGCGCGGCACCATCGCCACCACCACCCGCGCAGCCGAGGCCGGCGTCGACGCCGCCCTGGTGGTCACGCCCTACTACAACCGGCCCGACCAGCGCGGCATCCTCGCGCACGTGCAGGCCGTGTCCGACGCCGTCGAGCTGCCCATCGTCCTCTACGACATCCCGGGCCGCACCGGCCGGGCCATCGAGGTGGCGACCTACCCGCAGCTGGCGGCCATCGAGCACGTCGTCGGGGTCAAGGACGCCACGGGTGACCTCGGCAAGGCCGCCGACGTGGCCGTCGCCCTCGCCCATGCCGGTCACGACGACTTCGCCGTCTGGTCCGGGGGCGACGAGGTCAACCTGCCACTGCTCGCGCTCGGGGCCGTGGGGGCCATCTCCGTGAGCGCGCATCTCGCCGGCCCGGAACTCGCCGCGATGCTGGCCGCCTTCCCGACCGACCCGGCCCGTGCGCGCGAGCTGCACCTGCGCTGCCTGCCGCTGCACCGGGCACTGTTCGCCGAGCCCTCGCCGGCACCACTCAAAGCCCTTCTGCACGCCAGGGGCCTGCCCGCCGGGCCGGTCCGACTTCCACTCGCCGACGCGTCGAACGAAGCGGTCGCGACCGCTCTGTCCACG
The DNA here is from genome assembly GCA_964438785.1 of uncultured Actinomycetota bacterium. Classification (GTDB taxonomy): domain Bacteria; phylum Actinomycetota; class Nitriliruptoria; order Nitriliruptorales; family Nitriliruptoraceae; genus PWLR01. Next base: position 20,551 of record CAYTLZ010000034.1, on the reverse strand, counting down.
CTCGAGACACTCGAGGCCGCACGATGACGAACACACCACCGGTCGAGGTCGCCTTCCTGGGCGGCCTCGGCGAAATCGGCCGCAACATGGCCACCATCAAGATCGACGAGCGCATCGCGATCGTCGACGTCGGGGTGCTGTTCCCGGACGCCGAGCACCTCGGGGTCGACATGATCCTGGCCGACTGGGGGTGGCTGGCCAACCGGGCCGACGACGTCGAGGCGGTCTTCCTCACCCACGGCCACCTCGACCACATCGGTGCGCTGCCGTATCTGCTCCGCGACCTGGAGATCGACGACCTGCCGGTCTACGGCACGCAGCTCACGCTCGCGTTCGTCGAGGCCGTGCTCGAGGAGTGGCCCGACATCCCCCGGCCGGACCTGCGGACGATCGAACCGGGTGACCTGATCGATCAGGGCCCGTTCAACGCCGAGGCCATCCAGGTCAGCCACTCCATCCCCGACGGTGTCGCCTATGCGTTCCGCACGCCGCACGGGATGATCATGCACACCGGCGACTTCAAGCTCGACCAGAGCCCGTTGGACGGACGTCCGACCGACCTCGCGCACTTCGCGCGGCTCGGTGACGAGGGCGTCGACCTGCTGCTCGCCGACTCGACCGGAGCCGAGTCGCCCGGTCACGTCGAACCCGAACGCACCATCGGCGACACGCTGCACAAGTACATCCGCGACGCCGAGGGCCTGGTCGTCGTCGCGTCGTTCGCCTCCCACGTGCACCGCATCCAGCAGGTGCTCGACGCGGCCATGGAGGCGGGCCGTCGGCCGGTGTTCGTCGGCCGGTCGATGGTGCGCAACATGGCCATCGCGGGTGAGCTCGGCTACCTCGACTTCGATGCGTCCAAGGCCGTCGAGCCCAAGGACGTCGAGCGGTTCGACCGCTCGGAGCTGATCGTGGTCTCCACCGGCTCGCAGGGCGAGCCGTTCAGCGCGCTGTCGCTGATGGGCGCCGGCGAACACCGCAGCCTGGACGTCGGTGAGGGCGACCTCATCATCCTCGCCTCCAGTCTGATCCCGGGCAACGAACAGGCCGTGTTCCGCTCCATCAACAACCTCTCACGTCGAGGTTGCACGGTGATCCACAAGGGCGTCGCCCACGTCCACGTCTCGGGGCACGCCAGTCGTGAGGACCTGGTGCTGTTCCACAACATCGTCGAACCGGAGAACTTCGTGCCGGTCCACGGCGAGCACCGCCACCTGCGGGCGCACGCGGAGATCGCGCTGGACACCGGCTGCCTGCCGGAGAAGGTCTTCATCTGCGAGGACGGCAACTCGATCCTGCTCGAGGACGGCCAGGTCACCCGTGGCGAGGGTGTGCCGACCAGCCACGTCTACATCGACGGACTGCTCGACGACGTCGGCCCGGCGCTGTTGCGCGACCGCAAGCGCATCGGTGAGGACGGCATCTGCATCGCCGTGGTCACCATCGACACCCATGCCCGCCAGGTGGCCGGTGACACCGTCATCATGCAGAAGGGCGTGGTGTTCCACGAACAGGCCGACGACATCCTCGAGGCAGCACGCAAGGCCGTCGACGCGGAACTCGACGGGTTGAACGCGGCCAAGTTCGAGGACACTCAGGCGGTCCAGCGCCACGTCGTGCAGGCGCTGGGTCGATTCTGGAAGCAGGAGACCGGCCGCCGGCCCTTCATCCTCCCGGTCGTGCAGGACGTCTGATCCCGGACGGCGGTCGGCGGCGCGTCGGCCATCCCGGCGGCGCGTCCGTACCGAAAGTCGGTTCCGGGCCGCAACGACCACACCCGGTCGATCGGCGACACGACAGGGACGACCATGCGTGGACGACGTACCAGCCCACTGATGCTGGCACTGGCGACGGCGGTGCTGCTCGCCGGCTGCAACGGTGAGGACGTGGAGGAGCTCGAGGCCGAGTTCGAGGAACTCGAGGACGACGCGAACGACCTCGAACCCCTCGACCCGGAGGCCGACCCCGACGAGGACGTCGCCGTGGATGCCGGTGACGCCCCGACGGCCGTCGTGATCCTGGACAACTCCTTCGATCCGCCGTCGTTGGCTGTCGATGTCGGCGACACCGTGACCTGGACCCACGACGGCTCGAACCCGCACAACGTGACGGCCGACGAGTTCGAGTCGGGTGGGCTGTCCTCCGGTGACGAGTTCGCGTTCACCTTCGAGGACGAGGGCACCTTCGCGTACCGGTGCACGATCCACCAGGGCATGTCCGCGGAGATCGTCGTCGGCTGACGATGCCGCCCGTCGGAGACGTGCAGCGGATCCGGGCCGCCCGACCGACCGGGCGGCGCGCCCGTGCAGGGGTCAGCCGACCGTGACGGTCGCGACCATCTGACCGTGCAGGGTGCAGACGTAGGTGAACTCGCCGGCGTCGGTGAAGGTGTGGGTGAAGGTCTCGCCCGCACCGAGGTTGTCGGAGACGCAGGATCCGTCCCGGGCCGTGACGTTGTGGGTGATCCGCCCGTCGTGGGTCCAGGTCACGGTGTCGCCGACACCGATCGTGACGGCGTCCGCGTCGAAGAAGAAGTCGTCGATCGAGACCTGGACCTCCTCGACCGTGTCGGGCTCGGCACGACCCGTGTCGCCGGCGTCGCCACCGGCATCGGCGTCCGCGTCGGCGCTCGCATCATCGGTGGTGCCGTCGTCATCGGTGTCCCCCGGGGTGGCGGGATCGGTGTCGGGTGTGGCGGGCCCGGACCTCTCGTCGGCCGCGTCGTCGGACACGTCCGCCTCGGTGGCCTGGCCGTTCTCGTCCGGCCCGTTCGGTGAGCAACCGGTGAGGACGAGCGCGGCCAGGGCCACGCCGGTGAGCAGCGCACGCATGTCGGGTTCCTGTCGGTCGTGGACCATGACGGCCGGTGCGGTCCCCTTGGAACGCACCGGCCGTCACGGGTCCGGGGGTCGGTCAGGCGTCGACGCGCTCGGCGTAGACGATGATGTTGTCGCGGTAGCTGCGCTCGCCCTGGTCGAACACGCCGCCGCAGGTGACCAGGCGCAGTTCCGGACCGTCCGTGCCGCTGTAGACCTTGTCGGTCGGGAACGCGTTCTTGGCGTGCTGTTCCATCTCCCGGACGACGAAGGTGACCTGCTCGCCCGCGTCGTCGAGGACGTGGATCTCATCGCCGACCTCGAGTTCGGTCAGTCGGAAGAACACCGCCGGACCGCTGCGGGAGTCGACGTGGCCGGCGATGACGGCCGGGCCGACGCGGCCGGGTGGGACGCCCGGCTTGAACCAGCCGGTCTGGGCGAAGTCGGTCGGGACCTCCATGGTCCCGTCGTCGTTCAGGCCGAGGTCGATGACGTCGGCGTCGACGTCGATGGCGGGGATGACGATCCGTTCCGGATCGATGCCATTGGGATGGTCGACCTCGCGCTGCCGGTGGTCGTGGCCGCCGCCGTGGTCGTGCGCGCTGGCGAGCCGGGCTGGATCCAACGCCGCGAACCGGGCGAGCGTCTGCTCGGTGGTGAGGCCACCGAGGCCGGCAGGTGCTGACTCGCCGTCGGTGTCGTGGTCGTCGTGCCGGGCGTCGGCGTCGTGCTGGTCGGCGTCGTGCTGGTCCTGGTGGGTGGGGTCATGGTCGGGACCGTGGTCAGTGTCCGTGTCGACGGCGTCCGTGGCGGACGCCGCCGGGGTCTGATCGACCCCGGCGGCTGACCGGTCGGCCCCTCCCGAACACGCGACCGCGAACAGCGCGACCACGATGACCCACGCACCACGCGGCGAGCGGGAGCGTGTCATGGGAGGTTCCTTCCGGGTGGGGTGGGCCGGCTCAGCCTCGAGCCGGCCCATGGGTGTCAGGTGTGATGGTCGGTCCTGACTCAGGCGACCTCGTTGCCACGACGACGCAGCGCGGTGGCGGTCCCGAGCGCACCGAGTCCGAGGACACCGGCGGCGAGCAGCCCGGTGTTGGACGAGTCGGTCGCGGTACCACCGGCACCGGTGTCGATGCCACCTGCGGCGACCGCGGTGATCTGGCCACAGGCGGCCGGGATGGTGGCCTCGAGCGGCAGGTCGGGGTCGAGCGAGCTCGGGATGTCGAGCGTGCCGATCTCACCGGAGCCGTCGAGGTCCGCGGCGTGGATCACGACGTGCAGCGTGGAGAGGTTCTCGGCGACCTCGTCGCTGACCTCGAAGGTGCGCTGGTAGTCGATGGTGCCGGAGGTCGGGAAGCGGTCGACGGCCAGTGCGCTGTCCGGGCTGGTGTCGCCCTCGGTGGTCAGCGAGACGGTCACACCGCCGTAGGCGGGCACACCCTCGACGACACTGATGAAGCCGTCGCCGTCGGCGTCGGCCTCGGCGAAGCCGGCGTCGTCCGGGTTGAGCGGACCACAGACGTTGTCGCCGCCGGGCTCACCGTGGAAGTGGATGGCGTGCGGGAACCCGTCGAAGAAGCCCTGGCCGTCGATGGAGACGGTCAGGTCGTTGCCGTCGAGCGACAGGTCGGCGGTCGCGCTGGCACCCGAGCTGTTGGCCTGGGTGACGTTGGCCCGGAACTGCTGCGTGTGGCTGTCGGCGAACGCGGCGGTCGGCAGTACGAACAGCGCTGCCGTCGCGGCGGTGAGGATCAGGGACTTTCGCATGTGGTTGTGCTCCTGCGTGTCGGTGGGTGGGACGACGCTGGTTCGCCGGACCCCCGCCCGGTGATTGCGGCGTGGGCAGATTGGCGGGCGGTCGTCGCACAGACCGCACGATCACCCCATCCACACCAACCGCAGCCCCGGGGTCACCGAACGCGCCCGCCCGACCACGATGTAGTTCCAAATGTGTGGTCAGCGGTTACCCTTCGTTCTCTTCGAGCACGGGCAGGTACACGTGGCGTCCTCCACCCCGACGCGCAAGCAGACCAAGCGCTCGACCAGTGGGTCGAAGGGCTCCGCCACTGCGTCGCGCGCCACCGGGTCGAAGGGCTCCGGGTCGAAGGGCGACGGGGCGAAGCGCGCCGGGTCGAAGGGCGACGGGGCGAAGCGCACGGGGGCGACGGGCACCGGGTCCAAGGGATCGAAGGCGACCGCGAACCGGGGGGCGACGGGCACCGGGCCCAGGGCCACCGACCGGTCCCGCGGCGGTGGGTCGGACTCGTCGGGCTCCGGTGGGGTCACCGGGGCGTTCCGTGAGCATCTCGGTGACCGCCGCCGTGACGCCGGGGGACTGGCCCTGGTGGTGATCGGCGTGCTCGCCGGGCTCGGGACCTACGCCGATGCCGCCGGCCCGGTCGGCGACTTCCTCGAAGCGGTCGCACTCGGCCTGTTCGGACTGCTCGGCTTCGCGCTGCCGGTGGTCGTCGCCTGGTTCGGGCTGCTGGTCGTCGTCGGTCGGCCGAGTCCCGAGATCGGTCGCATCGCGGTCGGTTCGGTCGTGCTCGTCATCGGGCTGCTCGGTGCCACCCATCTGCTCGCCGGTGCCCCGGACCCCAGCGAGGGCATGCGCACCCTGTGGTTCGCCGGGGGTCTGGTCGGGTGGCTGGTGGCGACCCCGTTGGCCTGGGCCCTGTCGGTCTGGGGGGCCACGGCCGTGCTGGCCGCCATCATCCTGCTGGGCCTGCTGGTCGTGACCCGGACGCCGTTCAGCGCCGTCGTCGAGGTACTGCGCGGGGTGTTCAGCCGGGACACCGATGACGATGGCGACACGACCGACGACACCACCGAGGTGGCGACGTCCACGTCACGTCGCGCGAAGCGCGCCCCCGGCGACACCGGGGACGAGGCCCACGCCGACGACGGAGACGGAGACGGCACCACGATCCGGGCCACCCTTGCGGCGAAGGCCGCGACCCAACCGCAGCTCGACGGGGTGGATCCGACCGGGGTCGTGACCGCCGACACCGGACCGGGCGGGCCTGCGGAGCGGGACACCGCCGGGGTCCCCGACCCACCAGTCGAGCGGGCACGGGTCCCCGCCGAGAAGGCGCGCAAGAAGGCCGCCAAGGTCAACCCGATCCAGGACTGGGACGACTACCGCCTGCCCTCGCTGGATCTGCTGGCCGCCGGGCGCGCCGTCGGCAAGGAGTCGACCCGGACCATCGAGGCCCAGGTCGCGGCCCTGCAGGAGACCTTCGATCAGTTCGGGATCGACGCGACCGTCGCCCGGCACTCGCGCGGCCCGACGGTCACCCGTTTCGAGATCGAGCTCTGACCCGGCGTGCAGGTCAATTAGGTGGCCAACATGGGCGAAGACATCGCCTATGCACTGGCCGCCCCCTACGTGAGCATCGTAGCGCCCATCCCGGGCAAGTCCGCCATCGGTGTCGAGGTCCCCAACCTGCAGCGGGACCTGATCACGCTCGGCGACATCCTGCGCTCCGATGCGGCGAAGGCCACCGACCATCCGCTGAGCGTGGCGCTGGGTGTGGACATCGCCGGCAACCCGGAGGTCATCAACCTCGCGACGATGCCGCACCTGCTGGTGTCGGGTGCCACCGGGTCCGGCAAATCGGTGACCCTGAACGGGATGATCCACTCGATCATCATGCGCGCCCGCCCCGATCTCATCCGCCTGATCGTGATCTACCCCAAGCTGGTCGAGCTCAACGCCTACGTGGGCGCGCCGCACCTGCTCGCGCCGGTGGTCACCGACCCCCGGCGCGCCGCGGACGCCGTGCAGTGGTGCGTCAAGGAGATGGAGCAGCGCTACGAGCTGCTGGCGCAACTGGGGTTCCGCAACATCGACAGCTACAACGACGCGCTCGATGCCGGCGAGGTGGCCGCGCGCCCGGGCCCCGACGGGCTCGACATCGAGCCGAAGAAGCTGCCCTACATCCTGCTGGTCATCGACGAGTTGGCCGACCTCATGCTCGTCGCCCCCCGCGACGTCGAGGACGCGATCTGCCGGATCGCCCAGATGGCCCGCGCCGTCGGCATCCACATGATCATCGCCACCCAGCGGCCGTCGGTCGACGTCATCACCGGGCTGATCAAGGCCAACATCCCGTCGCGTCTGGCGCTGGCCGTCGCCTCGCAGACCGACTCGCGCACCATCATCGACATGAACGGTGCGGAGAAGCTCGTCGGCAAGGGCGACATGCTGTTCCTGCCTGCCAGCCAGGGCAAACCGTCCCGGCTGCAGGGTTGCTGGGTCACCGAACGCGAGATCACGACCGCGGTCGAATTCTGCCGCGCGCAACGCGAGCCGCAGTTCGAGGAGGTCGTCAAGGAGGGCGAGGCGGCGGAGAAGGCCGACTCGGTCCGTTCTGGTGACGACGACTCCGACGAGGCGCTGCTCCGGCGTGCCGCCGAGCAGGTCGTGGCCAGCGGGCTCGGCTCCACCTCGATGCTGCAGCGCAAGTTGCGGATCGGCTTCGCGCGGGCCGGGCGGCTCATGGACGAGCTCGAGGAGCTCGGTGTGGTCGGGCCCAACGAGGGCTCCAAGGCCCGTGACGTGCTGTGGTCACCCGAGGAGCTCGACGACGCCCGGGAACGCAACGTGCTCTGAGGGTTCTCGAGGGGCACGCGACGGTCAGCGAGGCACGAGGCTCGCGCCACGCGGCTCTCTCAGCGCCAGCGGAACTCGCCGGTGGCCTGCGGGTTCTGGCCCTTGAGCTGGCGCCGCATCCCGATGAACCCGAAGACGCCCATCGCGATCAGCGATCCGTACAGCAGCAGGCCGACGCGACTGCGGGGCGAGTCCGCCAACGCGGGACGGCCACCCTCATCGGTGGTGGGTGCCGGTTCCGCTTCGTCGACCTCCTCCTCCTGGGCGAGCAGGTCGGCACCGACGGCCTCGTCGAGGTCGGTGGCGAGAGCGGGGCCGGCGACCATCGCGAGCGCGAGCAGCGTGGTTCCGACCAGCAGGCTGAGGGTTCGAGTCATGTTCATGCGCGCAGCGTAGCTGCGGACACCCGTCGATCGGGAACTCCGCGACACGGCCGCACGCGTCGCGCGCAGTGGCGGTCCCACCACCGATTCTCACCACGGCCCGACGGTCCGACGGCCCGACCACCGACGTGCACGCCCTGTCGCGTGGTCCTACGCTGACGTCACACGCACAGCCGTGCGGTTGCGTACTGCCCGTCGATGGCTGGCGGCCGGAACGCCGTGCGGCTCCCGTGGCACCGCAGTCAGGTTGCCACGGCCGGTCGACAAGTCTGAGGACGCCGTGAGCACTGGCATCGGAGCGACGCTCCGTGACGCCCGTGAGGCGCAGGGCCGCTCCCTGGAGGACGCGGCCTCGGCGCTGCGTGCGCGCGGGTCCCAGCTCGAGGCGCTCGAGAACGAACAGTTCGACACCTTCGGCGGTGACGTCTACGCCAAGGGTTTCCTCAAGAGCTATGCGCTCGAACTCGGGCTCGACCCGACACCGCTGCTCGACGCCTACCGCCGCGAGATCTCCCACGACGACACCGGGTTGGCGCTCGGCAGCAACGTCAAGACCCCACGGCGGACCCGGTCGGCCCCGCCCGCGTGGATCGCCTGGGTGCTGGCATCCGTGGTGGTGCTCGCCAGCATCGCGCTGTTGGGTGTGTTCAGTGACGGCGGCCGGGCACCCGACCAGGCCAGCCCGAACGAGCCCGATGGTCCGCCGGTGGCACCGGCCGAGCGCGAGGACGAGGACGAGGATCCCGACGACGACACCGGGACCGAGACCGACACCGATGACGACGGTGGGTCGGAGACGGAACCCGAACCGGAGCCCGAACCTGAGCCCGAGCCCGAGCCCGAGCCGGACGGTGTCGATCTGCTGATCGCGCTCGAGGAGGCCTCGTGGATGCGCGTCATCGTCGACGGCTCGCTGTTCCTCGAACAGACGGTCGAGGCCGGGGAGACGCTCCACTTCGAGGCGGACCAGGAGATCGAGATCAGGTTCGGCAACCCCGGTGGGGTCCGCGTCAACCTCAACGGCGAGGATCTCGGCGCACCCGGTGCGCCCGGTCAACCCGAGACCTTCCGCTACACCGTGGATGGCCAGGAGCAGGCCTGATCGGTGCCGGGGAGCCCCGTCGGCCCCGCCCCGATCATCGTCCGCCACCGTCCGTGCCCCCGTCGACCCCGCACCACGCCCGGAGTGAGAGTGTCCACCATCGTGCCCCCGTCGGATCGTCCGGCTCCGAGCGATCCGGTCGATGACCGTGCCGGAGGCGACACGGCCCAGCGGGTGTCCATCATCACGCTCGGCTGTGGCCGCAACGAGGTGGACTCGGACCAGCTCGCCGGCCTGTTCCACCGCGACGGCGCGATCATCGTCGACGACCCGCAGACCGCCGATGTCGTGCTGGTCAACACCTGCACGTTCATCGCGCCGGCCAAGCAGGAATCGGTCGACACCGTGCTCGCCGCGTGCCAACTCAAGGACGACGGCAACGCCCGGGCGGTGCTGATCGTCGGATGCATGGCGCAGCGCTACCCCGACGAGCTCGCCGACTCGATCCCGGAGGCCGACGCGATCGTCGGCTTCGACGGCTACAACCGCCTGCCCGCCATCGTGGCCGACGTCCTCGGTGGCCGGGTCACGGACCGGGTCATCGGGGTCGGCGCGGCCCATCCCGGCAGCCGCCCCACCGGTCGGGACCTGCCCCTGATGATCGCGCCGGACGCGAGCGGCAGCACGGACGCGGTCGCCGCCGGTGATGGCACGCCGGACACGTCGAACGCACCCGGCGCGGGCCCGACGGTGTCGGCCGCCGGGATCCCGACCGACGCCGTCGCCGACGGGGCCGGTCGCCAACGGCTGCTCGGGCTCGACGTCATCGAACGCCCCCGTGACGACATCGAGGTGGCGACGGCCACCGAACAGGATGCGCTCGACCGGATGCCGGCCACCGGCCCGCGGTTCCCGCTGCGCCACCTCGGCGTCGGCGGCCCCCGGATGCCGTGGTCGTACCTCAAGATCGCCTCCGGCTGTGACCGCGTCTGCACCTTCTGCGCGATTCCGTCCTTCCGGGGGCGCTTCCGTTCGCGACCGCTCGACGAGATCGTCGCCGAAGCCGCCTGGCTCGGTGACCAGGGGGTGCGGGAGCTTGTGCTCGTCAGCGAGAACACCACCTCGTTCGGCAAGGACCTGCCCGGTGGCCGTGGCGCGCAGGTCCGGCTGCTCGAACAGCTCGGCGAACTCGACGCCATCGAACGCATCCGGCTGATGTACCTGCAGCCCGCGGAACTGACCGGTGAGCTGCTCGAGGCCATGACCGCCCATCCCAAGGTCGCGAGCTACTTCGATCTGTCGTTGCAGCACGTGTCCGGGCCGGTCGTGTCGCGTATGGCCCGCTCGGGGGACCACGAGCGCTTCGGGGAGCTCATCGACCGCTGCCGCGAACTCGACCCGGACGCGGTGTTCCGCTCCAACTTCATCCTCGGGTTCCCGGGGGAGACCGAGACGGACGTCGACCGACTCGAACAGTTCCTGGTCGATCACCGCCTCGACTGGGTCGGGCTCTTCCCGTTCTCGCGTGAGGACGGCACGCCCTCCGACCACCTGCCCGACCAGGTGCCCGGTGACGTCGCCCACGACCGGGTGCAGCGCATCGCCGACGTGCAGGAACGGCTGGCCGACGAGTCCGCCCGGGCGTTCGTGGGTCGCGACCTCGAGGTGCTGGTCGACGGCCAGGACGACACCAGCGGTGCGCTGCTCACCGTCGGGCGGTCGTATCGCGAGGCCCCGGACACCGACGGGGAGATCGAGCTGGTCGCCCCGGACGGGTCGCCGGCCGATCTGCCCGCCGGTCGGGTCGTCACCGCCCGGGTCGTGGACGCCGTCGGCGTCGACCTGATCGCCCGGGTCGACGTCGAGCACGCCGGCGACGGGTTGCGTGCGGGTGTCGGCCGTGGCTGAGCCCGGCGGTGATGCCGGCCCCGACGGCCGTGGTGGGCCCGTCGGCGGTGGTGGGCCCGATGGCGATGGTCACCCCGACGATGCCGACGAGGTGACCGACACCCCGGAGTCGATCGACCTGGCCGCGCTGCGGGCCGAGCCGCACTGGTTCAACCTCGCCAACCTGCTGACCTTCCTGCGGGCGCTGCTGGTCCCGGTCATCCTGTGGTTGCTGCTCGCCGACGACCCGACCGGCCGCTGGTGGGCGTTCGGCATCTTCGTGTTCGCCGCCTGGACCGACTCCATCGACGGCTGGGTCGCCCGGCGCTACAACGGCGTGACGCGCTGGGGGCAGCTCGCCGACCCGATCGCCGACAAGCTGCTCATCATCGGCTCGCTCGCGTCGCTGGCCTTCATCGGTGAACTGCCCTGGTGGGCCGTCAACGTGATCGTCGTGCGTGAGGTCGCCGTCACCGTGCTCCGCCTGCGGCTCGTGCGCCGCCTGGGGCTCGTCATGCCGGCGAGCGTGTGGGGCAAGATCAAGACGCTGTCGCAGGTCGTCGCGGTCGCCGCCTTCCTGCTGCCCGCCGGCGGCAGCACCGTCCCGCAACGGCTGCTCGACCTCGCGGTCGCGCTGACCGTGTGGTCGGGTATCGAGTACGCCTTCCGGGCCGGTCGCCTCGCCCGCGGGGCACGCGGCCGTCCGTCGGACGGCCCGTCGAGGGACGGGGCGAGCAACGGGGCGACGACTGAGGAGCTCGAACGATGACCGTCACGCTCGGACCCGCCACCGACGGCCCGCCACTCGAACCCGCGGGCGTGCCGCCGCGGGCGGCGGTGCTGTCGGTGGGCAGCGAACTGCTGCTCGGCGACCTGACCGACACCAACGCCACCTGGATCAGCCAGCGGCTCAAGGAGTACGGCGTCGAGGTCATCCACCACCTCGCCGTCCGTGACGACCTCGACGAGTTCGTCGCCGCGCTGCACTGGCTGGCCGAACGGGTCCACCTGATCATCATCGGTGGCGGGCTCGGTCCGACCGTCGACGACCTGACCCGGGAGGCCGTCGCCGCGGCGGCGGGGGTCGAACTCGAGACCCACCCCGATCTCGAGGAGCAGATCGCGGCGCTGTTCGCGCGCATGAACCGGCCGATGGCCGCGGCCAACCTCAAGCAGGCCCGCATCCCCGTCGGGGCCGATCCGTTCCCACCCGCCGGCACCGCCCCGGCGTTCGCGCTCACCCTCGGCCGTCCGAACGCGACCCGGATCGTGGCGCTGCCGGGGGTGCCGTGGGAGCTCAAGCAGCTGTGGGCCGAGCACGTCGCCGCCGAGGTGGCGAACATCGCGGGCAAGCGCGTCACCGTGACGCGCGTACTGCACGTCGTCGGTCGCGGCGAGTCCGACGTCGCCGAGATCGTCGAACCGATCGCCGACGCCCGCGACGACGTCACCCTGGCCTTCCTCGCCAAGTCCTCCGAGATCGAGGTCCGCCTGACCGTGTCGGCGGACGACCGGCCCGCGGCACTGTCCGCGTCCCAACCGATCGTCGAGCAGGTCGCCGCGGCGCTCGACGGTGCCGTGGCGGGGGTCGACGACGAGTCGCTCGAACAGGTCGTGCTGCGCCTGCTCACCGACGCCGGCCAGACCGTCGCCACCGCGGAGTCCGCGACCGCCGGCGACATCACCGCCCGGCTCGGCCGTGTCCCCGGCGCGTCGTCCGCGCTGCTCGGCGGGGCCGTGGTCTATGCGGCCGACGCCAAGCACGCGCTGCTCGACGTGCCCACGGAGCTCCTCGCGGAACACGGTGCGGTCAGCGGGCCGGTCACCGAGGCGCTGGCCCGCAATGCCCGCACCCGGACGGGTGCGGACTGGGCCCTGGCCGTGACCGGGGTCGCCGGGCCCGGCACCGTCGACGACCTGCCCGTCGGCTCCTGCTTCTGGGCCCTGGCCCACCCCGACGGCGAGGTGGAGGTCCACGGTCACCGGATCCCGGGAGACCGGGTCGCGGTGATCGCCCGGCTGGGGACCGCGGCGCTGGATCTGCTGCGGCGCCGGCTGTCGGGGACCTGATCGCTCCCGTCGCGCGTCGCTTCGTGGGCATCGAGGTGCCCGCGCCCGTGCGCTCGGCGCTGGTGGCGGCCCTGCACGGGGCCGAGGGGGACCTGACCGGACTGCGTCGCACCGATCCGGCCGGCTGGCATGTGACCCTCGCGTTCGTCGGGCCGTTGCCCGACGACCGCGTGCCGGCGCTGCGGGACGCGGTGGCCGCGGCCGTCGCGGGTGAGCTCGCCACGGCCGGCGAGCGCGCCGCGGCTGCTACTGGGCGTCGTCCCGCCGAGCTGCAGATCGACGGTGCCGGCCGGTTCGGCTCACAGGTGCTGTTCTACGCCGTCACCGACGAGCCCGCCGGTGCCCTGGCCCGACTCGGTGAGGGGATCCAGCTCGCCATCGAACGGTCCGGTCTGCCCGTGGACCGGCGGGCTGTGCGACCCCATCTCACCGTGGCGCGCGGACGGCGATCCCGCCCGGTGACCGACGACGACGTCCGGGCGCTGCGGGCGACCGTGTCCGGGCAGCCACCCGTGCGATGGCGGACCGAAGCGGTGGCCCTGTACCGGGCCGTGGACCGCGATGGACCCGCCCGCTACGAGGTCGAGGTGTCGGTGCCGCTGTCGGGTGACTGAGTCGCCTGCGGCTCACCCGGCGCGTCGGCCGACGCGGCCGCTGGCGCGGCGGCCGGCTGGTCCCGGGCGACCGCGGGTGGCAGCGGGGCGTCCTCGGCACGGAGTCGGCCCAGGATCTCCCACACCCGATCGAACACGCGCATCGCCTGCTGGGCGTCGTACAGCGCCCCGTGCGCCTGGTCCTTGTCGTGGGGGATCCCGAGCGCCGCACAGGTCTTGGCGAGGCTGCGCGGTGCCTCCGGGCCGGCGGCGATCAGCGGCAGCGCGAGGGTCTCGACATCCAGCAGGTGGTGGTCCCAGGTCGGTTCGAGCTCGAGCTTGCGGCACATCTGCTCGAGGTGCTTCGCATCGAAGTCCGGGACCGCGCCGACCAGGACGGCGTCGCGGGCGTCCTCGAGCAGCACCGTCAGCCACTCGCTGGCGGGTGTCTTCGGTTGCGGGGCGATCTTCTCGTCGTAGTGGGTCAGTACCAGCGCGTCCGCGTCCGCGCCGTCGGTCGTGTGCGTCGGGAAGTAGCGCCGCTCGACCTCGCGGCCATCCTCGAAACGCACGATCCAGGAGACCTCGGTGAGCTCGTGACGGGCGTGGTCCAGGCCCGTCGCCTCCGTGTCGATGAACACGAACCGGGTCCCCTTGCGCCGTCGCCGGGACACCGCATTGCCGCTGGTCGGCATCGAGGTACCGCCGGCGTCGCCGTTCGGGGCCTGCCCGTCGGTGGCGGCGTCCTCGCCGCTGGTGGGGGCATCGCTCGCGGAGGTGGTCATGATCGTCCTTCTCGGGGAGGGGCAACCTAGTGGTGGGGCCCCGGGGCCGGCCACGCCGAGCCGCCCGGGTGGCGGCGGGTCGCGCCCCGCACGACACGCGAGTGCCCCGGCACGAGTGAGCCCCCGGCACGAGTGAGCCCCCGGGTGGTGGGACCCGGGGGCTCGGGGGCGACGTGGCGGAAGACGCCGACCCGGGGGACCGGCGATGTGGTGGGCATCGCGGTCCGCGTGGAGCTGATGTGTGGGACGGGGAGAGTCGTCCCCAACCGCTCGAGAGCGAACCTAGGCACCGGCGCGCAACGTCGGGTGACGTCCAGGTGACCGGCAGGTGGCCATCGCCGAACGGCTCGACCCGGATCCTCGCGTCCGAACGCGCGTTCGGGTAGCGTCGGCACCGCCGGCAGCACCCGTCGGGCCCGTCGTCCACAGGCGGCCCACGACCCGCGGCCGCCTCGTCACACCCAGCCCGTAGGGTGCCGACACACTCGACGCGTACGACGCCCCGGAGATGATCGTGGACAAGGACAAGGCTCTCGACCTCGCACTGGCCAACATCGAGAAGCAGTTCGGCAAGGGCTCGCTGATGAAGCTCGGCGACGCTGCCGCGGTCCAGGTGCCGGCCATCCCCAGTGGTGCGTTGTCACTCGACATCGCACTCGGCATCGGCGGACTTCCCCGCGGTCGCGTGGTGGAGATCTACGGCCCCGAGAGCAGCGGCAAGTGCCTGGTCGCCGGGACGTACGTCTGGAGCGATCAGGGACTGGAGACGATCGAGGAACTCTTCGAGCGTCTCGGTCAGACGGCGAGTTGCACGTCCCGGGTCACCGACGTCCGGGAGCAGGGCGTCCGGCTCGTGAACGAGGAGGCCCAGCTCGAGACCCTCGGTGGGGTGACCCACAACAACCGTCGTCCGGTCAGTCGTGTCGTGCTGGAGTCGGGACGTTCGGTCACCGCGACGGCGAACCACCCATTGCGGGTTCTGAACGAACGCGGCCGCATCGTGTGGCGCCGGGTGAGCGACATGGAGGCCGGTGACGTCCTCGTCTCGGCGCTGTTCGGTGCCGACGAGGCGGCCAGTGGCAGTCACCTGTCGGAGGACGAAGCGGTCCTGCTCGGCTATCTCGTCGCGGAAGGGACGCTCGGCAGCCACGCCCGCCACGCGGTCGTCTTCACCAACGCCCACGACGACGACGTGTTCGCCGAGTACACGCGTCTGGTGGAACACGTGCTGGATGTGCCGGCGGACCGCATCAGGACCTATGCCGGCAAGGACCACCACATCCACGACACGGCCCTACGGCAGCAACTGGCCGACGACTACGGCCTGGACTTCGTCGGTTCGGCCGACAAGGACATTCCCCACCGGGTGCGTACCGGCGGCGCGAAGGTCCAACGCGCCTTCCTGTCCGCGCTCTACGAGGGTGATGGCTGGATCGAACAGGGCCCCGCCATCGGTCTCACGACGGCATCGGTGATGCTGGCTGAGCAGGTCCAGCTGATGCTGCTGGGCCTGGGTATCCCATCGACGCTGCGTGCGCGTCATCACGATGAGCTCGACCGCGACTATCACACCGTGCTCATCTCGTCGGGTGGCGTGAACCGGTTCCTCGACCAGATCGGTTTTCGGTCGACACGCCGGGCCGCGCAGGTCGCCGCGCACCTGTCGACGGCTGCGGACACGGATCCGGCGTCACGTGCGGAGCACATCCCGAACGTTGCGCTGTTGCTGCGCGACCTTCGCGACGCACTCGGTGGCGACCGGGAACTCGATCGGTTGATCCACGATCTGCAGCGCAGCGATCTGACGGGACGCGAGGACGGGTCCATCGACTGCTCGCCCGCGCGGCTGGTCAAGGTGCTCGAGTGGATCGACGACCAGCACGTTCCGGCCAGTGCCCGACCGCTGATCGCCCAACTCCACGAGCTCGCCGCACGACCCCTGACCTATGAGCGGGTCATCGCGATCGAGGACGCAGGCACGCAGCCCACCTTCGACGTGGTGATGCCGTACACGCACAGCTTCCTCGCCAACGGGGTGCTGTCGCACAACACGACCGTGGCGCTGCACGCGATCGCGGAGGCGCAGAAGCTCGGTGGGATCGCGGCGTTCATCGATGCGGAGCACGCGCTCGATCCGACCTACGCCCGGGCGCTCGGCGTCGACATCAACGAGATGCTGGTCTCCCAGCCCGACACCGGTGAGCAGGCACTCGAGATCGCCGACATGCTGGTGCGTTCCGCGGCGGTCGACATCATCGTCATCGACTCGGTCGCCGCGCTGACGCCGCGTGCAGAGATCGAGGGCGAGATGGGCGACAGCCACGTCGGCCTGCAGGCCCGGCTGATGTCGCAGGCGCTCCGCAAGCTCTCGGGCTCGCTCAAGCGCTCCAACACCACCGCGGTCTTCATCAACCAGTTGCGCGAAAAAATCGGCGTTATGTTTGGTTCTCCTGAAACAACCCCCGGTGGCCGCGCACTGAAGTTCTACAGCTCCGTGCGCCTCGACGTGCGTCGGATCGAGACGCTCAAGGACGGGACCGACGCCGTCGGCAACCGGGTGCGCGTCAAGGTCGTGAAGAACAAGGTCGCGCCGCCGTTCCGCCAGGCCGAGTTCGACATCATCTACGGCGAGGGCATCTCCAAGGAGGGCTCGCTCATCGACGTCGGCGTCGAGGAGGGCATCGTCCGCAAGGCGGGTGCTTGGTACACCTACGACGGCGAGCAGCTCGGGCAGGGCAAGGAGAAGGCCCGGATGTTCCTCAAGGAGAACGTGGACGTCGCGCTCGAGATCGAGAAGAAGGTCAAGGACAAGCTCGGGATCGATCCCCTCGCCGCCGACGAGGACGAGATCGTCGAGGTCGACGCCGAGGAGTCCTGAGCGTGGCCGACGACACCGAGCAGCCGTTCCAGGACGCGGAGGCGTGGCTGGCCGCGCGCGGTATCGAGCGGGACCCGATCGAGGTCCCGCTCGAACCCCCGGAGCCGCCCGCCGCAGCGGAACCCACCGCCGCGCAGCGGACGGCCGACGCGCCGCCGACCGAACCGGCGGTGTCGCCGCCCCCGCCCGGGGAGGCGGCCGAGACCGACCCGGCGGCCGGCTCGAGTGCACCGGCGGACGAACCGGCCGGTGACGTGTCGGCGCGTGAGGTGTCGGCGCGTGATGCGGTGCGCCTCGCGGGGCAGGCGGCAGACGACGCTGACGCCCGTCAGGCCGACGCCGATGCGCTGCCGGACCCGGATCTCCCCTCGCTGGAGGCGGACATCAGTGAGGCGGTGACCTTCATCCGCAACTCGACCGTAGCTGCGCCCCAGTCGGAGGGCCGGCTGCGGGACAAGATCCGGGACCGCGGCTGGTCGGATGTCGTGGCCGAAGCCGCACTCGACCGGGCACGACGGGAACGGCTGGTCGACGACGCGGCCCTGGCCGCCGCGCTCGTGGACGAGCGTCGGGCGCGGGGCCACGCCGCAGCCCGCATCCGACGGGACCTGCGTGACCGTGGGTTCGACGCCGCCACCCTCGACACGGCGCTGGCGAGTGCCGAGGCCGAGGACCCGGAGGCGGCCGCTTTCGAGATCGCCGCTGGGCGCGCCGCGCGGCTGACCGCGCTGCCCGCCGAGGCCGCCTTCCGGCGCGTGGTCGGCTTCGTCGTCCGCCGCGGCTATCCGGACGGCCTCGCGCGCAAGGTTGCCCGCGAGGCCGTGTTCGCGGCCCGCGATGAGGAGCGCACGGCCGGGCACTGAGCCTCCTCGCACCGGGCCGGCAAGCAGCCGGGCCGCACGCCGCGGACGATGGTTCACATCGGGGTATCGACTACCATGCCGCCAGGCAGCGGTGCCCATCCATTGGGTGCCACCGAGCTCACGGACACGCCAGGGGAGACGATCATGGACCTCGTACAGACCTGGGTCGTCGTCGGCGTTCCCGGCCTCGTGCTCGCCATCGGGCTGTTCGTTGGCCGTTCGCGGCTGCGGGCGCTCATCGGGTTCGGGGTGCTCGCCGCCCTCATCGGCGTGTTCGTCGTCACCCCCGGTGGTGGCTTCTCGGCCGCAGCCGTCGGGCTCATCGCGATGCTGTTCGTCGCCACCGGACGTGGCACCAACGTCGACGACGGGTTCGAGGAGCACCACGAGAACCGTCGGCGCTTCACCACGGCGGGTGAGAGCGGCTGAGGCCGGGTAGCAGGCTGCGTCCCGGCTCGGGCGGCGGACACCCGGAACGGCGGATGTACCGCGGTGCCGACGGCTGGACGCCGTCCTGGGCGGATGCGCCCGACGGGAGCGTTACCCTCGTCGACGGTCGAACGCCGCCTCACACGCCACCGAGCCGCTCATGTCGCGTCGCTACTTCATCCGCACGTTCGGGTGCCAGATGAACGAGCACGACTCCGGTCGTGCCGCCGGCATGCTCGAGACGCTCGGCTACCGGCCCACCGACACGCCGGAGGACGCCGACCTGGTGCTGCTCAACACCTGTGCGGTGCGGGAGAACGCCGACAACCGGCTCTACGGCACGCTCGGCCACCTCAAGCGCACCAAGGAGGAGCGCCGCGCCGACGGCAAGGACCTGACCATCGTCGTCGGTGGCTGTCTGGCCCAGAAGGACGGTCCGACCGTGGCCGCCAAGGCCCCCTGGGTCGATGTGGTCTACGGCACGCACAACCTGCCGGACCTGCCCGCCCTGCTCGCCCAGGCGGACTCCGCGTCCGTGCCCGTCGTCGAACTGATCGAACAGCTCGAGACCTTCCCGTCAGCGCTGCCCGCCAAGCGTGAGGTCCGCCACCACGCCTGGGTGTCGATCTCGGTCGGCTGTGACAACAGCTGCACGTTCTGCATCGTGCCGAGCCTGCGCGGCGGTGAACGGTCCCGGCGCATCGGCGACATCGTCGCCGAGGTCGAGGCGCTCGTCGCCGACGACGTGGTCGAGGTCACCCTGCTGGGCCAGAACGTCAACTCCTACGGCCGTGACCTGGCCGGGGCCAGCCAGTTCGCACCGCTCCTGCGCGAGCTCGGCACGATCCCGGGCCTGGAACGCATCCGGTTCACCTCGCCGCACCCCCGGGACTTCACCGAACACGTCCTGCAGGCGATGGCGGACACACCCACGGTCATGCCGCATCTGCACCTGCCCGTGCAGTCCGGATCCGATCGGATCCTGCGGCTCATGCGGCGCTCGTACCGGTCACGGCGCTTTCTCACGCTCGTGGAACGGACCCGTGAGCTGCTCCCCGATGCCGCGCTGACCACCGACATCATCGTCGGCTTCCCGGGCGAGACCGAACAGGACTTCCAGGCGACCCTCGACCTCGTCGAGCAGGTGCGCTTCGACCAGGCGTTCACGTTCCAGTACTCGCCGCGCCCGGGGACCCCCGCCGCCGAACTGCACGACGATTTCATCGCGCCCGACGTCGTCGCGGAGCGCTACAAGCGACTCGAGACACTCGTGCGGGACCACTCCCGAGCGGCCCACCAGCGGCTCGTCGGAACCACGCAGCAGCTGCTCATCGAGTCGCCGTCGAAGACGGACAGCTCCCGGTTGTCGGGCCGGACGCGCGGCAACCACCTGGTCCACATCCCCGCGCCGGCCGACGACACCGATGGGCAGCCGCAGTTCGCACCGGGAGATCTGGTCGAGGCCGACATCGTCGAGGCAGCGGTCAACTACGCGCTCGCCGCCCCGGCCCACCACGTCCGGCGCACCCGGGCAGGTACCACCGCTGCCGCCGCAATGGCCCGCGGCGAGAGCTGGCAGCTCGGGGGCTCATTGGCACCCCGGCCCGCGATGCAGTTGCCGGTACTGGCCCAGCCCTAGCCGTCGGAGCCGGACCCCGAGGTGGATGGGTCGTGCGCACTTTTGCGCACGGAGTGTGCATTCCCGGGCCGAACGGACGTCCAACGGCGGTCGGGGTGCGAAGGGGGGGAGATGCACGGAGTGGAGCTGTGCGGCTTGCCGGTCGAACTCCGTGGCTTCGCCACCCTCACGTGGCGACGCGTCCCGGCGGACCGAGACGTCATCGGCCATGACCCTGCCCCTGACCGGAAGGCTGCCCCGTGTTGTGGAACCTCGAGAACATCGTCGAGTTCACACCCGCTCAGTTCGACTTGATGTCCACCATCCTGACCATCGGCTATGCCGCGCACTTCGCGGGGCTCGCCTACTTCATCCTCACCCGCAAGAACGTGGCACCGAAGTACCGCTCGATGACGACCATGTCGGTCGTCGTCATGCTGTCCGCCGCGCTGCTGTTGCTCCGACTCGACATCTCGCTCGGCCAGGCGTTCGACTACGACGCAGCCTCCGGGATGTACGTCCTCGGGGACATGACCTACAACCACGGCTACCGCTACTTCAACTGG
>CAYTLZ010000033.1:12868-24839 GCA_964438785.1 uncultured Actinomycetota bacterium | reverse complement strand
GCTAGCCAGCGCAGCTCCCGCGCCCGCCGGTTCCCTGGCACCGGACGCGCCCGGTGTCAGTCCGCGGCGAGCCGGGCGATGAGACGGTCCAGGAAGTCGGTGCAGGCGTCGAGTTCGCTCGCCTCGATCCACTCGTCGGGCTGGTGCGCCTGCTCGATGGACCCGGGGCCGCACACCACGGTGGACAGCCCCGCGGCCTGGAAGTGGCCGCCGTCGGTGCCGAACGGCACCGTGCCGGCCGGCGCGGTGGAGCCCGTCAGCTGCCGCACCAGTGCCTCGGCGGCACCGTCGGTCTCCGCATCCAGCCCGCGGGCGAATGCGTCGAGGCGGAACTCGACCTCACCGATCCCGGTGGCCGCGCGCAGGCGCGGCAGGACCTCGTCGCGGGCGAAGCGCTCGACGTCCTCGGCGATGGCCAGGGTGTCGTCGGCCGGCACCGGGCGGTACTCCCAGACGAGTTCAGCGTGGCGCGGGATGATGTTCAGCGCCTGACCGCCGTCGATCATCGCGAGGTTGAAGGTGGTGTAGGGCGGATCGAAACGTGGATCGGCGGCGGCTTCACGGTGGGCGGTGGCGAGGTCGTCGATGTAGGTCGCGATCCGACTCAGTGCGCCGATGGCGTTCGCCGCGAGCTGCGGCTGGCTGGAGTGACCATCGAGGCCCGACACGGTCGTGGTGAACGCGCGGACACCCTTGTGGGCGGTCACGGGTCGCATCAGGGTCGGTTCACCCACGATGACCGCGGCCGGTGTCGCATGGGCCCGGAGCAGGCCCTCGACCGCGGACGGGGCACCGATCGTGCCGACCTCCTCGTCGTAGGTGAACACGAGCAGGATCGGCTTCGTCAGCTCAGCGGCCGCCATCGCGTCGAGTCGGTCGAGCACGCAGGCGATGAAGCCCTTCATGTCGCTGGTGCCCCGGCCGAACAGCTTCGAGCCGTCCTCGTGGAGCACGAAGGGGTCGCGACTCCAGGGCTGGCCGTCGACCGGGACACAGTCGGTGTGGCCGGTCAGCACGATCCCGCCGGGGACATCGGGCCCGATCCGGGCGATCAGGTTCGCCTTGGTCCCGGTCGCGTCCATCACCCGTTCGTGGGGCAGCCCGTGCTCGTCGAGCAGCGACGCCACGACATCCAGCAGTGGCAGGTTCGAGTTGCGGCTGGTGGTGTCGAACGCGACCAGCGTGGACAGCAGGTCGTGCAGGCGCGACATGGGGACTCCCGGAGAGCGGTGCGATGGCGGCGGTGAGGCCGTGACGGTGCCGGACGACGGCCGCGACGCGTCCGCCGGGCCACGCTAGGGCATGCGCGCTCAGGCGAGGTCGTCCCGCGCCACCGGCTGCGCGTCACGGTAGAGCTCGGCCAGGTGCACGTAGGCGGCCACGTTGTGGCGGGGCACCGGTGGCACCTCACGCTCCACCACCTTGGCCGGGACACCGACCGCCAGCGTCATCGGGGGGACGTGCTGGTTCTCCCGCACGACCGCGCCGGCCGCGACGACCGCGCCCGCACCGATACGAGCCCCGTTGAGGATGACCGCGCCCATCCCGATCAACGCGTCGTCCTCGATGATGCAGCCGTGCAGCATCGCGCGGTGGCCGACGGTGACCCGGTCACCGAGGATCGTGGGGAGGTCGGTGTCGGTGTGGACGGCGGTGAGGTCCTGGATGTTCGACGCACGGCCCACCTCGATGCGGCTCTCCTCGCAGCGCAGCACACAGCCGAACCAGATGGACGAGTCGGCCGCCAGATGCACGTCGCCGGCGATGGTCGCGTTGTCGGCGACGAACGCCGCCGGGTCGATCGTCGGACGTTTGCCGGCCACCTGCAGGATCCTCGCCACGGCTCTCCCTGATTCGTCGATGCATCGTCGGTCGTGCGGAGGTGGGTTCCACCGGCCGCAGGATGCGAGTCTGCACGTCGATGGCGTAGCGTCCAACCCGGGCACCCGACGTGCGGGTCGCCGTCCGTGTCGTGTCGGAGTTGTCGTGTCGACTGCAGATTCGAATGCCGATCCCGCTGAGACGACCTCCGGGCGATCGGGTGGCACGAACGCCCCCGACGACCTCGGTGTCGTGATCCGCCGACTGCTCATGCGGTCGGACGAACTGCGCAAGGCGGCGGTGAACCGTCCCGAGCCCGCCGCGGCGCGCGAGGGCATCGTCGCCCTGCTCGACCGGGCCCGCGCCCTGATCCCGGAGCTCGACGATGACCAGCAACGTGTCGCGCTCGGCGCGGAGGTCTCCCGCCGTTTCGGCGACACCGACCTCGACGCCCTGCAGCCGATGCTCGCCGCCAGCACCGACATCGCACCGGCCCCGACCGTGGTCGACGACCCGGGCCGGGTGCCGCCGGGCCAGCATCTGACGGCAGGCTTCCCGGTCCTGCACGTCGGGCAGGCCCCCGACTGGTCCGAGCAGGACGTCCGACTGGTGATCACCGGCCTCGTCGACGAGCGACTGGTGCTCGATCTCGAGGCCCTGCGCGCCTTCGAGCCGGTGGAGCTGACCCGGGACTTCCACTGCGTCACGCGCTGGTCGAGGCTGGACAACACCTGGACGGGTGTACGCGTGCGTGACGTGCTCGCGCGGGCCGGGGTCGGCTCGTCCGCGTCGCATGCGGTCGTCAGTGGGCACCCGGCCTACAGCACGAACCTGACCCTCGAGGCCCTCACCGCCGATGACGTGCTGTTCGCCTTCGCGCACGACGGTCAGCCGCTGCCGCCGATCCACGGTGGGCCGCTGCGGCTGGTCGTCCCGCGCTACTACGGCTGGAAATCCGTCAAGTGGGTGACCGAGGTGCGGCTGCTGGACCACGACGTGCGCGGTTACTGGGAGGAGCGGGGCTACCACGACATCGGGGATCCCTGGTCCGAACAGCGGTTCCACGGGGACTGACCGCGCGTCGCCGCGCGGGTCGTCCGCCCACCATGGAGGTCGCTGGATGGACGTCACCGGGAAGAGTTCGCCGCCCTACTCCCTCGACGAGGCGCAGGCGCTCTTGGCCGATGCCCGACGTCGTATGGCCGAGGCAGCGGCTCTGGTCGCCGATCTGCAGCGGCTGCTGATGCAGTTGCGCTCCGGTCATGCGCCCGCGAGCACCACCGAGGAGGCCGCGATCCTCGAATCGGCGGTCGACGAGGTCTTCACGTGGTTCGAGACCCGTGGCGTGCAGATCAAGAGTCTGTCGCCGGCGCTGCTCGACTTCCCCGCCAAGGCCATCCTCGACGGTGAGCCACGTGACGTGCTGCTGTGCTGGCGGGATGACGAGGACGCGATCGCGTACTACCACGGGCTCGACGGCGGCTATGCCACCCGCGAACCCGTGGCGATGCTGGATCGGGTCTGACGGCGACCCGTCGGCCGGTCCGCCGAGGCCCCGTCCGCCGCGCGCGACCACGCCGTGTCGCAGTCGTGCTCTACGGTCGGCGATCACCCGTCACCGATGTGCGTTCACCGCTGCGGAGGGCCGATGCGATTCCTGCACACCGCCGACTGGCAGCTCGGCATGACCCGTCACTTCCTCACCGACGACGATCAGTCGCGGTTCTCGCAGGCCCGGATCGATGCGATCCGCACGATGGCCCGGGTCGCGACCGAACAGCAGTGCGCATTCGTCGTCGTGGCCGGTGACGTCTTCGAGACCAACCAGCCGGACCGACGGACCATCGGGCGCGCCCTCGACGCGCTCGGGGCCTTCACCGTGCCGGTCTACCTGCTGCCGGGCAACCACGACACCCACGACCCGGGGTCGGTCTACCGCACGCGGGCATTCCTCGACGGCTGCCCCACCCACGTCGAGGTGCTGACCGACGCCACCCCGCGCGAACCGATCCCGGGTGTCGAGGTCGTCGGCGCGACCTGGACCTCCAAGCGCCCCGTGGTCGACCTGACCGCCGCGTGCTGCGCCGCGCTGCCCGCGGACGGCGCGATGCGTGTCGTCGTCGGTCACGGCGGGGCGGACGTCATCAGCGGCGACTTCGCACAGCCCGGAACCATCCGGATCGCCGACGTCGAGGAGGCCCTGGCCGAGGGGCGGGCGCGGTTCGTCGCCCTCGGCGACCGTCACTCGACGACGCCGGTCGGCACGACCGGTCGCATCTGGTACGCCGGCGCGCCCGAGCCCACCTCCTACCGGGAGGACGCGGCGGGCAACGTGCTGGTGGTCGATCTCGACGACGACGATCCGCAGGCCACCCCCGCCGTCACACCGGTGGCGGTCGGGACCTGGCGGTTCGTGGAGCTGCGGCGGCCGGTCGACACGACCGACGACGTCGAGGCGCTGCTCGCCGACCTCGATGCACTGCCCGATCGGGAACGGACCATCGTGAAGCTCAAGGTCGACGGCACGTTGTCGTTGACGGCGGCGGCGCAACTGGAGCGTGGACTGGAGTCCCGCGCGGCGGTCTTCGGTGCCCTGGAGCATCCCGAGCGCCACACCGACATCGTGATCGCCCCGACCGCCGACGATCTGGACGCGCTCGAGCTGCGCGGGTACGCCGCCACGGCCATGCAACGGCTACGGGACCAGGCCGAAGCGGGGACCGACGGGGCCGCCGCGGCGACCGACGCCCTGGCGCTGCTGGTCCGCTTCAGCCGGGAGACTGCCCGATGAGGATCCACCGCATCGCCCTCACCGACGTCCGGGGGTTCACCGGGCGCATCGAGGTGCCGTTCGACACCGACGGGGTCACGGTCGTCGAAGCCCCCAACGAGGCCGGCAAGTCGACCTTGTTCGACGCCGTCGACGTCGCCCTGACCTACAAGGACTCCTCGAAGCACCGCGACGTGAAATCGCTGTGGCCGGCCGACCGTGACGTCCCACCGGTCGTCGAGGTGGAGTTCAGCTGCGGTGAGCACCGCCTGGTGGTGACCAAACAGTTCCGCAAGCAGACGGCCACCACCCTGCGGATCCTCGCACCGGTGCCGCGGACGCTGCACGGCGACGACGCGCACGACCAGCTGCGGACGCTGTTGGAGTCCGAGGTCGATCTGGCCCTGTTCGAGGCGCTGCGGTTCACCCAGGGCCGCGATCTCGACGCGGTCGCGCTGCACGGCAGCGACGTGCTCGCCACCCGGCTCGACGGCGCCGCGGGCGGGACCACGGGCAGTGAGGACAGCGCGCTCTACGACCGGGTCCGCGAGGAGTACCTGCGCTGGTTCACCCCGACCGGCCAGCAGGGCGGGACCCTCAAACGGCTCGCCGAGGCCCATCAGCAGGCCGTCGACGACCATGAGCAGCTGCGTGCCCGGCTCTCGGCCCTGCAGGACGACGCCGACGAGTTGGCCCGGATCGAGGCCGAACTGCCGGCCCTGCAGGCCGAGCGTCGCGACGAACTCGCCCCGGCCCTCGACGCCGCGGAGGCCGCGGCCCAGCGGGTCGCGACCGTCGCCGCCGAGGAGGCCAGGTGTCGCGCCGAGCGTGAGCAGGCCGCCGCCGCGGTGCGTGACGCCCGGGCCCGGCTGCAGGCACGGGCCCAGCTCGTCGCCGATCACGACGAGCGCGCCGCGGCGCTGGCCGAGCTCGAGGAACGCAGCGAGCCCGCGGCGGCGCATCTGATCGACCTGGAGGCCGACCTGGCCCGACATGACGACCGGTTGGCGGCCGCCGCTGACGAACTCCGCGACCGGCGGGCCGCCCGGGAACAGGCCCAGCTCGTGGTCGATCTGCAGACCACCACCGCGCGCGCCGATCAGTTGTGGGCCCGACTCGAACGTGTGGACGAGCTGCTCGCGGCGGGCGAGCAGGCCGAGCAGGTCCGGCGCAACGTGTCCATCGACGCGGCGGCCGTGAAGTCGATCGCCGGGGCGGACGAGCAGCTGCGCCTCGCGGAGGCGCGGCTGCGGGTCGGAGCGCCGCAGGTCCGGCTACAGGCCCGGCGGCCGCTGCACCTGCGTGTCGACGGTGACGAGCACGACGCGGCCGTCGGCGAGGACGTCACCTACCGCGTCGGGTCCGGGTTCGAACTCGAGGTTCCGGAGGTGGTCCGACTCGAGGTCGTCCCCGGGGGGTCGTCGGAGCAGCTGAGCAACGCGGTCGACGCCGCCCGGGAACAACGGGACCGTGCCTGCCGGGATGCGGGTGTGGCCGATCTCGCCGCGGCGGAGGCGGCGCTCGAGCGTCGACGTGAGGCCGAGGCGGTGCTCGAACGCCGGGACGAGGACCTGGAGCGCACCCTCGACGGCCTCAGCCATGAGGAGCTGCGGGCCCGACACCGACAGGCCGCCGATCAGGTCGCCACGCTGCGGGCCACGCTCGGTGCGTCCCCCACCCCGCCCGCGATCGATCCGGCCGTCGACGCATCGGCCGCCGAGCGCATCCGAGACGAGGCGATCGCCGCCGAACAGCAGGCCCAGGACGAACTCGAGCGGGTGCGGGCGGCCCGCGACGTGATCGATCGTGAGGTCACCGAGCAGCGCACGGCCGTCGAGGTGGCCCGGAGCACCGTCGCCGAGCGCCGGACCGCCCTCGTGCGGGTGGCCGACCGCTTGGCGACGGAGCGCGAGGCGCTGGGTGACGACGACCTGGCGCGCGCACTCGAGGCCGCGGAGGCGACGTCACAGGCGAAGGCCGACGCGCTGGCGGCGGCCGAGGAGCAGCTCGCGGCGTTGGATCCGGAACTCGTCGAACTCCAGCGGGACAACCTGCGTCGGACCCTGGCGTCGCTGGCCGAGCGCATCGCCGTCCACGAACGTCGGGCGGCCGCGCTGCAGGAGACCCTGAAGTTGCGTGGCGAGGACGGTCTGGGTGAGCAGGTCCAGGACGCGGCCGACCGGCTCGCCCGGGCGGCGGCGGACGAACGGCGCTCGACGGCCCGGGCAGCGGCCGTCCGGCTCCTCCACGACGAGCTGCGCACGGCCCGCGACGAGGCCTACCAGGCCTACCGGGCGCCGTTGCGGGCCCGGATCGGTGGGCTCGCCCGACTGCTCTACGGCCGCGACGTGGAGCTGGAACTCGACGAGGAACTCGCCATCGTCCGACGCACCCTCGACGACGTCACCCTCGAGTGGGATCAGCTCTCCGCCGGAGCGCGCGAACAGCTCGCCATCCTGGCGGCGCTGGCCGCGGCGCAGCTCGCCGGCGCGGACGGCGTGCCGTTCATCCTCGACGACGCGTTGGGCTACACCGACCAGCAGCGCCTCGAACGGCTCGGGGCGCTGCTCGGCCGGACCGACGACGCCCAGGTCATCGTGCTCACCTGTGTCGCGGAGCGGTTCCGCCACGTCGGCGGTGCCTCGACCATCGTGCTCGACGACCTGCGCCGCCGGGCGGGAGGCGACTGACGTGGCCGACCTGCGGGTCAGGCGGCCGGCGTGCCCGCCGGGGCGGGCCCGAGCCGCCAGTTCGCCCGCCCGGTGTTGTCGAGCCCGGCGAAGCGCACCGTGATCCGTGAGCCGACCCGCCAGGGACCGGACGTCGTGGTCAGCCCGTGCTCATCGACCTCCAGGCTGCCCCGCTGCTTGGCCGGCAGGTCCAGTGCCCGTTCGGCGGTCACGAAGCCGGTCACCCCGAGTCGAGGCAGACGGATGCGGAGCCCGTTCGCGGTGACGCCGCTGATGGTGGCGGGTTCCGCATCGTCCAGGAATCCGCGGTCGAACAGCCGCGACCACAGCTCGGCGCGCTCCCGGGCCTGCAGGTAGCTCATCGCACCGGCGCGGGCGTCGAGCCAGACCGACAGGGGACCGAGGTCCTCGACCCGGTGGGGCGGTTCCTCGCCGGCCAGCGCCGCGCGGATCTGACGGTGCACGACCAGGTCGGCGTAGCGCCGGATGGGTGAGGTGAAGTGGGTGTAGGCCGACGCGGCCAGGCCCGTGTGCGCGGACGGATCCGGCTCGTAGGAGGCGCGGGCGACGGATCCGGCGGCGACCGACACCAGCAGGTCACGGGCGGCGTGGCGGCCGTCCGCATCGGCCTGGTCGATGGCGGCGATCAGCTGGCCGACGACCACATCGGCCTCGGCCGACTCGTCGTCGAGCGCCGGCACCGTGGCGTCGGCCAGCGCCACCGCGGCCCGCAGCCGCTCGAGCCGGTCGGTTGCCAGTCCGGCGTGCGCCCGGTAGAGCGCCGGCACCTCACGAACGATCAACCAGCTCGCGACGGCCTCGTTGGCGGCCACCATGAGCCGCTCGATGAGGCGGTAGGCGTCGGCGTGGGGGGTCGCGTCGACGGTGGACAGCTTGCCGTCCACGAGTGCCGGCTCGACCTCCGCATCCGAGAACAGTTCCTCGAAGGTCACCCGGCCGTCACGTTCCGCGCCCAGCCGACGTGCGGCCTCGACCGCCCCCTCGAGCACGGCGTTCGCCTCGTCGGTGGCGGCGACGCCGGCTTCGGCGACGATCGCGGAACGGTCGCCGGCGAGCCAGGTCTCGAGCGCACCGTAGGACAGCTTCGCGCGCGACCGGATCGCGGCCGCCTCGATCTCGACGCCTCCGAGCGAACCGTCCGGGTCGACGGTGAAGCGGGCCGACAGCGCCCAGCGGTCCTCGCCCGGCAGCAGCGACAGGGTCCCCTCGGACAGCGCCGGGTCCAGCATCGGGGCGTTGTCCCCGACGGCGAGGTAGGCGGTCGAGGCGACCGTCCGGGCGTAGTCGTCCGCCGGCGAACCGATGCCGACGGCACGGGCGACGTCGGCGATGTGCACGGCGATCTGCACGGGGCTGTCGGGCTGCCCGTCCCAGTCGGCGGCGACGGCGTCGTCGATGTCCCGGGTCGCGGCACTGTCGATGGTCACACAGGGTTCGTCCCGACGCTCGGCCCACGGCGCATCGACCCCGGGGACCGGACCGGTCGTGTCCAGACCAGCTGCGCCACCCCGACCACCACCGGCGAGCAGGCCGACGACGCGGTTGTGGGTCGTCGCCGTCGCGGCCGGATCGAGCCCGGCCGCGGCCGGCCCACCCGGGATCAACGACGGTGCCGCGCGGCCCAGCGCCACGACGACCGAGGCGGCCCGGATGGCCTGTGGCGACGCGGGGACGTGCGGTCCGGCGACCAGCGCACGGCCGATCGCGGCCCCGTCGTCGCCGTCGGTGACCAGCACGACGACCTGGCGGCCGACCGCGAGCTGCAGCTTGCCCGCCACGGTCTCGTCGAGGCGCACCCAGCCCGAGCCGAGCTGCGGGTCGGGCTCGACCACCAGTCGCCCGGGGCCCTGTTGGACCGTCCCGACGAGCATCCGCCGGGCGCGCTCCACCAGGGTCATCGACACCGCGGAGGCGCCCTTGTCGTCGAGTGCCACCTCGACGTCGACGAGGTCGTCGGCGAGGAAGCCCTTGCAGGTCGGCGGTGGCACGAAGATGCCGTCGACGGTGCTGGACGCACCGGTATCGCCGTCGATCGTCACCTCGATCTCGGTCAGACCGTCGGCGGCGACGGGGGTGGCGAAGCCGAAGCCTCGGGGGTGGGGGCGGAAGCGGGCGCGGGTCGGCAAGGGTCGGCTCGTGTCGGTGGGGTGGGGTGGGCGCGCGGAGTTTGGCACCTCGGTGCACCCGAGGGCCAACCGAGCGGTGTGGACGCGCAGCGCGCGACCATCGGATGCGCGTGGTCGGTCAGGTCGGCAGGGGTTCAGGCTCCCCGGGCTGCGGAGCGCAGGGCGGCCAGCAGGGCCTGGGCCAGCGCGGCGTCGTCGCCGAGGTCATCGGCCGAGGTGGTCACCGTGGCAGCGACGACGTCGGCATCGTCGAGCGGTCCGGTCACGATCAACCGTGCGGCAGCCAGTCGCCCGTCCGCTGCGGCACCGACGACGCGTCGTTCGGACGTGCCATCGGGTCGCGGATGGTCGACGAAGGCGACCAGGGCGAGCAACCAGGGGCGGACCGTCAGGGTGATCGTGGCCGCGACCAGCTCGTCCGCGGCGACGGTGATCTGCTCCCACCCCGTGACGGTGGGGGTGTCCAGTGGATCCTCGTCGAGGTCGAGATCGGCGTCCTGCGGGAGGTCCATGATCTCGATCGCCGCCCGGGCGAGATCACCGACGGCATCGATACCGGCCGGTCGGGGACGGTCCTCGTCCACGGCGAGTTCGCCCTGCGTGATGACGAGGTCGAGGAAGCGGGTCGCCGGGATGCGGGTCAGGAGGTCGACCGCATTGGCGGCGTCGGCCATGGCCGCATGACGCAGCAGGGTGTCGGGGGAACGCAGCGCGTCGTCGAAGGGCATCGAGACCTCGGGGTTCGTCGGCTCGTGCGTAGCCTGCCCGATGGGTGCGACGCGCGCGTGCAACCTCGGTCAACGCGCCGTCGGCTAGGGGATGCTTGTGGTCCCGATCGCGGCCCCGCATGCTCGACTCGTGGCACGGCGACGGCCGGATCGGCGACGGGGGAGTGCACCATGAGCGACACGACACGAGCGACCACCCGACCGGGAGCGGGTGGGCCCGGCGACCGCACGAGGGAGGCGGACCGGGGCGCGCAGGCGGTGGTGGTCGTCCACGGCATCGGTGCCCAACGACCGCTGTCGACGTTGCGTGGCTTCGCCGGAGCCATCCGGGATCCGCAACGCCCCATGTTCGCGGTACCGGACCGGACCGACACGACCTTCGAACTGCACACCCTGGTCCTGCCGGGCGACGACGAGCATCGCCGGACCGATCTCTACGAGGGCTACTGGGCACCGGAGAGCACCGGCACGCGGTTGGCGCACGTGCTGCGCTGGGGCCGGCGGCTGGTGCTGCGCCCACCGTGGCGGCTGCCCCGCCGCATCCGTGGCGTCGCGATCCGGGTGCTGGCGGCGTTGGCGATGGTCGTCGCCGCGGTCGTGTGGCTGGGATCGGACGTCGCCGATCTGCTCGCCGCCGACGACGTCGCCTGGTTGGCGGCCGCCGGCAAGGTGCTGCTCGCACTGCTCGGGGGTGTCGCGGTGCACTGGTTGACCGACAGCCTGGGCGATGCGGCCCGGTACCTCGACGTGCATCCACGCAACGTGGCCCAGCGGCAGGCCATCCGGGCCCGGCTCGTCGGCCTGCTCGGGGAGCTGCACGAGTGCGGCCGCTACGACCGGATCGTGGTGGTCGGTCACAGCCTGGGCGGCGTGATCGCCTATGACGCGGTGCGCCTGTTGTGGCGGCAACGGCTGCAGGGCGTCGCGCTCGACGGGGAGTTCGACGACACGGAACTGGGTCGGGCCGCCGCCGAACTCGAGGCAGCACGGGAACTGCTCGATCCCGACGCGCGCCGCCATCCCGCCGAGGATCCCGCCATCCGGGCCGCGCAGGCCCGCTACCGCGATGCCCAGCAACGGCTGTTCACCGCACTCGGTCGCCAGGATCCGGGCCGCTGGCTGATCAGTGACCTCGTCACCCTCGGCTCGCCGGTGGCCCACGCCGGCTGGTTGCTGGCGGACGGCAGTGAGGACCTGCGGACCCGGATCGTGGAGCGTGAACTGCCGACCTGTCCGCCCCAGCCGGCCCGTCCGGGGTATGACGGGGTGACCTACCCCGCCGGCGACGGACGTCGGCTGCACCACGGTGCGGTGTTCGGGTTCACCCGGTGGACCAATGGCTGGTTCCCGGGCGACCCCGTCGGCGGACCGGTGCTCGCCACGGGGCCGACCGACCGGCCACTCGATCGTGAGGCGGGGCTGGGCATCGGCGTGGTCGACCTCCGGTTGCCGGGTCCCGGCGGTGTGGTCCGGGGCCTGATGTCGCACACGCGGTACTGGACCGACGAGCGGGCCCGGCTCGCGCTCATCGACGCGCTGGCACTCGACGCGTTGCAGGTCGTCGACGTCACCCACCGGCGGGCCCGGCACTTCGTCTGAGCGGCTCGCGCCGCCGGCGTGGTCGCGGGAGGGCCGCACCGACGACGAGCGGGCCGTCCCCATGGGGGGACGGCCCGCTCGTCGGTGCGCGTGTCCGGAGGATCCCCGGGGGGCGTCCGGTCATCCGCGTCGGTGTCGGTCGGGTCAGGCGTTGTCCTCGACATCGTCGTCCATGATGTCGTCGTCCATGGTGTCGTCGTCCATGGTGCCGTCGTC
>CAYTLZ010000033.1:11506-12768 GCA_964438785.1 uncultured Actinomycetota bacterium | reverse complement strand
CGTCGTCCATGGTGCCGTCGTCGACGGTGCCGTCGGTCTCCTCGACCGGGTCACCGAGGCCGTCGTCGGCGGTGTCGGTCTCACAACCCACGATCGCGAGGGCGAGCACGGAGGTCGCGGCGAGGGTGCGGCGCAGGTGGGAGGTCATGGTGATTCCTTCTTGCGTGGTCGGTGGTGCTTCGACGTCGGGGTGACGCGCTGGCCAGGCCCGATCGTGCGTCACCCAACGTAAGCGGCCCGGGGGTCCGCGCGGACCACTTCGACGGCCGATCAGGCACCTGCTGATGGGCCACGTGTCCGGCCACCGCCACACGGCCGGGGCCGGCCCCGGCCGGGCGGCCGTCCGCCTCGACCGCGGCGATTCACCGGGATCCACCGGTTCCCGGGACTGGTCCGGGGATGTGGATCAGTCCCGCTCGAGGGTCCAGGACGCCAGCGGCCACTCGATCCCGTCGAGCAGGGCCTGCAGGTGATCGGCCACGCGCAGCGCGGTGGCACGGGGGTCCTGCGACCTGGCCATGCTCACGCTCAGTGACGTCGTACTGGGCCGCCGTCGTCGGACCCAGCCGTCGGCCATGGTGATCCGGTCGAGCGCCCGACGTGCCCGACGGTTGCCCGTGACGATCTCCGTGGTGACCACCGGCTGACGTCGGTCGTCCTCGGCGGGGGCGATGGTCAGTCGCGAGGTCAGTTCCGGGGCCAGCAGGTGGGCGGCACCGTTCAGTCGCGACTTCGGTGACCTGCTCGTGGCGCTGAGGGGCGTCAATGGCGGTTCGCCCTGCGCCAGCCAGCGCGCAACCAGCGCGTGGCTCAGCACGACGCGGCCCGCCGGTGGCTCGCGGTCCCAGTCGATGCGGTCGAGGTCGTCGCGTTCGGTCTCGTCGCGGAACGAGACCGGCGGTGTGGACGGGCGGCCCCGGGCCACGACCGGCCGGCTGGCCACCTCGTCGTCGACCAGATGCTCGAAGGCGACCTGCAGGGCGTGGAAGGTCGCCGCATCACCACCGAGGTCCGGATGGTGCCGGCGGGCCAGTCGGCGGTAGGCCTGTTTGCAGGTGGCGGCGTCGGCCGCGATCGACACGCCCAGCGTGCGGGCGGCCTCCTCACGGGTCAGTGGTCGGTCCAACGCGGTCCCTCGGCGTCGCGGTGATGTCGGCACCGCCGCGGAAGGGATCGCGCCGCGGCCGGTCTCCGGACCCAGCGTAGGGTCCGACCCGCCGCGCGTATTCGCCTAGCGTGCGATGCCCACCGACCTAGCGTGC
>CAYTLZ010000033.1:0-11406 GCA_964438785.1 uncultured Actinomycetota bacterium | reverse complement strand
CCTAGCGTGCGATGCCCACCGACCTAGCGTGCAATGCACGACGTCCCGATGGAGAGGCCACCGACGTGACCAGCAGCGCGACGAATGCGACCGAGGCACACGTGGCGTTGGCGCGCCGGGCCTGGGGCCGTATGGAGGCGATCCACACCCTGCACTACTTCGCCCCCGCGGTCCATGCCGCGCATCAGCAGCTCGGGCTCGACGACGTCCGGATGAGCTATGTCGCCTCCCGGAGTGCGCCGATGGGGACGGTCGGACCGGAGCTGGTGCTGGCGACCTTCTACGGCTTCGCGCCGGGCTTCGTCGCCGCGGCGGTGCCCGAGGCGTGGAACCGGGCCAGCCCGGCGCAGGTGCTGGAGGCCAGCCTGCAGGCGCTCGGGGCCACCCTCGCCGAGCATCTCGCGGACGTCCACGACGAGGTGGTCCGCGCCGCCGAACTCGCGCGCGAGCTGGCGATCCTGCACCCCATCCTGGCCCGTCCGCTGGCTGCCGCCTGGTCGAGCGTGCCGATCGCCGACGATCCCCACGTCGCGCTGTGGCAGGCGGTCACCATCATCCGTGAGTCGCGCGGCGACGGGCACCTGGCCTGTCTGCTGGACGCCGAGCTCGACGGGACGCAGGTCCATCTGCTGGCCCGCGGCGACAGCCCGAAACTGCGGCAGATCCTCGGGGCGATGCGGGGCTGGTCGGACGCGGAGTGGGATGTGGCCGTCAGCCGTCTGCAGGACCGGGGTCTGCTCGACGGCGACGGTGTCCCGACGGCGGCCGGGCGGGCCCTGCACGAGCGCATCGAGCGGCGGACCGATGAACTGGCCGCGCCGCCATGGGCCGCCTTCGGCGCGTCGGGCGAGCAACTGCTGGACACGCTCGAGCCGATCGTGACTCCGTTGACAGCCAGCGGCATCCTGCCCGGTGTCGTCGTGCGCGCCGCCACGGCCTGAGCCAGGTCACGGCCTGGGCCACGGGTGGACGCGTGGCCCCCGTCGACGGCCGGGACCGCGGCCCGTCAGGAGGGCTCCGGGGTGAAGGCCGCGAGCGTCGCCACGGCCAGAGCGCCCAGCTGGTCGAGGTCGTAGCCGCCCTCCTGCACCAGCACGGTCGGTCGGTCGAGTGCGGCGAGCCGCCGACCGAGCGCGGCGAAGCCCGATCGACTCACGGCCAGCGAGCCGATCGGGTCCCCGGCGGCGGCATCGAAGCCCAGGGACACGACGATGCTGGCCGGGTCGAAACGTGCCACCTCGAGGCAGGCCTGCTCGACGGCTGCGAGGAACGCGACGTCGCCGGCCCCGGCATCGAGCGGCAGGTTGCGGGTCGTGCCCAGGCCCGCGTCGTGCCCGCGTTCGTCGGCGTACCCGGAGAAGAACGGGAACAGATGGTCGGGTGAGCCGTGGACCGAGGTGTAGAGCACCGCCGGATCGGTCGCGAACACGTCCTGGGTGCCGTTGCCGTGGTGGACGTCGACGTCCACGATCGCGACCCGTCCACCCGCGGTCAGGGCGCGCGCCGCGATGGCGGCGTGATTGACCAGACAGAAGCCACCGAGGTAGTCCGGGCCCGCATGGTGTCCCGGTGGCCGGGTCAGGCCGTAGACGGCCCGGGCACCGCCCGTCAGCTCGTCGACGGCGGTGAGCGCCACGTCGGCGGCGGCCCGGGCGGCGAGCCACGACCCGGCGACGATCGGGGTGGCGGTGTCGAACACCCACCACCCGGCCGCGCCGATCGCTGACGCGCCCCGCCGGCCACCGGCGGCCCAGCGCGGTGACCGGAACGTGTCGGGGATCATCACCTCGTCACCGCCGGCCGCCCGCCAGGCGTCGTGACCGTCACGCAGGAAGGCGACCATCTCGGGGTCGTGCACCGCCTCGATCGGTGCGAGCCCGTGCGGCCGCGCGTCGAGCCGTGGGTGACCGGCCGCGGTCAGGGCCGCGGCGATCGTGGTGGCCCGGGCGGGTCGCTCGCGCCGTGGCTCGAGCCGGCGACCGCCGTTCAGTTCATAGGCGGGATCGTGTTCGTGGTGGCGGTCGTCGACCACCATCGTGATGGGTCCCGTCTGCATCGCCCCGCTCCTCGGTCCATCCCCGTCGATCCGGTCCGTCCCCGGCGACCGCGCACGGTAGACGCGGGTCGCCCACCATCCGTTCGTCGTCCCGCGGGCGCGGCGGTGTCCTACACTGCGAACCGCTCGCAGGAAGCGGGTGGCGTCAGCCGGCACGAGTCCGGCACGGGTCCGGCACGAGTTCGCCACGAGTTCAGGAGTCGCCGTGGATCACGCGGCCAGCACCGCAGCATCGGCTGCCCGCGCGACATCCGATGGTGAACTGCGCCCGGCGGTCGCTGCTCGCCCGTCCGTCGCGGGTCCCCGCCCGTCCGGCCCGACGGTCCGACCGGTCGGCGCGTCGCAGGTCCACACCCCGGCGTTCGCGTTCCGCGGCGTCGCGGCCGGCTACGGGGCTCAGACGGTGCTCAGCGACCTCGATCTCGAGGTCGGTCGTGGTGAGCTCGTCGGGTTGGTCGGACCCTCCGGTTCGGGCAAGACGACCATGCTCCGTCTGCTCACCGGGCGGGCCGAGTTGCACGCGGGTCGGGTCGAGGTCGGCGGTCGACGAGTGACCCGCCATGGCCAGGTCCGGATCGGCTACGT
This sequence comes from uncultured Actinomycetota bacterium, assembly GCA_964438785.1. GTDB lineage: Bacteria > Actinomycetota > Nitriliruptoria > Nitriliruptorales > Nitriliruptoraceae > PWLR01. The sequence continues at coordinate 8,765 of CAYTLZ010000033.1, read as the reverse complement.
CCCCCAGCTCGGCGCGGTCGACCTGGACTTCCCGCTGACCGTCGAGCAGGTCGTGCTGCTGGGCGATGCGGCCTCCAGCGCGTCGCGGCCGTGGTTCTCGCGCGCCGAACGGACCGAGGCGCGGCACATGCTCGCCCGACTGGGGTTGGAGGGACTGCACCGCCGTCGGCTGCGCGAGCTGTCCGGCGGCCAACTCCAGCGGACCTTCCTGGCGCGGGCACTGCTCCGGCGCAGCGAGCTGCTGCTGCTCGACGAGCCGACGTCGGGCGTGGATCTGGCCACCCGTCGTGACGTCCTGGCGACCGTCCGGGCGTTGCACGCCGATGGGCTCACGATCCTGCTCACGACCCACGATCTCAATCTCGTCGCGACCCACCTGCCCCGGATGGTCTGTCTGAACGGGGCGATCACCGCGGACGGGGCTCCCGGCGAGGTATTGACGCCCGAGGTGCTGCAGGCGACCTACGGGGCCCCGATGCGGGTCATCCGTGACGGCGGACGGATCGTGGTCGTCGACGACGAGCTCGAACCGGCCCGGGCGTTGGGCCTGGTCGGCCGGTCCGTTCCGACGTGATCGTGGGTGCCGCGCCCGTCGGGCTCGTCGGTCTGCTGACCGAGCCGTTGCAGTACGCCTTCTTCGGTCGCGCGCTGCTGGCCGGGGTGCTGATCGGTGCCATGTGCGGAGCGTTGTCGGTCTTCGTCGTGCTCCGCCGGATGAGCTACATCGGTCACGGCCTGGCGCACGCGGTGCTCGGGGGTGTCGCCGTGGGGGTCGCGTTCGGCGCGGACCTGTACGTCGGAGCCGTCGGTGCCACCGTGCTCGCCGCGCTGCTGATCGATCGGGTGACACGGCGCCGGGGCCTGCACGCCGACGCCGCGATCGGGATCGTGACCACGGCCATCTTCGCGATCGGTGTCGGCACCCTGGCGGTCGTCCCCACCCGCGTGAACCTGGAGGCGCTGCTGTTCGGCAACATCCTCGGCGTCGCCCGGATCGATCTGGCTGTCGCGGGCGGCGTCGGCCTGACCTTCCTGGTCATCCTGCTGCTGCGTTACAAGGCGCTGGTGTTCACCACCTTCGATCCGGAGGTCGCCCGCGTCCACGGTGTCCGCGTCGAGCGCATCGAGTTGCTGTTCAGCCTGCTCACGGCGGCCGTCGTCGTCGCGTCCGTCCGGGTGCTGGGCGTCCTGCTGATCGCCGCGGCCGTGGTCATCCCGGCGGCCATCGCCCGGCTGGTGACGCGCTCCTTCGGTGCGATGCTGGTGTGGTCGACCGCACTCGGCGTCGTCAGCAGTGTGGTCGGGCTGTACCTGTCGTTCCACGTCGACGTGCCCTCGGGTCCGACCATCGTCATCACCGGCGCGACGCTGTTCGCGGTCGTCTTCGCGGTGACCGCGGCGACCGCACGGCTCGCGCTCGGTCGGGTCCGTCGACGGGCCGGCGACACCGCCGACACCGGCGCGTCGACGGCACCGGCCGGGATCTGACGCGAACGGGGACGCCCGTTACGCTTGACGCGAACGGTTCGCAATATCGTGCGCCGGTTCCGCGTCGAGTTGAGGAGCACCCCGTGCATCGATCGCCCTGCCGCGCTCCGCGACGTCGTGCGCACCGCGCCGCCCCGTGGCGGATGCCGGCGCTGGTCCTGGCGGCCGCCCTGGCCCTCGCGGGCTGCGCCGCCGACGACGCCCCGACATCGCCGACGTCGACGGACACGGCCACCGACGCCCGGTCAGCCACCGACACCGGCGACGAGATGGCGGGGGACACGCCCGAGCGCGGGAGCGACGAGCACGTCGACCCGACGTTGACGCTGGTCGCCACCCTGGCACCGATCACCGATCTGGTCGCCCGGGTCGGCGGTGAGCGGGTCGAGGTCAGCTCGATGGTGCCACCGGGCGCGGACGCCCACACCTACGAGCCCCGACCCCAGGACGTCGTCGGGTTGAGTGCGGCCGACGCCTACCTCGGTGTGGGTCTGGCGCTCAACGACGGCGCGCTGCGGCTCGCCACCGAGAACCTCCCCGATGATGCCCGGCTGGTCCTGCTCGGTGAGGCGGCGTTGGACGAGGACGATCTCGTCTTCGACCACGGGCACAGCCACGACGACGACCACGGGCACAGCCACGACGACGACCACGGGCACAGCCACGACGATGACGATGGGCTCGGCCCCAACCCGCATGTGTGGACCTCGGTCGTCAACGCGATCCGGCTCGTCGACGCGATCGAGGCCACGCTCGTCGAGCTCGATCCGGACGGTGCGTCGGTCTACGCCGCGAACGCCGATGGACTCCGCGCCGAGCTCGACGAACTCCACCTCGAGATCCGTGACGCCGCGGTCACGATCCCCGCGACCAACCGCACCCTGGTGGCCTACCACGACGCCTGGACCTACTTCGCGCGCGACTACGGGCTCGACTTCGCCACCGCCATCCAGCCGGCGGACTATGCAGAGCCATCCGCCAACGAGGTTCGGCGCCTGATCGACCGGATCCGTGAACTCGACGTCGAGGTGGTCTTCGGCAGCGAGGAGTTCCCGACACCGGTGCTCGAGACGATCGCCGAGGAGACCGACGCCCGCTACGTCGCCAATCTCGCCGATGACGTCCTGCCGGGCGACCCCGGCGATCCGGAGCACACCTACCCCGCGATGATGCGGCGCAACGCCGTGGCCATCATCGGCGGGCTCGGTGGGGACGTCAGCCTGCTCGAGCGCTGAGGCCGGGACGCACGTTCAGGCGGCGGGCCCGAACGGGTCCTCGGTCGGGTCCCCACCGGCGAGCTTCTGATAGGCGGCCACGCCGATCCCGGCGAGACCGAGCAGCATCAGCAGGATCCGGCCCTTCGATCCGCCCGACTCCTCGGGGGGCATGGGGACCTCCGCCATCGCCTCACGCAGTTCGCCGAGGTCCAGACGACGCAGCTCCTGGGCGATGTCGATCGCCCGCTGCCGGGCCTGCTTGCGCTCGGCCTTGCGGGTGCTGCGCTTGCTCAGCACCAGCGCGAGTGCGGTCAGGGCGGCGATGCCACCGCCGACGATCGCCGCCAGCTTCTTGGCCCGATCCACGGCCTCGGAGGTCTCCGGCACCCGCGCACGGAGGGCGGCGAGATCCCGGGACATGCCCTGGCGCAGTGTCTCGGCCTTCTGGAGCGCGTCGTCCACGCTGGTCGCCGGGCCGCCGCGTCGGTCGTCGGTCGCCTTGTCGAGCTCGCCCTTGACCTCCTCGACGGTGTTCTTGGCGCGCTCGATCTCCGTCTTGGCCTCGGTCTGGACCTGCTCGACCTTGGCCTTGACGCGTTCGATCGGATCCGGCGCTCCGGCACGCTGGTTGGGGAGGTCGGTCTCGCTCATGCCTGCACCTGGCCCTTCGCCCACGCCTTGAGGTCCTCGAGTTCGGCCTTGGTCCGTTCCGGCACGGTCGGCTTCTTCAACAGTCGGAGTGCCACGAGGACCAGGATCACGGCGAACAGGACGTAGACGCCGGTGACGATCAACCAGGCCGCCCAGGGCTCGAGCACGATCATCAGGGCGTTGGCCCCGGTCACGCCGATGAAGGCCAGGATGAACAGCCCGAGCAGCGCCGCGACCAGCACCAGACCGATGGCGATCGCCTTCGCCTTGACGATCCCGGCGATCTCGAGCTTCGCGAGTTCGACCTCGGTGCGGACCAGTCCCTGGGTGTTGGTGATCAGCGAGGCGATGACCTCGGAGGTCGGGCGGTCGTCGAAGACACCCGCCTCACCGGGTCCGGCCTGGCCGGGAGTTGATCCGCTCGCCACGTCGCACTCCTGCTCGAAGGTGTCCAGGACGTTCCTGAACGCCCCACACCCTAGGACCCGGCGTGTGGCGACGCAGCTTCGCGCACCGTGGTCGGCTCGGCATGGAGGGTCAGCCGTGCAGGACGATCCACCCGTGGACTGGCACCCGACGGTGACGAGTGCCAGCGCGATACGATCGTCGATGCCCGATGTGACGACCCGCCACCCACGGAAAGGACGCCCGATGCCAGCCGATCCGTCCGCGCGCGTGCCCGGGACGCCACCGCGGGAGACCCCCGGCGTCGACGCGGTCGCCGAAGCGGCCGGGGACGCCGTCCGCATGCGGGTGCAGGTGCCCGATCCCGGCACCGCGACCCATGAGCTCACGACGTCCGCGGGCACCTCAGCGTCCACGGAACCCCTACCGGACGCCACGGAACTCGACCCCCGCAAGCTGGCCGTCCTGCGCGCCGTGGTGACCGAGTACGTCGCCAATGGTGAACCCGTCGGCTCCAAGCGGGTCGTCGAGGTGGCCAAGCTCGAGGTCTCCGCCGCCACCGTCCGCAACGAGATGGCCGCGCTCGAGGAGCTCGGCTACATCACCCAGCCGCACACCTCCGCCGGACGGGTGCCGACCGACGCCGGGTACCGCCGATTCGTCGACGACCTGCGGGCCAACCCCGCGCTCGACGGCCCCCGCCGCGAACTGATCGAGGAACTGCTGGGCTCGTCGCATGACGTGGAGGACCTGCTGGCACGGACCTCGACCGTGCTCAGTCAGCTGACGCGGCTCGTCTCCCTGGTCATCGCCCCGGCGATCGACGCCTCGCGACTGAAGCTGGTCGAGCTGGTCGGGCTCGGCCCGGGATCCGCGCTGCTGTTGATGGTGGCCGACACCGGCCGTGTCGAGAAGCGTTCGGTCGATCTGCCCGCCGGCACCACCGACGTCGACCTCGACCGCGTGCGCACCATGCTCGGCGAGCACGTCCGCGGACGCCGCCTGGGCGAGGTCAACGCGACCCTGCAGGCGGTCGCCGAGGACGTGCCGAGCGATCTGCGCGGCATCCTGCGGGCGCTGGTGGATGCGACCGCCAACGACCTCGACGACGACACCGTCCACCACGTCTTCGTGGGCGGCCAGGCGTCGTTGGCCGGGGACGAGACCTTCGAACGCGAGCACCTGTCCCGGATGCTGCAGCTGCTCGAGGAACGTGCCACCCTGGCGCGGTTGCTGTCGAGCGCCACGGCCGACGACGAACCGACCGTGCGCATCGGCGGCGAGAACGAGGTCGAGGACCTGCGGGCCGCCTCGCTCGTCGCCCAGCGCTACCGCCTGGTCACCGCCGGTTCGCTCGGTGTGCTCGGGCCGACCCGGATGGACTACGCCGGTGTCCTGGCCACGGTGCGCGCCGTGGCCGACCAGCTGCAGGAGACCCTGACCGACCTCTCGCGCTGACGGCGGCACCGCCCGCCCCGCTCCCACGCCCATCGACCTGACCCGTGAGGCCGTCGTGCCCGATCTGTACCAACTACTCGACCTGACGCGTGAGGCCTCCGCCGACGAGGTCAAGAAGGCCTACCGTCGCAAGGCGCGTGAACACCACCCCGATGCGGGTGGTGACGAGGAGACGTTCAAGGCCGTCACCCACGCCTACCAGGTGCTGTCCGATCCGCAGAAGCGCGCCCGCTACGACCGGTTCGGTGACGACGACACGCCGGGCACCCGCGGTGGCGGCCAGGATCCGTTCGGCTTCGGTGGAGCCGGGTTCGGCGGCATCAACGACGTCATCGACGCGTTCTTCGGGCAGGGCTTCGGTGAGGCCGGCGGAGCCCGTGGCGGCGGGCGAGCCCGCCGCCAGCCCGGACGTGATGTGCTCGTGGTCGTCGATCTGACCCTCGAGCAGGTCGTGACCGGCGTCGAGCGCGACCTCGAGGTGGACGTCGCCCGGGCCTGTGACACCTGTGACGGCACCGGGGGCGCGGATGGCGGTGGACCCAGCCGGTGCGCCGCGTGTGGCGGGGCCGGGCAGGTCCAGCGCGTCGTGCGGACGGCGTTCGGGCAGTTGGCGACCGCAGCACCGTGTGGCGACTGCCAGGGGACCGGGAGCACCGTCACCGACCCCTGCCCCGACTGTCGCGGCGACGGCCGGCGGCCCACCGACCGGACCCTGCAGGTCGACATTCCCGCCGGGCTCGAGGACGGTGACCGCATCCCCGTCCGAGGCGAGGGCGAGGCCGGCCGCCAGGGCGCCCCCGCGGGCGACCTCTACGTGCAGATCCGCGTCGCCGATCACGAACTGTTCGTCCGTGACGGGCGCAACGTGGTCGCCGAGGTCACGGTCCCGGTGACCCAGGCCGCGCTCGGCGGCACCCTGACCGCACCGACCCTCGACGGCACGGACGTCGAGGTCCCGCTGCCGGCAGGCACCCAGCCCGGCGACGTGCTCAGCGTCAAGCGGGCCGGACTCCCCGTGCGCGGTGGCGGACGTCGCGGGGATCTGCAGCTCGTCGTGCGGGTCGAGGTCCCCACGGGGCTCGACGACGACCAGCGGGCGTTGCTCGCGGAGCTCGCGGAACGGCGGGGCGAGCCGCTGAGCAACGGCGAGGTGGGCCTCTTCTCCCGGCTCCGGGGAGCCTTCCAGCGGTGAGCGCCCCGAGCCACGTCGCCTCGACGGATCCGGCGCGCACGTGAGTCTGGTGCCCTACGTCCACCTCGACGTCAGCCTGGCCGGGGTCGGTGTCGACACCGCGGTGACCCTGCCCGCGGACACGATCCACCACCTCACCCGGGTGTTGCGCCTGTCCCCGGGCTCCCCGGTCGAGGTCGCCGACGGCACCGGCTGGCAGGCACGCGCCCGCTACGCCGACGGTGCGGTCCGGCTGGACGCGGACGCGGTCCACCTCCCACCGCCGTCGCCCCCGGTGGTGGTGGCCCAGGCCCTGGCCAAGGGCCGCAAACTCGACGAGGTGGTGCGCCAGCTCACCGAGCTCGGGGTGGACGCCTTCGTCGGCCTGCGGACGGCGCGCAGTGTCGTGGCGCTCGACGCCGAGCGCCAGGCCCGTGTCACCGGTCGGTGGCGGCAGGTGGCGTGGTCGGCCAGTGAACAGGCGCGACGCCCGACCCGGCCGGTCGTCGCCGATCCGATCGACGTCGACGCCCTGGCGAGCTGGCGGGGCGACCGCGACGCCGCGATGGGTGACGCCCCCGGCGGTGACGCCCCGGCACTCGTGCTCGTCGCCCATCCCGGTGCGCGGCCGCTGCCGGCGGTGCTCGCCGAGCACCCCCGTCCTGCTCGGGTCACGATCGCGATCGGCCCGGAGGGCGGGTTCGACGACGACGAGGTGGCACGCCTCGACGCGGCCGGCGCGGTCGGCGTGGGGCTCGGCCCCGCGGTGCTGCGCACCGAGCACGCCGCCGCGGCCGCGGTGGCCGCCACCGCTGCGCTGCTCGGTCGGTGGGGCTGACCGCGTCGACCGCCGTCGGTGAAACGCCGCCGGCCGACGTCCGGTCTCACCCTCGGATCGTGCGGATGTCGCGCGACTTGCTCACGCAGCGGGGTTCTTTGGTGCCCCAGCGTAGGAATGACGCACGGAGCGTCGGACCTGATGGCCACGGCGCGTGGTGATGCCTACGTTTCGTGGTCAGGGGTGATCGGCGACCGTCGCTGATCCGGGTGTCGGACGCAAAGGTTGGCCCGTGGAGGACGACGACCGCTATGCACAGCGGCTGGGGGAGCGACTCCGTCGCGTCCGTCAGCAGCAGGGCCTGTCCCTGCACGACGTGGAGGACCGCAGCGAAGGCGAGCTGAAGGCCAGCGTGGTCGGTGCCTACGAGCGGGGCGAACGCGCCGTGTCGATCACCCGCCTGCACCGCATGGCCGACTTCTACCGGGTCCCGGTGACCGAACTGCTGCCGGAGCCCGCGACCCCGGCGGCCAGCATCCGGACCGACGCCGCACCCGATCTGGTCATCGATCTGAGCGCGCTCGAGGGGCGGCGTGAACTCGAACCCGTGCTCGCCCGCTACGTCGAGGCGATCCAGTCACGGCGGGGCGACTACAACGGTCGGGTCCTGACCGTCCGCGCCGCCGATCTCGACATGCTCGCGGCCATCCTGGCCGCCTCACCCGCCGAGTTGCGCACCCGGTTGTCGGCCGTCGGCATCGTCCGCTGAGGACGAGCGACGGAGCCGCGAGGTAGCATTGGACGGCCGACGTCGTCGTCTTCTCAGGAGTACCTCTCCCTCGTGTCGAGCCCCGTGAGTCCCGCCCCCGTGCCGGACACCGAATCCTCCGGCCACAACGCCCCGACGACCGTGAAGATCCTCGTTCCCGGCGAACACGCGATGGTGTCGCTGCTCGGTACCCGTGACGAACTGCTCGAGGTGATCGAGCAGGCCGTGGAGGCCAACATCCACGTCCGTGGCAACGAGATCACGATCACCGCCGACGATCCCACGGAGACCGACAACGCCGTGCAGGTGTTCGAGGAACTCGTCGCGCTGCTCGACCGTGGGCAGACCATCGACCGCGCGACCGTGCGTCAGACCGTCCGCATGCTCGGGGCGGACGACGACGAGCGCCCCTCCGAGGTGCTCTCGGAGGCGCTCATCACCCACCGCGGGCGCACCATCCGGCCCAAGACGCTCGGTCAGAAGCGCTACCTCGACGCCATCAAGGTCAACACCGTCACGTTCGGCATCGGTCCGGCCGGGACGGGCAAGACCTACCTCGCCATGGGTGCGGCCGTGCAGGCGTTGCGGGCCAAGCAGGTCAACCGGCTCATCCTCACCCGGCCGGCGGTGGAGGCGGGGGAGCGACTCGGCTTCCTGCCCGGGACGCTGCACGAGAAGATCGATCCCTACCTCAAGCCGTTGTGGGACGCCCTGCACGACATGATGGAGGCGCAGGAGCTGATCGCGCACGTCGACCGGGGGACCATCGAGGTGGCCCCGCTCGCCTACATGCGCGGCCGCACGCTCAACGACGCGTTCATCGTGCTC
>CAYTLZ010000032.1:17793-24964 GCA_964438785.1 uncultured Actinomycetota bacterium | reverse complement strand
CGGGGAGGGGGAGAAGGACGAGGCCCCCATGCTGTTCAACGGCGAGCACGTCGGGACCGGCAGTCAGCCGGAGGTCGACATCGCCGTCGATCCGATCGACGGCACCCGCCTGCTCGCCGAGGGTCGCTCCGGGGCGCTCGCGGTGATGGCGGCGGCACCGGCGGGCACGATGTTCGATCCGGGCCCGTGCGTCTACATGGAGAAGCTCGTCGTCGGTGCCGAGGCAGCCGACGTCATCGACCTCGAGCGCCCGCTCGAGGACAACCTCGTCGCCATCGCCGAGGCCATGGAACGTGACATCGGTGACCTCACGGTCGTGATGCTCGACCGCAGCCGTCACGAGGACGCCAAGCGCCGGATCCGGGAGGCCGGGGCCCGTCTGCAGTTGATCACCGATGGCGACGTCGAGGCCTCCATCGTGGCGGCCTGGGACCAGCGGCCCCAGGTCGACGTGCTCTACGGCATCGGGGGCACACCGGAGGGCGTGATCACGGCGTGTGCGGTCAAGGCCCTGGAGGGCCGCATGCTCGGCCGCCTGTGGCCCCGCACCGACGAGGAGCGCGACGCGGCCGTCAACGCCGGTTACGACCTCGACCAGGTGCTGACCGAGGACGACCTCGTCGCCGCGGACGACTGCTTCATCTCGTGCACCGGCATCACCCAGGGCAACCTGCTGCGCGGGGTCAGTTTCGACCGTCGCGGGGCCAGCACGGAATCGCTGGTCATGCGCTCGAAGTCGGGCACCGTGCGCGTGATCCAGGCCCGTCACCGGCTCGAGAAGCTGCGGCGCTACTCGGCCGTCACCTACTGAGCGCTCAGATCGCGGCGGCGCGTGGTGACCCCGTCGCGCACGCGGCCCGGACCCGGTCGGTGACCAGATCCGGGAACTCGATCGGCAGCGCGTGACTGCCCCCGGCGACCACGGTGAGCTCCGCCGTCGGAACCCGGTCCGCCAGCTGGCGGCCCACGCGGACCGGACACCAGGCGTCCACGTCGCCGACCGTGACCGACACCGGCACGTCGACCTCGTGGAGCCAGGCACCGGCGTCGAAGGACTGCATGCCCCGCGCCGTCCAGATGGCGGTCCGCGGGTCGACGCGCGCGAGGTGCGAGCGGTAGGTCGCCATGCCGTCGTCGGGCGTGTTGGGGCCCAGCGCGTGAATGGCGTGGGCGATCGGCATGGCGATCGGCAGCTCCAGTGCCCGCATGGCGGGTCGGGTCACGCCCCGGGGCAGTGCGGGGACGACGCTCGAGATGAACGGGAAGACGAACTCGCCGACACGGGTGCCGTAGAAGGTGCGCAACGGTGTGCCGTACGCGCCGGCGACCAACGCCATCGAATCGACGAGTTCGGGGCGTCGTCGCCACAGTGCCAGGGCCACCTGCACGCCCATCGAGTGGCCGATCGCGCAGGCTCCGCGGACGCCCTCGGTGTCGAGCACGGCGGCCACGTCGTCCGCGAGGTGGTGCAGTTGATAGGCGGACGCGGCCGGTGGACGGGCACCACCGCCCGCTTCGCTGGATGCACCGACCCCGCGGTAGTTGGGGACGATCACCCGATGATCGCGGGCCAGGTCCGGACCGATGTCACGCCAGAAGTTGTCGGGGCACAGATAGCCCGCGCAGCAGACGACCACGGGGGCGTCCACCGGTCCGTGCACGGCGTAACGCACGACCGTGCCGTCGGGCCGTACCACCTCGCGGTCCTTGGCCCACAGATGCCCGCCGCGGTCCGGCCAGTCGCCGCCGATGATGGGTGTCTCGGTCACAGGTGATGCGCCTTCCCCACGGGACGTCAGCCGACCGTCGAGGATACGCGACGTCCGGAAGTGAACGCTTCCCCTGTGGTTCACTTCCCGTTCACCTCGACGTCAGATCCCGGCCTTGCGGCACTCGTAGCGTTCCCCGCAATCCCCTGACGTCCGAGTCGTGGACGACGCGTTCGGCGACTGCCGCCGGACACGTCCGAAGGGAGACCGATGTGAAGGGAACCACCCGCCGTGGCCGTGCCGTTCGACCACTCGCACCTGCCCCCCGTGGCTGACGGGGGACCCGGTATGCGCTCGGCCTACCAGTCGGCACTCGACAACATCGACGACGAGCTCGTCGGCGGTGCCCTGATCGTCGCCGAGGCGATGCCACGCGTCACCCGCGCGTTCCTCGTCGCCGACCGCAGCTGCATCAACGAGGCCACGGCGCACGCCGCCGACATCACCGAGCGCTGCCGCCGTGTCGAGGAGCACGGGTTCGTGCTGATCGCACGTGAGGCCCCCGTCTCCGGCGACCTGCGCCGGCTCGTGGCCATCCTGCGGCTGGTCCACGATCTGGAACGCTCCGGGCGGTTGATGCGCCACGTCGCCGAATCCGTCGATCGGCTCGATCCCCGGCAGCTGCCCGCGGACCTGCGCCAGCAGCTCGAGGAGCTCGCCCAGCGCAGCACCGAGGTCTTCCGGCGCGGGGTGGACGCCTGGCGTCAGCGCGACGGTCTCGCCGTCCACGAACTCGACCGGCTCGACTCCGACGTCGACACCCTGCGGACCGGGCTGCTGGTCCACGCCCGCGAGCTCGACGGATCCCCCGCCGAGGTGCTCGTGCTCGGCCTGCTGGCGCGCTACTTCGAACGGCTCGCCGATCACGGCGTCGCCTTCGCCCAACACGTGACCTTCGTCGTGACGGGCGAGCGCGTCGAGGTCGGGCCCTGAGGTGAACTCAGCGGCGGCCCGAGAGCTCCACGGTGTCCCCGGTGGCGACGAACACGGCCTGTTCGGCGACATCGACCCCGTGGTCGGCGAAGCGTTCGAGCTGTCGGGTGAGCTGGATCATGCGGGTCGCCCAGACCAGACGCTGGTCGTTCTCGCTGGCCAGCCGCACGAGCCGCTCGAAGATCCCGACGTTCAGCCGGTCCACGCCGTCGTCGAGGCTGGCGACCTCGTGGGCGACGTCGACCCCGCCGCGCAGGAACGCCTGCAGCGACCGGCGCCCCACTTCGCGGGCGAGCTCGCCCATCTCCACGAGCTGCTCGGTCAGGTCACGGTCCCCGGGATGCTCGGCGGCCCGCTTGACCGTCCGGGCGACACCGGCGGCGTAGTCCCCCATGCGCTCCTGGTGCAGGCTGACGTGGATGAACGAGGTCAGCAGTCGCAGGTCGCGGCCGACCGGACCGTGCAGCGCGACCACGGCCAACACCCCGTGCTGCACCTGGTCGTAGATGCGGTCCACCTCGGCGTCCGACTCGATCACCACGTCGGCGAGTCCGAGGTCCGCATCACGCAACGCGCGCAGGGCATCGCCGAGCATCGCATCGGTGCGCTCGCCCATCGCGACCACCGCGGTACGTAGCTGCTCGAGTTGCCGTTCCAGATCGTCACGCATGGACCACCTCCGAATTGCATGCTAACCCCGAATCGAGGGCCCAGGGATGCCGAAACTGCTGCTGGTCGAGGACGAGAAGTCCATCGCCGAGGGGCTCGCGATCACCCTCGAGGCCGAGGGCTTCCAGGTGGCGTGGGTCAAGGACGGGCTGGATGCGATCCCCGCGTGGGAGCGGGTCCGCCCCGATCTGGTCGTGCTCGACCTCATGCTCCCGGGGATGTCCGGCACGGAGATCTGTCGCGCCATCCGCAGCCGGTCGGACGTGCCGATCATCATGCTGACCGCGCGTGACGCCGAGGTCGACCGGGTGGTCGGCTTGGAGCTCGGCGCGGACGACTATGTGACCAAGCCCTTCTCCACCCGCGAGCTGGTCGCCCGGATCAAGGCGATCCTGCGCCGTGCGCCCCGGGTCGACGACACCCACGAGGAGGCACCCGTGGAGGCCGCCGGGGTCCGCGTGGACCGGGTCCGCCACGAGGTCCAGGTCGACGGCGGGGTGGTCGACCTGCCGCCCAAGGAGTTCGAGCTGCTGGCGTTCCTGGTCGAGAACGCCGGGCGCGTGCTGACCCGGGGTCAGCTGATCGACGAGGTCTGGGGCAGCGACTACGTCGGTGACACCAAGACGCTGGATGTGCACATCCGGCGGTTGCGGACCCGGGTCGAGCAGGACCCGAAGGAACCGATCCGCATCCAGACCGTTCGCGGTGTCGGCTATCGGTTCACCGACCAATGAACCTGCGGCGCATGCTGGGAGCGGTCCTGCTCGGGCTGCTGGTGCTCGCGCTGGCCCGGGTCGCCGACGGCCCGGTCGCCGTCGCGGTCACCGTGGCACTCGGGGTGCTGGCCGCGGCGCTCGCCGAGGCGGCCGAGGCGCGCCGTGTGCGTCGGATCGCGCAGGACGTCAGCGCCTGGATCGGTAACGACCACATCCCGGTCAGCCTCGGCGGCTCGGACGCCTGGCGGCAGCTGGGCACCGCGCTCAACACCCTGGGGGCGGCCTACACCCGGCGGGGGTCGCGGCTGGATCGCGAGCGGCCGTGGCGCAGCGAACTGGTCGATTCGTTGGTGCAGCCCGCCCTGTTGTTCTCCGACGAGGGCCGGATGCTGGCCGCCAACACCGCGGCCCGCACGCTGCTGGGGATCCCGATCGATGCGGGCGACATCACCATCGTGCAGGCCGTCGGCAGCGCCGCGCTCGCCAACGCCGTGCGGGAGGCCACCAGCCGCCAGTCGCCGGTCAGCGTGGACGTCGAGCACGGGGAGAACGACCTGCGGGCGGTGGTCACCCTGGTCGGTGACCAGACCCTGCTGATCATCAACGACCGGACGCGTGAGCGGCGGATCGAGGAGCTGCGGCGCAACTTCGTGGTGAACGCCTCCCATGAACTCAAGACGCCGGTGACCAGCATCCAGACGCTCGCGGAGGCCCTGCAGGTCACCGTGCGTGGTGACCCGGACCGCACGGAGACGCTCGTCGGCCGGCTCGGGGTGGAGGCCGAGCGGCTCGCCCGGCTGGTGCACGACCTGCTGGACCTGCGCCGGCTCGAGGAACGGGGGCCGCTGGAGCGGGTCCCCGTCGACCTCGCCGAGATGATCCGGCGGACCGCCGCGGAACTCATCCCGGTCGCCGACGCCGCCGGGGTCCAGTTGGGCGTCGACGCGCCGGACCGGGCCGTGGTCGCCGGCGTCCCCGGTGATCTCGAGGTGATCGTCACCAACCTCATCAGCAACGCCGTGCAGTACAACCGACCCGACGGCACCGTCGACATCGCCCTGGAGCCGGCCGACGGGCACCATGTCCTGCGGGTCGTCGACACGGGCATCGGCATCCCGCACCAGGACCTGGCGCGGATCTTCGAGCGCTTCTACCGCGTCGACGCCGCCCGGTCGCGGGAGACGGGTGGGACCGGCCTCGGCCTGTCGATCGTGCGGCACGCCGTGGAGCGTCACGGCGGCTCGATCCGGGTCGACAGCCTGCTCGGTGAGGGCACGACCTTCACCGTCACGTTGCCGGTGGAACCGCCCCGCTGAGCCTCGGATCCTGCCCCGCTCGGGCCGCTGGGCGAGTTGTCCGTTGTGGTGAAACGCGACGTCAGATCGCGTTCCACCACGACGAAGGGCATGTCGCCCTGGCGGAACCATTAGGGTCCCCGCGGCCCGGCCCCGCACCTGCACCCCGGAGTCCCCCGTGGAGATCCCCGACGGTCTGACCCGTGAGCGTGGCAAGACCCTGCGCGCCCCGGTCGTGCTCGACCTGCTGGCCGAGGACCTGCCCGAGGCCACGATCGCGCTGGAGTACTCGACCACCTGGGAGCTGTTGGCCGCCACCATGCTGTCGGCCCAGTCGACCGACGTGAAGGTCAACGAGGTCACCCGCACCCTGTTCGTCGAGCTGCCCGGACCGGCCGCGGTCGCCGGGGCCAGCCTGGAACGCATCGAGTCGTTGATCGGCTCGCTAGGACTGTTCCGGCAGAAGGCCAAGAACCTGCAGGCCACCGCCGGCATCATCATGACCGAACACGGTGGTGAGGTGCCCGCCACCATGGAGGCGCTGACGGCACTGCCCGGCGTCGCCCGCAAGACCGCCAACGTGGTGCTGTCCAACGGGTTCGGGATCAACGCCGGGGTCGTCGTCGACACCCACGTCGCGCGGTTGGCCCGCCGCCTGCGGTTCACCCGCGAGGAGGATCCCAAGCGCATCGAGCAGGACCTGATGCGGCTGTTCCCCAACGAGCGCTGGTTGGAGGTCGCCGACCGCCTCATCCATCACGGTCGACGCATCTGCGACGCGCGACGCCCGCGGTGTGAGGACTGCGTCATCGAGCCGCTGTGCCCCTCGTCGCAGGAGGCCGGGCTGACCGACAAGCGCTGAGCCGGGTCTACCGTCAGCGCCGCCGCGACCATCATGCGCCTCAGGAGGGCCGACATGCACGAGTCGACGACCACCGTTGCGACCAACGACGGCCAGCAGTTGCACACCTACCGGTGGGCACCCGAGGGCCACCCGCGGGCCGTGGTACAGATCCAGCACGGTCTGGCCGAACACGCCGGCCGCTACCGCCGGTTCGCCACGGCGCTCACCGGGGCCGGCTACCTCGTCTACGCCCCCGACGCCCGTGGCTCCGGTCACAGCGCGACCGACGGCTACGGCTCGTGGGGCGCGGACGGCTGGCCCGGCTGGGTCGACGACATCGGCCGGGTGGCCAACCACATCCGGGGCGCGGAGCCCGACCTGCCCCTGGCGCTGTTCGGCCACAGCATGGGCTCGTTCGCGACCCAGCAGTACCTGCTCGATCACGACGCCGTCGATGCGGTGGTGCTGTCCGGCAGCACAGAGGTCGGGTGGCTGGTCCCCGTGCTCGACGCCGACGAGCCCGCCGATCTCAGCGCCTTCAACGAGCCGTTCGAGCACCGCACCGGCTTCGAATGGCTGAGCCGCGACGAGGCCGAGGTCGACGCCTACATGGCGGATCCGGCCTGCGGCTGGCAGGCACCGCCGCTGACCGACATCGCCACCCTGGCCGCGGCCGCGGACCCCGCGCGCATCGCCGGTATCCGCCATGACCTGCCGATCCTGATCGTGTCGGGCACCGACGATCCCCTGGCCCAGGGTGGGGCCGCGATCCAGGCGTTGGCCGATCGCTACCGGACCGCGGGACTCAGCGACGTCGAGGTGGCGCTCTATCCGGGCGCGCGGCACGAGGTCCTCAACGAGACCAACCGTGACGAGGTCACGGCCGACGTCATCACGTTCCTCGATCGGACCCTCGCGCGCTGAGCCGCTCGGGTCAGCGCGCTC
>CAYTLZ010000032.1:0-17693 GCA_964438785.1 uncultured Actinomycetota bacterium | reverse complement strand
GACGCTCGCCAGCGCGAGCACGCTGAGGATCCCGGCCACGACGATGTCGAGCACGTGCAGTGGCGGTTCGACGACGACGCCCGGGGCGAGCACCTCGAGCCGGTCGGCACGGACCGTGATGCCGCCGCCGTCGTCCGGGTCGGCGCGCAGCAGCGTGCCGCGGACCGCGATCACGTCGCCGCGGACCTCGGGCCGGCCGACGGTTTCGATCCGTTCGTGCAGGCCGTCGGGCAGCCACACCGACATGCCGGTGTTGAAGCCGCGCAGCTGGCGGTGGCCGACCACCGGGCCGACCTCCAGTGCGTAGGCGTCGTCATTGACCTGCAACCACGCACCGCCGCGACGCTCCAGCACCTCGCCGATCGCCTCGCCGACGAAGGTGACCTCGAGTTCGTCGTAGGCGCGCGGACAGGCGTAGACCTGGGTCGAGCTGATCCGCCCGCCCGGCTCGAAGTTCGTCACCACCTCGGCGCGGACGGCGTCGGCCTCGGCCGGGGTGCAGCTGCGGGTGCTCTGCAGGGCGAGCGGCGGGACGTCGGGGACCTCCAACCCGGGAGCATCGACCTGCGGTTGGACGGCCTCGAGGGCGTAGACACCGCCGATGATCAGAACCAGGCCCAGCGCCGCGTTGATCATCAGCCAGCGGGTGTGGGTGCGGCGGCGGGGGGGCTGGCGGTCACTCATGCGCGTGCCCGTCCGCGCGCGAGCGCGCCGATGTAGCCGAGCAACACGAACACGGCGACGAACTCGAGCCGCCCGAGCCACATCTGCACGATGTAGACGAGCTGCAGCGGGCGCGGCATCTCCGGGCCGACCACACCGATCGAGATCCCGATATTGGAGCCGATCGACACCGACTCGAACAGCGTCTGCGTGATGTCGAAGTCCCCCGAGAGCAGCCCGACGACGGCTCCGAGCAGGTAGGAGAGGATGAACAGCAGCAGCACGGTGGTCGCGGCCCGGGACGTCTCGTCGCGCAGGACGCGACGACGACCGGCGTGGTAGGTCGTCACCACCAGTGCCGACTCCGGCATGAGGATGCGGCGGATGTCGTGGGTGAGCGTCTTGTAGGCGATGCCGAGCCGGATGGCCTTGATCCCGCCGGTGGTGGAGGAGGCCATCCCCCCGATGGCCATCGCCCCCACGATCGCGGCGGGAGCCAGCGCACCCCAGTCGGTCAGGTAGGTGTCGCCGACGTTGACCTGGTGGCCGGTGCTCGAGACCGCGGACATCAGGGTGAAGAACCCCTTACGGTACAGCGGCTCGATGCTGTCGTAGGCGTCCGCCCGGCGCAGGCCGACGACCACGGCGACGAGGAAGATCCCGGTGGTCACCGCCAGGGTGCGGGTCTCGAGCTGACGGAACACCTCGCGCGGGTCGCCGCGCCACAGCGCGAAGTGCAGTCCGAACGCCAACGTTCCGCTGAGCATGATGATGATGATCAGCAGTTCGACGGTGAAGGAGTGGTAGTAGATGATCGACGCCTGCATGACCGAGAAGCCGCCGGTCGCGAACGAGGCGAAGAACAGGTTGATCGCGTGGTAGAGGGCCCGTGACGGACTGAACCCATCGACCCAGAGCGTGATGAACAGCGCCGTGGTGAACACGACGAACAGCGCCCCGGCCACCGCGAAGATGAACCGCGAGGTGCGGATGAAGTTGGGCAGGATGTGTTCGTCACGTCCCTCGGAGCTGTAGAGCGTCGCCGCGCGGGCCCCACCGGCGGCGAACAGCGACACGACGACGATCACGATCCCCGACCCGCCGGCGAACTGCAGCAGATGGCGGTAGAGGTCCACGGAGATGGGCGTGTGATCGAGGTCGTGGATGACCGACATCCCGGTCGTCGTCAACGCCGACATCGCCTCGAACAGCGCATCGATCGGGTCACCGAACCGCCCGGTCAGGTACATCGGGATAGCCGCGAACACCGCGCCCAACAGCCACGCCAACGCCACGACCACCATGCCGTGGGCCCAGGTGAGCTGCCGGCGCGACGCCAACCGGACGTCCCCGACCGAGCCGATGATGATGCACAGGCTGGCCCCGATGGCGAACGCCGCAGCGGCGTTCCATTCGCCCACGGTCAGCGCCACGATCAGCGGGACCAGCATCAGCAGCCCCAGGCCGAGCAGGATCTTGCCGAGGTAGAGGCCGATCAGGCGCAGATCGTCGCCGCCTGGGCGGAGCAGGACGCTCACGGTCGGGACACCGGGGTCATGGCAGCACCAGCACGAGCCCGGCCACGACCGCGGCACCCGCGAGGCAGATGCCGACGGCGATCGCCGTGAACAGCACGATGCCGCGGATCGGCCCGGGCGGCAGCAGGCTCATCGTCGACCCAGCAGCACACGCGTCAGACGATCCTCGAGCTGTGGGGTGGTCAGGGCGACCACCTCGTCGCCGGGCTGCAGCATCGTCTCGCCATGGGGGATGACCGTCTCCTCGCCGCGGAAGATGGCGACCAGCACGGCCTCGTGCGGCAGGTCGAGGTCGTGCACGACCCGGGGCTCGGGCGCGGACGGCCCCTCGGGGATGCGCAGTTCGACGAGCTGGACGCGACCACCCTTGAGCGTGGTGAGGTGGATCAGTTCGCCGACGGAGAACTCGTGCTCGAGCAGTTCGGAGATGAGCCGGGTCGACGACACGGCCTCGATGCCGAGCTTCTCGAAGATCTCCACGTTCTCGGGCGTGTTCACCCGGCTGATGGCACGGGGGACGGAGAACTCGATCTTGGCGAGCTGACAGGCGACGAGGTTGTCCTCGTCCTCGTGCGTGGTCGCGACGAAGGCGTCGGCGCGGTCGGTGTGGGCCTGTTCGAGGTAGCGCACGTCGCCGGCATCGCCCTCGATGACCAGCACCTCGGATTCCATCACGAGGTTCTCGCACCGTGCGGCGATCATCTCGATGACGGTCACCTCGTGGCCCTTGTCGGACATGTCCTTGGCGATGTAGCGCCCGATGCGGCCACCCCCGGCGATCACGACGTACATCGGTTCAGCCCCTTTCGGCGCGCTCGCGCGCATAGGGCTCGCGGACGAGTCCGCTGATCACCCGGGCCGCGCTCGGCTTCATCGCCGCCGTGACGATGTCGTCGCGTTCGAGCCGGTCGGTCGCGTCGGGGACGAACACCCGGGCACCGCGGCGGACCGCGGCGATGCGCAGCTGCCCGTCGACCTCGAACTCCGCCACGGTCATGGCGTGCCCGCCGGTGTCGATCTCGACGTCGACCATGGCGATGTCGGTCTCCAGGAAGTGCACGTGCAGCGGATAGCTCTCGTCCTGGAACTCGTTGAGGAAGAGCTTGGCCATGGTCCCCGTGGAGGAGACGTAGCGCACACCGAGCTTGCGGTAGACCTCCTCGCGGTCGGAGTTGAACAGCCGCGCGATGGTGCGCTCGACCCCGTAGAGGTGGGTCGCGATCTCGACGGTCATGAGGTTCGCGTTGTCGGAGCGGGTGACGGCCATCAGCCCGTCGGCCTTGTTGATCCCGGCCTGCTCGAGCACGTCACGGTCGGTGCAGTCGCCGCGCAGCGTCTGGCCGTTGAACCCGGAACCGAGCCGGTCGAAGGCCATGGGGTCCGTATCGAGGATCACCACGTCGGTGTGGGGGTCCTGCGACAGTTGTTCCGCGATCTCCGCACCGAGCCGGCCGCAGCCGCCGATGATGATGTGCACGGGCATCCTCGCCGCGTCGAGCGGGTGGCTTCGACCCTCGCCGACAGCTGGTCCGCGACCGTGCGGGTGCCGTCGCAGGGGCGTTCGACGCACTGCGGTCGCCGAGTATGCCGCAGCCGACGCGCTGACGTGGGCACCCCGGGACGTCGGTACGCTCGGGCCATGGATGTACACACTGTTCTGTTGGCCGCCCCCCGTGGATTCTGCGCCGGGGTGGACCGTGCCGTGCTCATCGTGGAGAAGGCGCTGGAGGCCTTCGGTGCCCCGGTCTACGTCCGCCACGAGATCGTGCACAACAAGCACGTCGTGCAGAGCCTGAAGGACAAGGGGGCGGTGTTCGTCGAGGACGAGACCGAGGTCCCCGAGGACGCGATCATCGTGTTCTCGGCCCACGGCTCGCCGCCGGAGGCGTTCCAGAACTCCAAGCGGCTCGGCCACACGCTGATCGATGCGACCTGTCCGCTGGTGACCAAGGTGCACATGGAGGCCCGGCGCTACGCCCGTGACGGCATGGACATCGTCATGATCGGCCACGAGGGTCACCAGGAGGTCATCGGGACCACCGGGCAGGCCCCCGACCGGATCCGGCTGGTCGAGACCCCCGAGGACGTCGACGCGCTGGATCTCGATCCCGATCGGCCCGTGACCTACATCACCCAGACCACGCTGTCGATGGACGAGACGGCCAGCGTCGTGGACCGGTTGAACGAACGCTTCCCGGGCATGCGCCAGCCCAAGAGCGACGACATCTGTTACGCGACCCAGAACCGCCAGGACGCGGTCAAGCAACTCGCGGAACGCGCGGATCTGGTGCTGGTCGTCGGCTCGCAGACCTCATCGAACTCCAAGCGGCTCGTCGAGGTCTCCAAGGACCGCTCCGTACCGGCCCACCTCATCGACGACGTCTCCGAGATCGACGAAGCGTGGTTCGAGGGCATCGGCACCGTCGGGCTCACCTCCGGGGCCAGCGCACCGGAGATACTCGTCGAGCAGGTCCTGGACTATTTCCGGGCAGCCGGGACGGAGAAGGTCGAGACCGTGATGG
Organism: uncultured Actinomycetota bacterium; assembly: GCA_964438785.1. Taxonomy (GTDB): domain Bacteria; phylum Actinomycetota; class Nitriliruptoria; order Nitriliruptorales; family Nitriliruptoraceae; genus PWLR01. Next base: position 12,970 of record CAYTLZ010000032.1, on the reverse strand, counting down.
TCGTCGACGAGGACGTGGAGTTCTCCATGCCCTCCAACCTCGCGCGCAAGCTTGCCGCCCAGAGCTGATCGGCGGCTCAGGGCTGATCGGCGGCCCAGAGCTGATCGGCGGCTCACCTCGGCGTGTCGACCGGATCGTCCGCGGGGCCGGTGGTGTCGTCGCCCGGGTCGTCCGGGTCATGCTCGACGCCCGCCTCGGGGCCGGCGGTCCGCGCCTCGAGGTAGGCGTCCCACAACGGTTCGCCGAGCACGTCGGCCTGCCACGGACGCAGCTCGGCGAGCGCGCAGAGCCTGGCGGCGTCGTCGGGGTCGCCCGCGACGGCGTTCCACAGCACCTTCGAGGGGCACAGCACGCCCGGGTCCAGGCCCAGCTCCTCGGCCACCTCGGAGCGACGTAGACGCATGGCGTCGTGGGTCGCGCGGTCGACGTCCGTCCACCGGCGGGTGCGGTCCTTGGCCTCCGGCTCGGCGTCGAGTCCCCGCTCCAGCGCCTCGAGCAGCGCCGGTGCGTGCTCCCGCAGCGGCGCGCGACGACGCCGGCTGCGCCGGATCAGCTGCGGGGCCGTGCGCGGCGGATCGGTCACGATCTCCCGGATGACGTCGTCGTGCAGCAGGCGGTTCGGGGCGATGTCGTGGGTGCGCGCAAGCTCCTCACGGGTCTCCCACACGGCCCGGACCGCGGCCCGTTCCTGACCACTCATCCGGCCGATGCCCTTGACCTTCGTCCAGGACCGCTGGTCGACCAGGGCGCGCTCGACCGTGTGGGTGAGCTCCTGGTCGTACCACTCCCGGCGGCCGAGGTCGTCGAGCCGGGCCGCCAGCTCGGTCCACAGGGCGGGGAGGTGGACCACGTCGCCCGCGGCATACGACGCCATACCCTCCGACAGCGGGCGTGCACCCCAGTCGGCGCGCTGGAACGCACTCTTGTCGCCGGGCAGGGCGACCCCCAGCAGCTGCTCGAGCAGCGGCCCCAGTCCGGTCGGCAACCCGAGCAAGGCCGCCGCGATGGCGGTGTCGGCCACCGCGTCGGCGACGACGCCCTTGTTGGCCAGTGGGGCCAGGTCGTTCTCGATGGCGTGCAGGATGGCCAGGCGGTCGGGACCGAGGAATGCGTCCAGTTCGCCCATCGTTGTGAGGGTGACACCGTCGAGCAGGATGCAGTGGCCGGGCACACCGACCTGGACCAGGGCGGCCCGACGGTGGTAGTTGTCCGCATCGGCGCGCTCGACGTCGACCCCGACGACATCGCCCTCGAGCAGTTGCAACGCGGCCCGGACACGCTCGGGGTCGTCGACGAAGGACACCGTGGGGGTGTCGACGGTTTCTGACATCCTGGTCCGCTCGTGTGGTGCCGGTCGGTCGCCGGCGCTGCCCGCCCGCGGATCGTGCATCGCCGGACGACCACCCCGCCGATCGGGCCTGCGCCTGTCGCGGTCGGCTCGTCCCACCTGCGAGGCTATCCGCGCTCGCAGCACCATCCGAGGAAGGACCAACCCGTGTCGCTCACCCTGCTGTGCGTCCACCCGCATCCGGACGACGAATCGATCGCCTGCGGGGGTGTGCTCGCCCGTTACGCCGACGAGGGCATCCGCACGGTGGTCGTCACGTGTACCGGTGGCGAGGAGGGCGACAACCTCGCCGGCATCGACCTCGGGACCGACGACCTCGTCGCGCACCGCCGCCGCGAGCTCGCCGACGCGCTCGCGGCGCTCGGGGTGAGCGCCGGTCATCAGCTCGGCTACCGCGACAGCGGCATGGTCGACACGCCGCCCAACGACCACCCGGACAGCTTCCACCGCGTCGACGTCGAGGTGGCGGCCGCGGCGCTGGCCACGATCATCCGGACCGAGCAGCCCCAGGTCGTGGTCTCGGACGACGCCAACGGCAGCTACGGGCACCCGGACCACGTCAAGGCCAACCGGGTCACGCTGCGGGCCGTCGCGCTCGCCGCCGACCCCGACGCCCCGATCGACGGCCAGCCGTGGCAGGTGGCCAAACGCTACGTGCACACGTTCAGTCGCGGGCGGCTGTTCGAGATGCACCAGTCGATGCGGGCCGCCGGGCTGGCCTCGCCGTTCGGGGAGGACGACTTCGCGTCGCCCGACGACGTGCCGATGGGGCTCCCCGACGAGCTGGTGACCACGGCGATCGACGTCCGCGACGTGCTCGACCTCAAGCGCGCCGCCATGGCGGCGCACAAGAGCCAGATCGGGACGGACTCGTTCTTCCTCAACACCCCGCCACAGCTCGAGGACGGGGCGTTCGGGGTCGAGGAGTTCGCGCTCGAGGCGGGGGTACGGGGCCCTGGATCGGGACCGGAGTCGGACCTGTTCGCCGGCCTGCGGGCCGGAACCACGACACCGGCGACCGGGGAGTCGAGTCATGGCTGACGCCGACACGCATCGGAGCACGGATCACGCCGGGGTCGACGCGGACCGGTTCCGGGCGGCGCTCGGCAGTTTCGCGACGGGGGTCAGCGTGATGACCACCGACGTCGACGGCGAGCCGCACGGCATGACGGCAAACGCGCTGAGTTCCGTGTCGCTCGACCCCCCGCTGGTCCTGGTCTGTGTCGACCGGGACGCGTTGATGGCGGAGCTCGTCGATCGCGCCGGGGTCTTCGCGCTCAGCTTCCTCGCCGCCGATCAGGAGTCGCTGTCCTGGCACTTCGCCGACCCCGACCGGCCGCTCGGTGTCGCCGGGTTCGAGGGGGTCGCGACCCGCACGGCCGTCACCGGCTGCCGGCTGTTGGCGGACACCGTCGGCTCGGTCGACTGCGAGGTCGTGCAGACCACCGGGGCCGGGGACCACGTGATCGTCATCGGACGGGTCGTGGCGGCCGACGCCGACGAGGACGTCGCGCCGCTGGTGTACTTCCGCGGCGCCTATCCCGACCTCGACCGCTGAGGCCGGGATGCCGGTCCGTGCGGCCCGCCGGTCAGTGCGGCGTGCCGAACAGCCGGTCACCGAAATCGCCGAGCCCGGGCACGATGTAGCCGTTGTGGTCGAGTTCGGCGTCGATGGCGGCGGTCACGATGCGCACCCCGGGGTTGTCCTCGAGGATGCGTTCGATGCCCTGCGGGGTCGCGGTCACCGACAGGACGATGACCTGTTCGGCCCCCTCGGCGTCCAGCGCCTTGACGGCGTCGGAGGCGGAGCCACCCGTGGCGAGCATCGGCTCGAGCACCAGGACCCAGGCACCCTCGAGCGGGGGGACCTTGAAGTAGTAGCGCCGGGCCTGCAGCGTCTCCGCGTCGCGCTCGAGGCCGATCATGCCGACCAGCGCGGTCGGCAGGACGTCGTGGACGCCGCCGAGCAGGCCGAGCCCGGCCCGCAGCACCGGGACGGCCACGATGGTGCGTCCGGGGCCGATCGTCGGGGCGTCGGCGAGCGGCGTCGCCACGGTGCCCTCGGCGGCCGGGAGGCCCTGGACCGCCCGCAGCGCGAGGATCGAACCCAGTCGGCGCGCGTGGTGGCGGAAGTGTTCGGGGCTCGTCTGCGCGTCGCGCAGGGAGGCGAGTTGGACCCCGGCGACGGGATCGTCGTCGAGGACGGTGACGGCAGCGGGGACGGCGGACGGCTCGGACACGTCGTGGGACCTTTCACCTGACGGGGCGTGCGGCGGGTGACGCACACGCTCGGCGCTAGCCTAGAGGGGTCGATGGCAGGGGTCCGTGCAGCATGGTGGCCGTCCGAGCGCACCGGCGTCGTCGCCTGGCGTCGGCGCTGTTCCTCGTGCTCGTGCTGGGAGCCTGCACCCCGGACGAACCCGCCCCGGTCGAGCCGCCCGAGGACGAGGAACCCGAGGAGTCCCCCGCCGGCGTCGGCCGCGACGTGGCGGTGATCCTGCCGCCCACCGACCAGGCCGACGAGGCGTTCCTCGACGATCTGCAGGCCCAACTCGTCGCCGCGGAGGACCTGCTCGGTGGGCGCGTCGACACGGTGACGACCCATGTGCCGTCATCGGTCGCCTTCATCGGCGACCTCGCCCGGTCGTTCGCGGAGCGTGGGGTCGCGGTGGTGTGCGTCATCGGGCCCGACGGGGTCGAGCAGCTCCGTGGCCTGGTCACCAGCTTCCCGGCGGTCGAGTTCTGTGCCATCGACGGCCAGCCGGTCAGCGACCGGGACCCCGAGGGCCTGCGCCGGGTGGTGCTGCGTACCGAGGAACTCGGTCACACGGTGGGGGTGACGGCCCGCCTCGAAGCCGGTGACGGCGGCATCGTCGGGCTGGTGCTCGCCGGGGACGCCGTCGCGCCGGCCCGGTTCCGCGCCGGGCTGCTCGCCGGACTCGGGGACATCGAGGTGGTGGAGGCGGACGTGCCCGAGGGGGTCGAGGCCACGCCGGTCGAACGGCTGGAGGCGGTGCTGGCGGCCGGTGCCACGCAGGTCATCGTCGACGGCGCGCCGGACATGGTGGCCGCCGTCGCCGCGATCGACGGGCGGGCCGGGGTGCTCGGTCCGCAGGAGGTGCTCGCCGCGGCCGGGTTGAGCCTCGACGAGGTCGGCGGGGACACCATCGTGATCGCCGACTGGCGTCTGCGCTGGGTCCGGACCCTGGTCGGGCCGGTCGGAGCGCTCGGCGACGACGGGTTGCGCCCACGGTCGCTGGGGCTGGTGTCGTTGGCGACGATGCGGCTCGGCCCGGCGACCGCGCCGGCCACACGCGAGCAGATCCAATCGGTGCGGGCGGCCTTCGGACGGGGGGAGCGCGACGCTCTGGAACCGGTCGTCGATCCGGCACCGGCGCAACCGGAGCTCACGCCACCGGACCCCGGGGACCCCGGCCCCGACCTCGACCCCGATGCCGATCCCGACGCCGACGGAGCCCCCGGCGCGAACGACACCGGTAGGGACGGGGCCCCGCCCGCGGACGGCACCGACGGGGCCGCGGACGGAGCAGCACCGGACGACGGCTGATCATCCGCCCGTCGGCGCAACCGTGCCCATAGGATGACGGTGGCCCTGGAGCGGCCGGCCCGGCCGTAGCACGCCGCGCCCGACACGCTGCCCGTGGTCATCGCATCCCACTGATGCTGCACCGGCAGCGTCACCAGTCCACCCGGTGAGGAACCTCGTGCGTCGTGCCAAGATCGTGGCCACCCTCGGACCCGCGCTCGATGACCCCGATCGTCTGCGCGCCGCGCTCGCGGCCGGCATCGACGTCGTCCGGCTCAACTTCTCGCACGGCACCGCCGCCGACCACCGTGCCCGCCTCGACGAGATCCACGAGATGGCGCACGATCTGGGCAAGGTCGTCGGGTCGCTCGGGGACCTGCAGGGGCCCAAGATCCGGCTCGGGATGGTGCCGGACCCGGGCGTGGAGCTGACCGACGGGGGCGAGGTCATCCTGGTCAGCGGCGTCGAGGAGGTCCCGAGCTACCTCGAGGGCGACACGCCGGTCCTGCCGGTGGTCTACGAACACCTCGCCAAGGACGTCGAGCCGGGTGCGCTGGTCCTGATGGACGACGGGCTGCTGCGCCTGGTCGTGTCCGCGGTTGAGGGCGACCGCGTGATCGCCCGGGTCGTCGCGGGTGGTCTGGCCAAGTCGCGCAAGGGGGTCAATCTGCCGGGTGTGGACGTCTCCGCCAAGTCGATGACCGACAAGGACCGCGAGGACGTCGCCACCATGGTCGACATCGGCGTCGACTGGATCGCGATGTCGTTCGTCCGTCGGGCCGAGGACGTGACCGAGGTCAAGGACCTCATCAAACAGCTCGGCGGTCAGCAGCCGCTGGTCGCCAAGCTCGAGCGGCCCGAGGCGGTCGACAATCTCGCGGAGATCGTCGCCGTCACCGACGCGGTGATGGTCGCGCGTGGCGACCTCGGGGTCGAGGTCGGTCCGGAACGGGTGCCCGCCATCCAGAAGGAGATGATCGACCTCGCCAACGCGCACAGCCGGCCGGTCATCACCGCCACCGAGATGCTCGACTCGATGATCCGCAGCCCGCGGCCGACGCGTGCGGAGGCGTCCGACGTCGCCAACGCCATCTTCGACGGCACCGATGCCGTGATGCTGTCCGGTGAGACCGCCGCCGGGCGTTATCCGGTCGAGGCCGTCCGCACGATGGCCCGCATCATCGAGGTCGCGGAATCGGCCGCCGACCGGGTCCATCCCGTCGCGCCCCTGACCGGCAACATCGTCGGTCGCGTCGTCGCCAAGGCGGCGGTGCAGATCGCCGACGACGTCGACGCCAAGGCGATCCTGGTCTTCAGTTTCTCCGGTGCCTCGATCCAGCTGGTGTCCAAGTACCGCCCGAAGCAGCCGCTGATCGGCTTCACCTCCGAGCTGTCGACCCTGCGTCGCCTGCCGCTGATGTGGGGCACCGAGGGCCACACGGTGGAGGAGAAGGAGTACTCCAACGCGTTGATCACGGCCGCGGACGAGGTGTGTCTCGAGCACGGGTACGCCGCGGTCGGCGAGCAGGTCGTGATCGTCTCCGGCATCCCGGGTGGTCACGGTGGGACCAACCGCGTGATGGTGCACGAGATCGGGCAGGCCCCCAGCTGATCCGGCGGTCCCCGGGCCGATTCGTCGGCCCGCAGCTGATCCGGAGCGGCGTTGCCGGGAACGGCGCTCAGCGACCGACGTCGATCGGCTCGGGCGGCGGGCCGTGCCGCACGAGCGCCTCGAGGTGGTCGGGCAACGACGCGGGGGCGAGATCGCCGGTCATCGCGCGCAGTTCGTCCAGTGACCACCACCGGGCCACCACCGCCCCGATGTCGTCCAGCGGAGCGTCGTCGGCCCGGTAGTCGGCCTCCGTGCGGACGAGGAACCACCGTTCGCGCTGCTCGATCCACACTCCCCGGAAGGTGAACCGCGCCTGCCGCGACCAGACCCACGGCCCGATCGGCAGGTCCAGTCCGAGCTCCTCGGCCAGTTCGCGTCGGGCTGCGATCGTGTGGTCCTCACCGGGCTCGAGGCCGCCGCCCGGGGCCGTCCACACCCGTCGCTGGCGGTCCGCGGCGTGCTCGACCAGCAGCACCCGCTGATCGCCGTCGAGCAGCAGGATGCGCGCCGCGTCGCGTTCGAGGGGCTGCTGCTCGGTCCCGACGTCGGGTTCGGCCGCCAGCCGCGGGTGGGCCGGCACGACCCGCGAGGCCACGATCCGGGTCGTGTCGAGCACATGGAGCCGACCACCCCGGTCCACGACGAGGGCCATCTCGTCGTCGAAGGCGAGCAGCCGACCGACCACGTCGCTCGGGACGGGACCCCGGTCCGGGTCGTCGGCCAGGTGGCGTATCGACACGCGGCCGCCCACGTGGCTGGCGTCGACGCGCTGGACGTAGCGGGCCCGCAGACCCGGACGTGGCACACCCGGGGATCGCCCACCCGTGTCCGGTGGCGGCCTGTCCGCGTCCGGCGGTGGCCCGTCACTGTCCGGTGGTGGCCCGTCGGTACCGCTCACGGCACGGCCACCACGGCCGGCCGCGTCGCGTCGTGGCCATGGTCGACGACCGCCACCTCGCGGTCGAAGGTGCGGGCGAACAGGCGGGTCTTGCGCTCGAGTTCGTCGGTGGTGACGTGCAGGCCGTGGCCATCGAGCTCCAGCAACAGCCGGTCGTCGGTCAGTTCCACGCGGACGTCGGTGACCGCCTGGTCGTGCGCACGGTCGAGGCCGTCGGCGACCTGCAGCAGTGCCAGCAGTCGGGTGACCCGTTCCCGGTCGGCGTCGGCGAGCGCGGCGAACGCGTCGAAGGTCCGGTTGATCCCCCGTGACCGGTGGAAGCGCACGAGCGTGGTCAGCATGGCGGTGTCGGCCGGGGAGAACCCGCGCAACTCCGCGTTGTCCACCAGGTAGGCCCCGTGGAAGTGCTGCCGTCGCAACGCGATCGCCTCGCCGATGGCGTGGAGGCGGGCCGCGTGCCCGAGCAGCTCACGGTCGGTCGGTCCGAGCCCGTGCAGCGTGGACGTGCCGTCGAACAGCTGGGCCGCGAGCCGCGCGACGTGCAGTGGATGCGGGTCGTCGGGGACGAACGTGGTCCGCAGCCGTTCGATCTCGTCGTGACGCAGCTCCACGGCGGACGGCGGGGTGCTCACGCCGTGGGCGTCGAGCAGCAGCCCCTCGCGCAGCCCCCAGTCGCTGACCGTGAAGCTCGACATGCCGAGCCGACGCAGCGCCCGTGCGAGCACGATCGCGGCGACGTGGATGTGGTCGGCGCGGCGTTCCTTCATGCCGGGGAGCGCCACCCGGTCGTCGAGGTCGAGCGCCGCCAGCTCCGTGGCGAGTGCGTCGAGGTCGTCGGTCCGGATCCGGAACTGGTTGACCGTGGCGGGCAGCCAGGTCGAGGCGCGGGCGGCGAGCACGCGGGCCAGTGCCCGCACGGTGCCACCGACCGCGACGGTCGTGCCGACAGCGTGGGCGCGCACGATGTCGACCAGCGGATCGAGCGCGGCGTCCACCGTGGCCTGCAGTGCCTTGCGGTCCCGCTTGCGCAGCGCGCCGCTCCCCAGTCCCGCCGACATCGCACTCGCCCCGAGCGGCGTGGACGCGGACCAGGTCACCCGGTCGCCGACGCCGGTGGCGAGCTCCAACGATCCACCACCGAGGTCGAGCACGAGCACGGGCTCGGCCCGGACCGCGACCGAGGCGCGCACGCCGACGTAGCCGATGCGTGCCTCCTCGAGTCCCCCGAGCACGCGGATCGGGGTGCCGGCGGCCGTCGACAGGGCCGCGATCACCTCGGGACCGTTGGCGGCGTCGCGCAGGGCCGCCGTGGCGACGGCCATGGTCTCGATCGCGCCGGAGCGCCGGGCGAGCTCCATCAGATGCGCGACCGTGGCGGTGGCGCGGGCGACGTCGTCGTCGGGTACCCGGCCGTGCTCGGCCACGACCCGCCCGAGGTGCAGCATCTCGCGTTCGCGCAGCACCGGCGTGATGGTGCGCCCGTCGAGATCGGCGACCAGCACGTGGAACGAGTTGCTCCCGAGGTCCAGGACGGCGGCGCGCATCAGCCCTCGACCGGGGTCGGCAGGAACCCGGCGTGTTCGGTGTCGGGCCAGCCGTCCAGGACCCAGGTCGAGCCCTTCGGCCACCGCATCGAGGCACCGAGGGGCACGCCACGTCGGCGGACGGTGGTCACGATCGCACCGATCACGTCCCCGTGGCTGCAGAGCACCACCCCGGTGCCGGACAGACGGGTGAGCAGGGCGTCGATGCGGTCGAACGGTGCGCCCTCGGCCAGGGCGTCCTCGTCCTCGACCACCAGGCCGCGCATCTCCGCCAGTGGCTCGACGGTGTCGAGGCAGCGGCGCGCCGGGCTCGACACGATCCGGTCGATGTCGTGGTCGGTGAACGCCAGCGCGATGGCCTCGGCCTGGCTGCGTCCGGCGGCGGACAGGGGTCGTCGCCGGTCGTCGCCGGTCCAGGCGGCACGATCACCGGCATCGGCGTGGCGCACGATGTACAGGCTCATGCCCGGCCACCCTGGCCACCCTGACCGAGCAGCCGCAGCGCGGCGGTCAGGGTCGCGTGATCCTGGGGATAGGTCATCGTGCCCGCCGCGTCCGTGACGTCGAGCCACCGGGCCTCGTCGACCTCGCCGTCGGGTTGGTGGTCGGCCGGGTCGCCGTCGACCACCGCCATGGTCCACCAGCGGACCCGCTTGGGGCCGGCCGGCACCTCGTAGCGGACCTCGGGCAGCTCCGCACCCAACGTCGCACGCACACCGGTCTCCTCCTCGACCTCGCGCACCGCGGCCTGCTCGTGGTCCTCGCCCGGGTCGAGCTTGCCCTTGGGTAGCGACCAGTCGTCGTGGCGGACCCGGTGCACCACCAGCACCTGCATCCGGCCGTCGCGGGCACGCAGGACCACACCACCTGCTGCTTCGATCATCGGCTACCTCGGCGCTGTGCGCGGCGTTGGAGGGTGAGCTGGCTGTCGACCCCGACGGTGGTCTCGACCCGCCGCCAGACGCCGTCCGCGGCCAGTTCCCAGGCGAGCAGGTCGTCGGCCAGTGCGACCTGCAGGATCTCCTCGAGCCGTTGCTTGAGCTCGGGATCGTCGACGGGCGCGAGCGCCTCGACCCGCCGATTGAGGTTGCGGGGCATGAGGTCACCGGAGCCGATGATGTAGTCGTAGCCGCGGGCCTCGCTGCCGTAGCGGAACACCCGTGAGTGCTCCAGGTAGCGCCCGACGATGGAACGCACCCGGATGTTGTCCGACAGCCCCGGGACCTGCGGTCGCAGACAGCAGATGCCGCGCACGATCAGTTCGACGGGCGTCCCCGCCTGCGAGGCGGCGTAGAGCGCGTCGATGATCTCCGGGTCGACCAGGCTGTTCATCTTGAGCACGATGTGACCGTCGCCGGCCGCCGTCTCGCGTTCGATGAGCGCGAGCATGCGCGAGCGGAACGTGGTCGGCGCGACGGTCAGCTTGCGGTACTCCTCCTGGCGCGAGTAGCCGGTGAGCACGTTGAACAGGTCGCTGAGATCCGCACCGAGGTCGGGATCGGCGGTCAGCAGGCCGACGTCCTCGTAGATCCGGGCGGTCTTGTCGTTGTAGTTGCCCGTGCCGATGTGGCAGTAGCGGCGCACCCGACCCGATTCGCCGCGGACGACCAGCGCGATCTTGGTGTGGGTCTTCAGGCCCACCACCCCGTAGGCCACGTGGACGCCGGCCTCCTCCAGCGCGCGCGCCCACTCGATGTTGGCCTCCTCGTCGAACCGGGCCTTGAGTTCGACGAGCGCAACGACCTGCTTGCCCTCCTCGGCGGCATCGAGCAGCGCCCGGATGATCGGGCTGCCCGGCCCGGAGGTCCGGTACAGCGTCTGCTTGATGGCCAGGACGTCGGGGTCCTTGGCGGCGGCCTCGATGAATGCCTGCACCGAGGTGGTGAACGAGTCGTACGGATGCTGGATCAGCACGTCCGCTTCGCGGATCGTGGCGAACAGGTCCAGTTCCTCCCCGGCGGGTGGGGTGAGCCGCGGCTGGGTGGTCGCGACGAACGCCGGCTGTTTCAGGTCGGGACGGTCCATGCCGTACAGCGACCACAACCCGGACAGGTCCAGCGGGCCGGGCAGCTCCATCACGTCGTCGGGGGTGATGTCGAGTTCACGGATGAGCAGCTTCAGGGCCTGCTCGGTCATGTCCGGTTCGACCTCGAGCCGCACGACCCGGCCGAACCGGCGGCGGGTCAGCTCGGACTCGATCGCCTGGAGCAGGTCCTCGGCCTCCTCCTCCTCGACCTCGAAGTCGGCGTTGCGGGTGACCCGGAAGACGTGGTGTTCGACGACCTCGAGCCCGGGGAACAGCCGGTCGAGGTGGGCGGCGATGACCTGTTCGAGCGGCACGAAGCGTTCGCCGTCGGGCAGGATCAAGAACCGGGGCAGCACCGGTGGGACCTTCACCCGCGCGAACCGGGTGTCGCCCGTGGCGGGGTCGCGGACCAGCACCGCGAGGTTCATCGACAGATTCGAGATGTAGGGGAACGGGTGCGCCGGGTCGACCGCCAGCGGGGTCAGGACCGGGAAGACCCGCTCCTCGAAGATCCCGACGAGGTGGGCGCGGTCGTCGGCGTCGAGCTCGTCGAAGTCGGCGAAGCGGATGCCGTGCGCCGCGAGCCCGGGAACCAGCTCGGAGCGGAACAGCCGCGCGTGGCGTCCGGCGAGTCCGGTGACGATCTCGTCGATGGCGGCGAGCTGATCCGGCGGACTGATGCCGTCGGCGTTGCGGCCCGTCGCCTCCGCGGCGACCTGTTCCTTCAGGCCGGCGACGCGGACCTGGAAGAACTCGTCGAGGTTGCCCTGGAAGATGGCCAGGAACTTGGCGCGGTCGAGCAGTTCGAGTTCCGGGTCCTCGGCGATCGCGAGCACGCGTTCGTTGAACTGCAACCACGACAGTTCCCGGTTGAGGTAGCGGACCTGGTCCGGGTCCTCGTCGTGGTAGCCCATGATGCCGACCGTGTCGGTGCACGGTTGGGGCATGCGCTCGGGCGGGATGCCGGGCACGAGGTCGAGTTCGGGTTCGTCGGCGGTGTCCAGCGGCGGTGGTGACGTGCGCGGAGCCGGTGCCGGAGCGGGTGCGGGGGGTGCGGTCGACCCGGTGGCACCGCGCGTCGCGTCCGGTTGCGTCGCCCCGGGCCCGGAGCCGCGCCGGCGCCACCACCGTGACGCCCTGGTCCGTGAACGTGCCATACCTGGGCTCGGCCTTCGTCGGCGGTGGGGTCGTCACCAGGCGATGGGGTGCTGGTGACCGGTCGGTGGCCGCGATGCTAGGGCGCAGCCGTGAACGTCGGGTGAACACCGCGGTGGGCCGGCCCGTGGCCTAGACTGGTGGTGTTCACGCCGATCGGGCCCGTCCAGCGACGGGGTCGGGGGCGAATCTCGCGCACCGTAGACGTCGGTATGCGGGTCCAAGATCTCAGGAGGTCATCGACGTTGACGTACACCATCGCTGAACCGTGCATCGACGTGAAGGACAAGGCGTGCGTCGAGGAGTGCCCCGTCGACTGCATCTACGAGGGGGACCGGATGCTCTACATCCACCCCACGGAGTGCATCGACTGTGGTGCGTGTGAACCGGTCTGCCCGGTCGAGGCCATCTTCTACGAGGATGACGTCCCGGACGAGTGGAAGCAGTTCACCCCGATCAACGCCGAGTACTTCGAGGACGAGGTCACCGGGCTCGGCTCCCCCGGTGGTGCCGCCGCCGTCGGCTCGAGCGAGAAGGACCACCCGACCGTCGCGGCCTGGGACGCCTGATCCCACGAACTGCCGCCGGTCACGGTGGCGCAGGTGCACGGCGGGTTCCGGTCGACCGGGACCCGCCGTCGTCATGTCGGCCGTTCGCGGCATGCGCCCCGCCGCCGTTAGACTCGGCGTCCGGATCATGAGACCCGCGAGGAGAGTGCCGTGACCTACGTCATCGCCGAGCCCTGCATGGATGTGAAGGACACGGCCTGCGTGCAGGAGTGCCCCGTCGACTGCATCTACGAGGGTGACCGGATGCTCTACATCCACCCCACCGAGTGCA
>CAYTLZ010000031.1:10498-25010 GCA_964438785.1 uncultured Actinomycetota bacterium | reverse complement strand
CCAAGAGCGGTCACCTGATCACGCAAAGTCACCGATACCCAGACGTTCACGGTGAGCCCCGATGGTGATGCTCGTCTGACCGTGGGTGTGACTGGCGAGAACCAGCGTCAGTACACGGTGAGTGGTGCCGTGGCCGACACTGACCACCAGATCGTCCTGTTCGATGCTGGCAACGTGGATGTTGACGCCAACGGCTTCGTAACCTTTGACGCGGTGGGTCCCACCGGTGTCAACGCAACTCGCGCAGCCGCTGACATCACCGCGACCCAGGCGGAGATCACAGTCGTCAACGGTGCTTCGACCACTGGCAGCCCCTTCGCAATTGAGGATGTTCAGCCGGTAGGGACGCAGATCACCTTCACCGTCCAGGGCAACGCCCTGAGCGATGTCGTTCCGGTCGTGTACTTCGACGAAAATGAAGACGGCTTCCTGAACGTTGACGCTGACGGTGCACCCGTTGACGCCGAACTGTTCGGTGTCGGTGGGGCGGTCGAGATCCTTCCGGCCGAGGCTGATAGCGCCAACTTCACTGCCAACGAGGTTCTGCGGGTCAACAAGGACGAGAACTTCGTCGTCGTTGAGAATGTTGGAACCGTCAACTACGCCGCCGGCGACACGTTCTTCGTGGACGGCACCGCCGCTGGCGACCAGGTCGACCTTGATGGCTTCGAAGAGCGTCTCGCACGCGGCGACCTTCTGGCTGCGACCCCGTACTCCCGGAACTTTGCCTCGTCGTTCGAGCTGACCGACCAGGTGCCGGGCCAGGTTGCGGATGTCGATGCGAGCACAGCGGACACCGAAGGTGCCATCGATGTGACCTGGGCGGAGAAGGACAACGCGTCTGAGTACAACATCTACCGTGCGACGGCGACCAGCCTGGCAAACGACGGCGCTGCAGACTCGGATCTTGTTGTAGCGGATGAGGCCCGCTTCTCACGCGTGGCTACTGTCCCGGGTGATGCCGATGACCTCGAGTTCGAGGACACCGGTCTCGCGAACGAGACGTCGTACGTCTACTGGGTAACCGCTGTGGTCGACGGTGTTGAAGGCAGCTTCGTCACCGGCGATGTCGGCGACCCTGCCTTCAGTGCTGGCGCGTTCGCAGCGTTCGACGTTGCGGCAACCCTCGCCGAGGGTGCAACGGTTCGTCCGATCATCACCGAATCTGAGTTGACCGACGATGTCGGTCTGCAGGGGATCTTGGACGATGGCGACGAGTGGACCATCACCTTCAATCAGGCGATGGCCCCATCGACCGCGACTGCTGGCGTATTCATCGTCACCAATGGCAGCAATAACGCCACGATCAACTGCGCTGAGACGGGTGGCAACGCCACCTGCGAGCTCACTGACGAGGTTGCGAGCATCACTGGTGCGGAGACACTTACCGTGACAGTCGATGACGCACCGAACTTCGGTTCTGGTGACTCCGCTGCTGCTGGTAGCTACCCGCTGACGATCGTGACGATCAACAACCAGGTGCGCAACACCAATAACCTGGTTGCGAGCATCGCGAACAGCACGGATCTCGTCATCAACTGACAGATCTGATCAACGGCGCTAGCAGTTGCGGCGCTGTGCTGGAGCCCCGGTCCCTGCAAGTTGGGGCCGGGGCTTCCGGTTTCTAAGAACCAACCCGCTAGCTGAGGGTCTGTGCCGGAACCCCGGCCTCTTCGGAGGCCGGGGTTTCCGGTTTCTACGGACGGACCCGGAACCTGACGGTCTGTGCCGCAGCCCGCCGTGTGATTGCGTTGAGAAGAAGTCAGGTCGGTGCCCCCTCAGCAACGGGTGCGTTCTCGACCGGTCGGCGATGGCCGCTCGCCCATCGCCGCGATTGCCACGAGCACGCTTCCGAGCTGAGCCTCCCACGGCGCAGTGCATCCCCTCCGGCCCGCGCGCGCCGCTACGCAGAAACCGCGTTGTTCAGCCCCTCACGTCCATAGCCGTTCGATCGGCAGGACGTAGAGCCGGTCGTCCACTGCATAGGAGCGCTCACCGGTGTACAGGGCGACCCCGGCAGCAAACCGAGTGCCGAGCTTGTCTCGTAGCCGGGCCATGGACCGCAGATCGGCGCTGCGGACCCTCGTCCCCGCCTTGATCTCGAGCGCAACGATCCGCCCATCGTCGGCTTCGATGACGACATCGACCTCATCTCCATCGTGGGTTCGCCAATGGCCGATGCCGACCACTGTGTCGAGCCAGGAGATCTGCTTGCGGATTTCCCCGACGACGAACGTCTCGAGCAGGTGACCAAACTGCTGCAAGCTCGTTGGGTCCGCAGCACGCAACCTGGCGCTGCTGAGACGCAACAGGCGCGCCGCCAAACCCGAATCGACCACGTGCACCTTCGGCAAGGCCGTCGATCTCGCCGTCAGCGTGGTGCCCCACGCAGGTAGCCGGTACAGCAGGAATACCGCCTCCAGGAGCTTGGCGTAGTCGTCGGCCGTGCTCTTGGCCATGCCCAC
Organism: uncultured Actinomycetota bacterium; assembly: GCA_964438785.1. Taxonomy (GTDB): domain Bacteria; phylum Actinomycetota; class Nitriliruptoria; order Nitriliruptorales; family Nitriliruptoraceae; genus PWLR01. The sequence continues at coordinate 22,545 of CAYTLZ010000031.1, read as the reverse complement.
CGACGACGCGGCCTCGGCGATGTTCAACACCTGCGCCGTCTGCCCCGCGAGCCGAGCGAGGAGACGGGGCAGCTGGTCCCGTTGGCGGATGTTCGCCAAGGCTCGCACATCGCGGTCCAGGCTCAGGGTGACGTAGTTGTCGAACCAACGCCCACGTCCGGACTCCGTTCGCGAGATCGCCAGTGGGAAGCCGCCGCGCATCACGCGGTCGATGTAGTCCCCGCGCGTAGTCCGCGCCGGCTTCGCGGTGACCAGGCCAGCGGCGTCGTCGAACGACGTCTCCACGAAGTGTTCGTGCGCCCCGTCGATCTCTCCCTGCGAGAGCGGGAGGACCGTCACCAGGTGCAGTCGCCCGGTCAGCGCCTGAGCAGCCATCGGCAGCGCGTCGTGTCGCGTGGACCCTGTGAGCACGAAACGGCCGGGGGAGGTCCGCTGGTTCAGTTCCGCCTTGATCGCGTCCAGCACTTCGGGGACGTGCTGGTACTCGTCAACACAGACCGGCGAGGCGCCCGCCATGAACAGGGCGGGGTCAGCAGCTACGGCGGTGCGCGTAGCAGGGTCGTCTAGATCGAACACCTGGACCTGCTCGGCGTTGGCGATCTCGCGGAGCAGTGTGGTCTTGCCAATGGATCGAGGGCCTTGGATCGCAACGACGGGCTCCTCTCTCAGGAGCGTCCTCACGATCGGGTCGATGCGTCGCTTCAACATGCGATTCACGGTCCCGGACCTCCCAGTGCCGGCAATCCCTCGGACGATTGGAACCAACGATCCCGGAACATCCGAGGCTATCAGCCCGGACGATTGGAGGCATTTAACGCGGACAAGCCGAGGCTATGATTCCGGACGATCCGAGGGATCGCGCGGTGCCCCCGGGAACCGTGGAAGCATGTGATCGGGCGACGACTCGGCTGGCCTTGTCAGCAACCTATGCCTCGCCTGGTGACGCTCGGGCGGGCATCATGCCGACGCGTTGATCCGCACGAGCCCGAGCGTCACCGGTTCGTTGGCCTTGTGCACCCTGCCTCGGCGAGCACGCACCGGACAACGGCACTCGAGCAGGGCCGTCACCGAGGTGACCGGGTGCTGCCGTCGGTGACGGTCTGGCTCGACTGGGCACGGCAGATTCGACCGGGCGCGCGCCGAGGCGGTCGGGTGACCGACATGCGCGCTACCGCCGAAAGAGCCCGGTCGAAGCGGGACTTCTTCCCAACGCAATCACACGTGTTGAGGACTCCGACGCTGCGCGGTGATGTCGGACAGCAGCCGAGGAACCGGGACCGTACGCTGGAACGTATTGTTATCCGTACGGAAACCCGGGAGGTCTCGGCGATGGCTGATGTGAAGGGCATGGAGGAAATCCGCGCGTCGTTGCCGACGATCCTCGCGACGCTACGAAACAGCCCCCAGGCCGAACCGGTCCACTTCGGATCGCACCGACGCGACGAGGCGGTCCTGCTGTCCAGCGAACGCTATGAGCAGCAGCAAGCCGCGGTGCGCCAGTTGGAGGAACTCGAACGGCTCGGCGCGGTGGCGATGGTCCACGACCGACTCGCCGATGGACGGTTCTCCGAGGGCACCGTCGATGACCTGTTCGCCGCCGTGGACGAGCAGGCGTGAGCCTGCCACTTCGGTGGCACGCCGAGGTCGTCACCGACCTACGGCGCGTCCGCGAACAGTTCGGGGTCGACGCGTTCGCGCAGGCACGCGGGGTGATCGCATCGCTACCTGGCGATCCACTGCTCGGCGACTGGCTCACCGACCACGTAGCGACTGGCGACCTATCCACCTGCAGAAAGGTCAAGCTGGGCCCCGACGAGATCACCCCCGACGGCACGAACCTCGGCCCTGCACTCCGACTCGTGTACCGGCTACTGCCCTCCAACACCGAGGCCCGACAGGTGGAGGTACTCAGCATCGCCCCACGTCGCGACCTCATCGCCTACGCCGTGGCCGCTGCACGCCTTCACGAAGACTGACCGCTGCACCAAGAACCAACCGTTGCCGAGTGGTCGCGGTGAGCCGACTTCGTTTCAACGCCATCACAGGTGGCGGAGCAGCCGTCGTTGCCATGTTCGGCGGTGAAGCTGTTCTGGACCCTGCACGTCCCTGCGCATCGATCAGGTCGGTGGGTTCCGCCGCTTGATGTCAGTCCCTCGACGGAGTGCAGCGACGAGCCTCATCGGCTCGATCACGGATGCCCAGTGGCTGCGCAGGGAGTCGGTCTGCTGCCTCGCCGCGCTCGACCCCGTCAGCGTCGGCGGAGGCGAGTGCTGGCGAGGGAAGTTCGTCTTCGTGGTCGGTGCCGAGGATCGCTTGGCTGCCGACGATGGTCACCGTGGTCACCCCGGCGATGGGTGCGGCAGCACGGGCGACGTGCAGGGCCTCTTCACGCCGCACGTGCATCCTCCAGCAGGGCCCGTCGGGTGTCCTCGTCAAGGACTGCCTGCGCCTGATGGTCGCAGAGCGCGTCGGTGAACCTCGCGGACACCGACCGTGCGGGACGGGCGTCCAGCTCGAAGCCGAACGTCTGGAGCCGGTGCTCGAGCGGGTCGCTGCGCGGGATCTTGTGACCGGTTTCGTAGCGGGACAGGGCTGCAGCGTCCACGCCGGAGGCTGCAGCGGCATGGAGGTCTTCCGGTGGATGTCGGCGAGCATAAGGCGACGGGGGGCGCCGACGCGCAGCGCGAGCACGGGGGCCGGCAGCCACGTCACCGGAAGGCGCCCAGCAGGTCGGCGGCGTCCAGGACCACGTGTGCGCCGGCGTCATCGCGTGCGCCGGCGGGGCAGACCGCCAGCAACCGGGCGGACGCAGCGCCGGGCACGACCGCCCGACCGTTGGCCAGCGCCGCGACCTCGCCGGAGGTGACCGGCTTACGGGTCCGCCACTTGACTGAGCCCAGCAGTGGCACCGACGCATCCTGTGTCGCACCGACCACATCGAACTCGTTGGTGTTGCTGCGGTCCCACCAGGCGCCGACCCGTTCGACGCCACCGAGGCGTTCGTCGCTCGCCGCCAGCCGCGACACCGCCTCGTGCACCACCGGCTCGATCGCCTTGCCACGCCAGGACGTGAAGTCTCGCTCGAACCGGCCGACCGCCAGATCGGCGCGGCCACGGGCCATGTCGGCCAGGTGCGGGCGGCAGTAGCGGAACCAGAACCGCAGGTACGGATCGACGATCCGGTACCGGCGCAGCTTGGACGTCGTCGAAGCCCCGACGGGGACGTCGATGGCCACGACCTGCTTGACGTCGACCAACGCAGGCAACGCCCGCGACACCGCTGTCCCCGAGGACGAGTCGTCCCCGCCGAGTCGGGCGACCGTCGAGGAGAACGACGCATGGCCGACCTCGACCGCGCCGATCGCCTCGAGCACCGCGCGAGCCTGCTCGGCGTCGCGGAACTCCGCATCGAGCATCCGCAGGCCGGTGACCGACAGCGGTGACTGGTCGTCCTGCAGCTGCTCGACGACAAAGGACGTCGCCGACCCGTGGGGCTGTGCTGCGGACACCAGCCGCGGGTAGCCGCCCGTGGCCAGATACAGGTCGAACACCCCCGCAGGATCGACACGTCCGGCGAACGCCTCGGCGACCTCCGCAGGCGACAGGGCCGAGACGACCACCTCGCGGGCACGCCCGTACAACGGGCGGTCATGCTCGGTCAGGCGTTCCATCATGGCCAGATCCGACCCGACCAGCACCACGAGTACCGGCAGTCGCTCCAACGTGCGATCCCAGGCGACCTGCAGGACCCCCTCGAGCGTGTCGTCAGCCTCGGTCGCCCACGGGAACTCGTCGAGCACCACGATCGCCGGCTGGCCGTGAAGCGCCAACGGCAGTCGGGCGAACAGGTCCTGCCAGGATGTCGGCTGGGCGGCGAACGCGACGTCGACGCCCGGCAGCGGCACCCGCGAGGTGCCCATGTCGACGGCGACCTGGGCGACGTGGGCCAAGGCCGGCGCGTTCTTGACCGCCGTCGAATACAGGTAGGGGACCCCTGCGGTCTCGACCAGCTCGGTCAGCAGCCGCGACTTGCCGGCCTGCCGGCGCCCGCGAACCGCAAGCATGCGGCCGTGCCCGGAGCTACGAACCTCATCAAGTTCCGAGCGCAGCCGGGCAAGCTCTGATTGACGTCCCCAGAACTCCACAGGCCGCTCCCAACATACAGAAGTGAAACATTCAGCTCAGTATGTTACGAGCGTGCGTGTCTATGGCAAGGGTCGAGTGATGGGAGCCTGGCGGGTGAGGTGCCGGGACGGGCCAGCTGCCGACCGGGAACCCGCGACTTCCGCCGTCACAGAGCTATCGTCTCGTCAGCGACGCGGCCGGAGCGGATGGGCGACCCACTGATCCGACAGCAGGAATAAAGACCGTGATGTCCGAGTCCAGCGAGTTGCACATGTCCGACGGTTTCAGCGCGGCCGAGCGTGCCGCCATGAGGCAGCGGGCCGAGGAGCTGCGGGCCGAGCGTGGCGGTCGCAAGAAGGCGGACAACCTGCAGGCGACCCTCGATGCGATCGCCGAGATGCCGGACGACGACCGGATGATCGCCGAGCGTGTCCACGCGATCGTCAGCCGCATCGCGCCGCAGCTGCTCGCCAGGACGTGGTACGGGATGCCCGCCTATGCCGAGGGCAAGGACGTGGTCTGCTTCTTTCAGGGAGCCGCGAAGTTCGAGACCCGGTATGCGACGCTCGGCTTCAACGACGTCGCGCAGTTCGACGACGGCGAGATGTGGCCGACGGCCTTCGCGATCGTCGCGTGGAGCGACGCCGTCGAGCAGCGCGTCGAAGCGCTCATCAGCCAGGCCGTCGGCTGATCGAGCTGCGCCGGTGGTCCCGCGGTCAATCAACCGATCGGGCAGCGGTCGTCCACAGGCGCGTCGTGATCCGAGGGGCCGTGACGTTCGGGCTGTGTGAGGCTCGTCGTACTAGCGCCGAGGAGCCACGGGAGGCATCATGTCGGACGACGAGCGGGCACGACGCGAGCTGATGGTCCGGCTCGAGGAGGTGCTCGGCCCCGACCAGGCGGCGACCTTGATGGAGAATCTCCCCCCACGCCCGTGGTCCGAGCTGGTCACGAACGACGATCTGGATCCACTGAAGGCAGATCTCGGCGTCCTCAAGGCCGACGTCAAGGTGCTGCAGGCCGACGTCAAGGTGCTCCAGTCGGATGTCGGTGAGCTGAAGGCGGATCTCGGCAGCCTTCGGACGGAGATGCATGCCGGCTTCGCCCACCTCGGTGAGGTGCTCGACCTGCGCTTCGCCGCACAGGACGCCCGGTTCGAGGCATTCGTGCGCGAGCGGATGGACAGCCAGACCAAGCTGTTCGTCTTCTCGGTCATCGGGGCACTGCTCACCACCGCCGGGATCGCGCTGGGCTCCGCCGCGCTCTGATCCGACCTTGGGCGGGGTTCGGTCGCTGACGCGGACAGCAGATCCGGATCGTGCCCCGAAACCAAGGCTTGCGGTACATTTGATACCGCACGCAAGGAGGCTCGATGGCGACACTCCACGAACTCCTCACCTGCCTCGACGAGCTCGACAGCTCACGTGTGGTCAAGGCCACCTCGGTGCGGATGCCCGAGGCGCTGCACCACGCCGTCGCGATCGCCACGGAGCTCGGGATGGCCGCGTCGTTCACGGAGGCGACGAACGAGGCGTTGACGTCCCGTGTTCGCGCCTTCGCTCGGCAGCAGGCGCTGGCGGTCCACCTCGCCCGCTTCCCCGCCGACCAGCCCGAGCTCGAAGCGGTCGTGCGCCGCCGGGTCAGTGGTACCGAGCACCCGGCCGCACGCCACGAACAGCTGACGACCGCGGTGGCCCAGCGCTATGCGCGTGGGCATCCGGATTGGGCCGTCTCGGGAGCCGTCGACCACGCGGTCGACCAGGTGTTGGAGCTGGTCGAGATCCTGGTCGAGATGCCGGTACCGGCAACCTCAGCCTGATGGCGGTGCCCGTCCGTCACCTGGTGCTCGACAACGAGGCGGTCTCGTCCCTGCTGGTCACGGCACCGGGCCACGCCAAGCGCGCTCAGGTCCTCGAGGCGATCATGGCCGCCAACGGCCGCACGGTCGTACCGACCGCCGTGCGGTGCGAAGCGCTTCTGGACCGAACGCAGCCCGCGTCCGCCGCCGCGAACCTGCACGTGCGAGACGATGATGCGCTCGACGCGTCCGCCGCCGACCGCAATGTGCAACTCCGGAAGGTCGTACCCGCCGCCTCACTGGTGGACGCCAGCGTCGTGGTCAGCGCCGAACGGCTGCCCGGCGGCGACGTGGTCGAGATCCTCACTTCCGACCCCGGAGACATCACCGCACTGGCAGGGCACACGGCCGTCGCCGTCGATGTCCACACCCTGTGACCGGCACGCCCATCGTGACGGACGCCAGCGGCACCGGCTGGACACGACGTTCGACCCCGGCCATGACCGTCATCCACAGGCCGCGCGAAGCCGGTCGGCGCACCGTGCGCGAGCCGTGTGACGCTGCCGCATGGAGCCGCCACCCGATGCCGCCTGGACCGAGCTGATCGACGCGTTCGTCGAGCACGAACGTGCGGTCGCGGGGCTTGCGCCCGAGACGTTGCGCCATCGCAGCCTGTACCTACGGACCTTCGCCCGCTGGTGGCACACCGCGCGGCGCGGCACCGCCGTCGAGCACGCCGCCACGGCGGACATCGCCGCGTTCCTCATCGCCGAGGAAGCCCGGGGGATCAGCGCGGTGACGCGCAAGGGCCAGACCGCGACGCTGCGCCGCTTCTTCGCGTGGCTGGTGCTGATGGGCCGCGCGGGCCACGATCCGACCGTGCACCTGCGCGCCCCGCGGGTCGCCCCGACCGAGATCGACGTCTACCGACCCGACGAGATCGCCACGATCCTGGATCACACCGCCGCGCTCGGCGAGCTGCGCGGACGGCTGCGCCACGTCATCGTCGCGACGCTGCGCTACACCGGCATGCGCTCGGGTGAGCTGCGCACCCTGCGCCGCGACCACCTCGATGTCGATGCCGGCCGGGCCCGGGTCATCGGCAAGGGATCGCGGCCCCGGGTCGTGGTCGTCCCGCCGCCGCTGCAGCCGATCCTGTCGTGCTACCTCGATGAGGTCCGCCCCGCACTGCCCGCATCGCCGTTGCTGCTGTCGAACCCGGCCCGGCGGGTGACGACCGCCCATCGCGGGTTCGGCCCGGAAGCGGTCCACCGCGAGGTCGAGCTCGCCGGCCAGCGCGCCGGGGTGCCGGGCCGACACTTCCCGCACCGCTGGCGGCACACCTTCGCGACCGAACTCGTGCGGGCCGGGATCGACATCCACGTCGTGCAGCGCCTGCTCGGTCACCGTTCGGTCAGCTCCACCGTCGGCTACACCCACCTCGCGACCGACGATCTGCAGCGGGCCGTCGACGGGTTGTGGTGAACGCCGGCGACCGTGTCGGCCATGACCTTTCCTCACCCCGCTGCTCGCCGAACGTGTCATGCTGGGACCGCACGGTCCGGGATCGAGCTCGATGTGTCGGAAGGCTGGCCCCCATGGAGAGCGGCCCCGGTGCCAGGGTGTTCCGTGCCGTCCGGGCGGAGCTCGCCAAGGAGCGCGCCTATCTGTTGCCGCTGCGGCTGTTCATCGGGTTCGGGTGGCTGCGCGCGGCGGTGGCGAAGATCATCGACCCCGGCTGGTACGACGGCTCCGAGCTGACCGCGTTCCTCGACGGCCAGCTCGCGTGGAGTGAGGCGGCGTTTCCGTTCTACGCCACCTTCATGGAGGCGGTGCTGCTGCCCAACGCCGCGGTCGTCGGTGTCGTCGTCATCGCGTTGCAGCTCGTCGCCGGTGTCGCGATCGCCGCCGGCTACTACACCAGCGCCGGTCTGCTGGTCGCGAACGTCCTCAACGCGAACTTCATCCTGGCCGGCGTGCCCGACCCGAGCGCGTTCTACATCGTGATCCAGTTGGTGTTGTTCTACGGCAACGCCGGGGTCGTGCTCGGCATGGACGGGCGTCGCCGGCGACGGCACCGGCACCCGTTGCTGGTCTCGTCGGTCGAGCAGCGCCCCGAGCATCTCGGCCCGCTGCGGCGGGTGTACGCCCTGCTCGCCGCCTTCTACGGGGTGCTGGCCCTGGCCATGGCTCCGTTCGTCACGTCGCTCGATCCCGCCACGGTGGTCGAGGATCCGGCCATGATCCTCGTGACCCTCGCGCTGTTCGCGGCGGTCGCGGCGGTGATCCGCTCGATCGGTTACGACCAGCAGTTCCGGGCCGCCCCTCCCGCGTCCGTGACGACCGCATCCACGAGTGGCACGGTGCCGGGCGTGTGAGTCGGCTGGCCGTCCGCCGGCCATGTGCGACCACCGGCCAGTCGCGGCGGTCGGTGTACCCGTGCACCGGATCGCCGCGCTCACCCCGGTGTGGCCCCGCTTCTCCTGCTGGGGCCCATGGTGTGGCCGCCGGACCGTCCGGTCCAGGGCCGAGGATCAGGGTCTGCAGGTGGTGTGGTTGACGATCGCTTCGGTGCGTTCGACGGTGCGTCCGCGCCGCCGCGCCCCACGGATGCTGTTGCTGGTGTTGCTCGTCGTCGGGCTGGTCGCCGCCCCCGCCGCCGCTGACGACGAACCCGTCGAACTGCAGGCGCGTGGCATCGACCGCGTGTGCCCCGTTCCGGCCGATGTCGACGCGGACGAGGGTGTCGCGTTCCCGGATCGCGGCGAGCCCCACGGGGCCGCGATCGACTGTGCCGCCGCCTATGGGCTCATCGGCGGCTTCGCCGACGGCACGTTCCGACCCGACGTCGAGGTGACCCGCGGGCAGACCGCCGTGATCGTGGCGCGCTGGTTGCGTGCGGCGACGGGTCTGGCGCTCGAGGTGCCGGCTGAACCGCAGTTCAGCGACGTGACCGGCAACAGCGCCGCCGCGATCGAGTCGCTCGCCGCGATCGGCATCATCGCCGGACGTGAGGACGGCACCTTCGGACCGGGCGAGCCGCTGTCGCGGGGCCAGTTCGCCCAGGTCATCGTGCGTGCCATCAGCTACGCCGACACGTTCTCGATCGACGGGCCCCTGCCGGTCGCGCCGGACCACCCGACCGAGCTGTTCGCGGACGTGGTCGGCACCACCTTCGAACGCGATATCGGCAAGCTCGCCCAGGCGCGCATCACCGTCGGTGCCGAACCCGGCCGCTTCGCCCCGTACACGACCATCACCCGCGGCCAGATGGCGACCTTCGTCATGCGCGGTGCCGACTACCTCGACCGGTACCAGCGCTGGGAACCGACCGCCGCCATCGTGACATTGCGCGCCGATCTGCAGCGCGTCACCGACGACGGCGGCCTGGAACCGATTTTCGACACGGCCACCGCCGACCAGGTGACGGTGACCCTGTCGGTCAACGCCTTCGACGGCAGGATGGGCTACCTGCTCGATGCCGGCGCGCTGATCCCGATCGAGGATCCCGACGCGCGGCTGCGGATCCGCATCGGCGACGTCGCCGGTGACGGGCCCGTCGCCATCGAGCTCGCCGACGCCACGCAGCTCGATCTCGTCGACGGCGATGGAACCGTCGGCGACGGCGTCATCGAGGCCGACAGCCAGCTGCGGTTCGCCGACATCATCAATGCGCCCGGTGACACGTTCGTCGAGCTGGTCGCCGCCGATCTGCCCGGCGGGTCGGTGCGCGGGGTGCTGCGCCGCACCGACTGAGTCGGCAGTCGTCCGCCGGGCGGTCAGCCGCGCCAGACGAGGAACCGGGCCAGCACACTGGCCGCCTGGTCGCGTTGCAGCGCGTCGCCGGCCCGGAACCGGCCCGTGGTGTCGCCGGCGATCAGGCCGGCCTCGCCGGCCGCGTCGATCGCGTTGGCATGGCGGGCGTCGGCGGGCACGTCGACGAACAGGCCGGACCGGGCTTCGATCGGGTCGCCGTCGAGGTAGATGACGGTGGTCTCCAGCATCCGGGCGAGCTCGCCGCGGGTGATCGCGGTGTCGGGCCCGAACCGGCCGTCGCTCGACCCGGTGACGATCCCGGCAGCCGCCAGACGCTCGATGGCCGGCCCCGAGGTGCTGGTGGAGCCGACATCCGTGAACGCGCCCCGCAGCGGTGCCGGGAGCGAGCGGTCCGATGCGAGGATCGTGCGCTCGAGCAGCATCGCGGTCTGGGCCCGGGTCAACGAGCGGTCGGGGTCGTACGTCGTCGAGGTCGTGCCGGTGACGATGCCGGCGGCCGACAGGCAGTCGATCGCCTGCGTGTGGACCCCGTCGACATCGCGGAACAGCCGACTGAGGGTGCCGGTCGACGGGCAGCGCGCATCGATGTCGATGGCGCGGGGCCCCGTCGACGCGGTCTGCACGCCACGTGCCTGGAAGACCACCGTGGCCCACGTACCGCCGTTCGCGTCGATCGTGACCCCGACCCCGACATGGGTGAACGCCGCGTTGCGCAGGTTGTCGCGATGACCGGGCGAGGCCAGCCAGGCGCGGACCAGCGCGTTGGCGTCGGCCCGGGCCGCGGCGGCCGACGTGGTCGCACCCGCGGCGCGGAAGCCGACGTTGTCGCCATGACGGGTGCCGCCGAGCGTGTCGCCGATACGGGGGTCGTGGCCCATCGAGCCACGTGACGCCATGCGATCGGAGGAGGCGCGGGCCAGGCGGGCCAGTTCACCCGACCACACCAGTTCCGGGATCCTCGCGCCGCTCAGCCCCACCGTCGCGGGCTCGAGCCGGGCGCGCTGGTGCCCGGCCAGGACGTGCTGTTCGGCGTGGATCTCCAGCGCGCTCCGTCCCCCCAGCGTGTCGGCACCGGCCGGGGCCGGCGTGGCGAACAGCGCCGCGAATACGGCCGCGACCGCGGTCACGACGACCGGGATGCGGCAGCGCACGGGCACGGTGACGGACGGGCCCCGGAGGGCGGCACCGAACACGACAGGACCGAGGGACACGTTCACGATGCTCCGGCGTGGGGGACGGCGTGGGGGCTTGGCCAGGCGGGAAAACGCTACAGAGCGCGTATGAAAGGCTGCTGAGAGCGACGGCCGTTCGGACGGGGCGGCTCGTAGGTGCCGCCCGGACGGCCACGCTTCGCGGTGCCGGACGCGGGAAGACGACGCTCGGTGGCGAACCTGAGGAAGCTGAGAGCAATCGACCGCACAGCGTCGAGCGTCGAGCGCGCGACTTTCGACCGGCTGGCCCGAAGGTCATGGTTCTGAGCCGCGATCGGCACGAGGGTGGGAAGCGTTCGGTCGCTTCGGCCGACCATCGCGCGTGCCGCTCCGAACGAGGCACGTGCGCTTCACGCGCACGGTCCGCCCTGCCCACCAACCTGCTGAGGATTGATGTGGAACGCATGACACGACCAAGACGAACGCGACGCGCGCTCGCGTCCACGGGTGCACTCGCCCTGGCGCTGAGCCTGCTTCCCGGCGCAGCACTGGCCGACAACCATGACAACGCCGAGGCACGTGACTCCGACCGGGTCTGCCCGGCTCCGGACGACGCCGCCGTCCCCGGCGCGCCGAGCCTGACCGACATCGAGGGCACGACCCACGAGGACGCCATCGTGTGCGCCGTCGACTACGGGTTCGCGCAGGGCTTCGGTGACGGGACCTACCAGCCCGGGCTCGCCATCACGCGCGGCCAGGCCGCATCCATCCTCGCCAACGTGATCGAGGTCGCGACCGACGAGGACCTCGTCGTTCCCGCCGAGCCCGCCTTCCCGGATTCGGAAGCCGGTGTCCACGCCGAGAACATCAACAAGCTGTCCGCGGCCGGTGTCATCAGCGGTCTCGAGGACGGCACCTTCGGTGTCGGTGCCGACATCAACCGCGGCCAGATGGCCCGCATCGTCTCGAACACCATCGACTACGTCGACACGCAGGCCGTCGACGGGTCACTGCCCGCCGCGTCCGACGTCGAGTTCTTCGACGACGCCGTCGGTTCCACGTTCCAGGCCAACATCCAGGCGCTCGCCGCCATCGGCGTCGTCGTCGGTGTGGACGAGGACAACTACGACCTCGGCGGCGCGGTCACCCGTGGCCAGCTCGCCTCCTTCGTGATGCGCAGCGCCGACTACCTCGAC
>CAYTLZ010000031.1:0-10398 GCA_964438785.1 uncultured Actinomycetota bacterium | reverse complement strand
CGGTGCGGTCCGTGGTCAGCTGCCGACCGGTGGCCAGGAACTGCTCGAAGCGACGACGTTCGACCTCACCATGACCGGCGAGGCCGAGGTCGACATGGACGGCCAGGAGGGTGCCTCCGCCGCGGCGACGCTGATCGTCGACCCGGTCGCGGGCACCATCACCCACACCGTCAACTTCTCCGAGGTCGACGGTCCGTTCGCGGAAGCACCCGGCTACCACATCCACGTCGGTGCTGACGATGAGAACGGGCCGGTCGTGCTGTTCCTCGCCACGGGTGAGGGCCTGCAGGCGGCCGCCGACGATGACGGCTCGATCATCACCGAATCCGTCGTCGACGCTGACGCGGCGCTGTTGCGTCTGCTGGTGACCGACTCGGCGAACTACTACATCAACCTGCACTCCGACGATTTCCCCGGCGGTGCGGTTCGTGCGCAGCTCGAGTGAGCTGAACACCGTCACGGCATGACGGCGACGGCCCCGGATCACCGCGAGGTGGCCCGGGGCCGTCGCCTGTCCGTGGGCCGCGGCCCGGGTGAGCGCACCACCGCCGGTGGCGAGCCCCGACCGTTCACGGCGCGACGCGTGGCAGCCGGATCTCGTGGGTCGACCCGTCGGTCGAGGGCAGGGTCACCGTCGTCGACGCCGAGGTGGAGGTGAACGACGCGCTCGGTGCATCGGGCGCGGCCCCCGGACGCAGCACGGTGACGTAGCGGCGGGTGGTGCCCCCATCGGCGGCGTGGACCTCGACGTTGGGGGCCGGCACCAACTCGTTGTAGCCCGGGCTGACCAGGCCGCGCAGCGGGTTGGTCCCGCCGGACACCACGGTGGTCCGACCGACCGGCGTGAGCTGGTCGATCAGCATCGAGCCGCCGTCGGCGAAGCTCGCATAGATGCGCTGGGGGGACAGCCGCTCGGCGATCGACCCGATCTCCAGCTGCCAACGCTGCCGGACGTCCGCACCCACCGGTCCGCGGGTCTCGTCGATGACGATCACCTCGCCGGTGTCGCGCACGAACGCCAGCACCCGGGTCCAGCCGGCACCGTCACAGACGCCGACCCGCACCGCGATCCGGTCGATCCGCTCGTCGGAGGCCCGCTGCAGGACGGGTGACTCGCGCCCGGCCTGGGGTCCGCAGCCATCGCCAACGGTCACCACGTTGTGGGATTCGGCGGACACCACGTACGCGCGACCGGGACGCGAGGTGTAGGCGTATTTGCCGGCGTCGACGAGCAGGGGCTCACCGTCGGCGTAGAGCGTGATCGAGCCGTGGTCGAGGTGGCCGTGCAGCTGGCGGGCCGGCCCGTGACGCAGCGACAGGAAGGACTCCTGGTCGAGCGCGCCCGGTTCGCCCCAACCGCTGCGGGCGAAGGTGAACCCGGCGTCGTAGGTCACGAACGTCGACGACGGGGCGGTGCCCTCGGCACCGTCGGACCGCAGCCAGATCAGGGCCGGGTCGTCGATGGTGCGCTTGATCGGCAGGCGGTCGGTGTCGCCCAACGTGGTGTAGACCTGATTCGGCTGCGTCATGTGGGCGAGCACCAGCGGCATGAGCTCGTGGCGGTCCCCCCAGGCCGGGTTCGGCATCCCGCAGGCGTCCCGCAGTCGCAGCGCCGCGCCGTAGCGCTCCCAGTTGTAGTCCTGGTACTCGACCGCCTGTTCGTTGGTGACACCCTGACGGTCGATGGACTCCACGGCGAGCCGGTCGGTGCGTTCCTCCGCGAGGTCGCGCAGGTCCCACTCGCCGGTCAGGCAGGCGATCGCCATCAGCCCGGTGTCCTGGTTGAGCGCGTGGTTGCCGCGATCCACGTAGAAGTCCGGGTCGGCCAGCCGGCGGGCGTGTTCGGCCATGGAGTCCAGCAGCCACTCTTCGGGCTCGGCCTGCAACGACGCGCACGACAACACCAGGGCCCGCCACGCCGCCGAATGGTCGTCCCAGCTGAACTCGTCGTCAGCCGGGTCGTCGAACGGGTTGGCGTCCACCCAGCTGCGGATCAGCTCGAAGCCGAGGTCGGTGTAGCGGTCGTCCCCGGTCTGCAACGCGGCCCCGAACATCGACCAGGTCCACCGCAGCGTGTGGAACTGGAAGCGCCAGTTGCGGTCACCGATCGGGTCCTCGTTCCAGCGCGGCGGCACCGGGATGCTGGCCTCGGGATGCGGCGACAGACGCAGGCGCCGATCGATCACGCCGTCGGCGCGTTCCAGATCCCCGCCGGCGAAGCGGCACACCTCGGCACCCATCGCCTCGACGTCGACCGCGGCGGCCGCGGCCCGCACCGGCGTGCCGGCCCGAACGGCCGCATCCAGCGTGCGGGCCAGGAACGACGCCATCTGCGCGCGGGTGACCAGCGCGCCGGGACGGAAGGTGCCGTCGTCGAAGCCGGTGGCGAGCCCGAGCGCCGCGGCCCGTTCGATCGCGGCGACGTGGGTGGTGCCGGCGACGTCGGTGAAGCCACCGGTGTCGCCACCGCCCGGGGGCACGTCCAGCTGGTCGAGCACACCGACGAGGAACGTCGCCATCTGGCCGCGGGTGACCGGCGCGCCGGCCCGGAAGCGTCCGTCGTCGAACCCGCCGACGACACCGGCCGCGGCCAGCCGTTCGATCGGACGTCGGTGCACCGTGGTGGCGGCATCCGGGAACGTGCCGGCGGGGGCGGGCAGCCGGGTGCCGGTCGCGAGGATCGAGGTGGCGACGAACCGGGCCATCTGCCCGCGGGTGACGTCCTGGCTGCCGACGAACCGACCGTCACCGAACCCGCCGGCGACCTGCCACCACACCAGACAGTCGATCGCCGCCGCATGCACGTCGTCGGCCGCGACATCCGGGAACCGGCCGCGGGGAGCCTCGGCACAAGCGGCGTCCAGCGGCCCGTCGCCGAACCCGCGGTCGGCGTCCGGCGCGTCGGCGTCCGGCGCATCGCCGTCGTGGTCGTCGCTCAGACGGAAGCCGCGGTCCGTGCCGGCGGCGGACCCCGGGGTGGCGAACGGGTCGACCGGTTCCCAGTCGAGGTCGAGTTCGTCGTCGCGCGCGTCGGGGTCGGCCACCTCGCCGACGTCGGCGACCCCGTCGAGGTCCGTGGTGGGCGACACGCCGGCGTCGTCGGCCGCGACCGTGGTCGACACCAGCGTCAGTGAGGCGACGAGCCCCCCGATGAGCAACGTTCGCAACGACCGCACGCAGATCTCCCGGATCGGCAGCGACGGGAATCCGACCGGCAGCCCGTCAGGGAGCCGGACGGTACCGAGCACGGTGGCCGGACGACCGTCCAGCGGCCGCCGGGAGGCCGTTCAGCGGTGCCAACGCACGTCCAGGGTGGCCTGCGAGGTGTCGGGCGCACGTGAGGGCAGACAGGGGACTTCCGGGTCCCCCGAGGGAATGGTCGGCGCGTCGTCCGGCCCCAGCTCCGCGGGGCGTTCGTAGAGCCGCCACACCCCGTCCTCCGGGTCGTCGAGCCGGGTGACCGGCCAGTCGGCGACCGCCGGGCTGAACGGTGGTTCGCCGCGTTCGAGCACGAAGATCCGGTGGCCGTCGGCGGCCAGCGCGGCGAGGTCACGCCGGGCGTCGGGACACTGCAGCAGCGGTTCGGCCGGATCGAGCACCTCCCCGAGACAGCCCGAGTGCCACTGGATCTCCGGCCACTGCACGTTGGACAGGAACGCGCACGGCTCCCCATCGGCCGCGACGGCCAATGCCTCGCCGAGCGGGACCGGGCGGGCCTGCAACGGGGCGATGTCGTCGCTGTTGGTGGCGGCCAGTTGCGCCTGCCAGCCGGCGACGCCGATCAGACCGGCCACGAGCGCGACGAGCAGCACGACGGTGACGGCCCGCCCGGGCACCCGGGCGATGGCGGCCACCAGCACCACCAGCCCCCCACCGACGGCCACCGCGCCGAGCAGCAGTCCGGGCAGCAGGTAGCGCAGATTGATACCGGCGTTGAGCACCAGGTAGGGCACCACCATGACGAGCCCGGCCCACAGCCCCACGGCCGCGGCGATCCGCCGATCGGCGGCCACCCCCACCCGCTGGTGCGAACGGACCACGACGCCCAGCAGCGCGAGCGTGGCCAGGCCCGCGAGCAGCAGCGCCGCGGGCCCCGTCAGGACCGGATCGGCGACGACCCGCCGGACCGGTCCCTCGACGAGGTTGAGGTACTGGATCAGGCTGTTGCGGTCCGCACCGGCCGCCGAGGTGGCCCGGGCGGCATCCAACCGCCCGAACGGACCGCCGAACCGGACGATCGCCTCGAGCAGCCACGGCAGCCAGCCGACGAACCCGCCGATCAGGAACGCGACGATCATGCGCCAGGCGTCGCGCCGGGCCAACAGCACGACGACCGGGGTGAGCGCCGCGGCGATCCACACGCTCTCGGTCGGTCGCAGCCAGGCGACCACGGCGATCGCCAGTCCCGCCGCGATGAGTGACCGCCGGTCGTCGGCGGCTGGTCGGACGGCCGCGTCGCCCCCGACGCCCGCCGTCGTGCGGGTGTCCCCACCCGGCGTGCGCCCCCGGCACCAGCGCAGCACGTAGCCGGCAGCCGCGACGCAGGCGAACGCCGCCAGCAGGTTCGGGTAGCCCTCGACGGCGAAGTACAGCGGCACCCAGCCGACCGCGACCACGCCGGCGGCCGCGGCGGCGACCGGGCCGGCGACGGGTACCCACGGGCGGAAGGCCACGATCAGCGCCACGGCGTGCACGAGGATCAGCCAGGCCCGCAGCAGGCCGGTCGGGGCCCCGACGAGGGCCACCGGGGCCAGCACGATCGTCATGCCGCGGGCGCGTTGCGGGCCGAACCACACATCCGGCTGGCCCGGGGTCACCTGGGCGAGATAGGTGACCTCGTCCCAGCGCACCGCCCGGTCCAACCCGACGACCGTGGCGGCCAGCGCGGCGAACAGCACCCCGGCCCCGACCACACCGAACAGCGCGGCCCGGTCGCCGCGCCACGGCGTCACCGGTGTGGCGCGGTCGTCGGTGGCGGGAGGTGCCGTCATCCGAGCAGCAGTTCGACCCAGTGCTCGCCCACGGTGGTCAGGTCGTAGCGCTCCTGGACCAGGGCCTGGCCGGCACGGGTCACCTCGTCGCGTTCATCGGCCGTGAGGTCGGCCAGCCACGCGGCGGCCGCACCGATGTCGTCGTGGACGGGGACGCCCGGGAAGATCTGGCGCACCCCCTCGCGTTCGGTGACGATCGGGACCGACCGTGACGCCAGGCCCTCGGCCAACGCCAGGTGGAACGACTCGTAGTCCGACACGCTGGCCACGACCCCGACGCCGGCGAACCAGCCGGGGATGTTGGCGACCTGACCGTCGAAGGTCACCGCCCGCGACAGACGTCGGTCCGAGCGGATGCGGTCGAGCAGCTCGACGTAGTACTCGCGTTCCTTGAGCCGGGCCCACGCCCATGGCGTCTCCCACGGCATGGAGCCGGCGATGCGCAGCCGCCAGCGGGGATCGTCGTCCAGCAGCTGGTCGAGGAGCTCGACGGCGAGGTCGAGCCGTTTGCGGCTCGGCAGTGTGCCGATGACCCCGATCACCCACTCGGCACCGGGCAGCTTCGGGCGGTCGAAGGGCACCATGTCGAAGGTGTTGGGCACGACCGACACGCGGTCCACCGGCCAGTGGTGCTGCTCCAGGAACTGATCGCGCATGAACGAGGCCACGCACACCAGCTGGTCGACGCGCGATGGATCGAGCTCCCCGGGGAACGGGGTGGTCAGCTCCTGCAGGTGCAGGCGGGTCACGAAGCGCTGGTCGGGACGTTTGTGCTGCTCGTAGTAGACGGCGTTGCCGAGGGTCCATTCGGCCCACAGCACGTCGCCCCAGTCGAGCAGCTCCCGGCTGCGTTGCTGGTCGTGGCCGGTGTGCCCGTTCCACACGTCCTGGCGGACCTCCGCACCGGCGCGGGTCAGCGCACTCGTCAGCCCGGCGGCGAACTTCAGGTCGTGCCCGGCGATCACCACGCGTCGGCGGCGCACCGGATGCCAGCCCTGCGGGCGTGCCGCCCGCAGCAGCGGCGCGATCCGCTCACGGACGCGGGGCAGGGTGAACGCGCAGGCCACGCGGTGGGCGGTGTCCCGCGCGGCCGTCCAGGCGTCGTCGTCGCGCAGGGTGCGGTCGATGACCACGGCCAGGTCGTCGAGCCGGTCGACGAACAGCGGGTAGTCACCGCCGAACAGCCGCTCGTGCATCGGATTGCGGTTGAGGACCACGGGCACGTTCGCCGCGCCGTACTCGAGCACCTTGGTCGACAGCTCCAGCGAGTCGTCCATCGCCTGGTCGCGCGCCGACAGGGCCAGATCGCAGCCGGCCAGCAGGTCGGCGACCTGTTCGCGGGTGACCGCGCCGTGCCAGACGAGGCCGGGGGTGTCCGCGAGCGCGGCGCGGACCGCGGGGGCGTAGTCGGGGTCGTCGGGTGGGTTGTGGATCTTGTCGCCGGCGACGTGCAGCTCGAGGTCGGGGTGGTCGGATCGCAGCGTCCGGAAGGCCTCGACGGTCGCCAGAAACCCCCACATCGGCGCGAACTTGCCGGCGTAGAACAGCTTCGCCGGGCGGGCCCGGGGTGTCGCCTCACGCACGAAGTGTTCGGGGACCATCGGGGTGAGCAGCGCCGTACGCCGGGCCGCGGCCGGGATCAGCCCCTCGAGGTAGGCGCGCAGCTCGTCGGTCTGGCACAGCAGCCGCTGGGAGGCGTGCGCGATCGCGGTCAGCGCCGTGCGGTCGGCGTCGGTGGCCAGCCAGGACTGCTGCGGGATGTCGGTCAGATAGGTCCACAGGCGCTCGTGCAGCTGCTCGCGTCCCGCGGCCTGCCGGCACAGCTCGTACCCGCGCAGCAGCACGACGTCGAACCGGTTGGCCGTGTCGAGCTGTTCGATGACGTCGAGTGCCTGCGCCGGCGTGAGCCGCGGTGATGGGTCGGGTGCTCCGACCAGGGTCACGTTGTCGAGGGCGAGCAGGGGAGCGACGACCAGTTCGCGTTCGATCGGGGACTTCAGCACGACCGTGACCTCGCACTGCGCGTCGAGTGCGAGCATCTCCGCGAGGGCCGCCAACCAGATCGCGGAACCGTCGATCAGGTTGAGGTTGACGTCGCCGTACAGGCAGATGCGGGTGCGCATCCTCAGCCCACCCGACCCGGCACACGGTCACCCGGGTCACCGAGGCTGAAGGGCCGGATGCCCGCGTCGGCCAGCCGGGTGGTCCAGGCACCCGAGGCGTCCCGGTCCACGTCCCAGCCGTGTTCGGCCACGAAGCTGCGCGACAGTGCGATCGGGGCGGTCAGCACCTCGTCGACATGGCGCCAGGCCGGCCCACCGGGTCGGTAGCCGACCGCGTCGGCGGTGGTCATCGACACCGCCTGGAGCAGGTCGACGAGCGCCTCGGGGGCGACCAGCGGATCGGTCGCCACCACGAAGGGGGTGTCGACCCGGTCGGCGAGTTCCCGCCACCGTCCGACCGTCGCTGCCTCGACGTCCTGACGGACCGTGGCGACCGGCAGATCCGCGAACCGGGCCGCATCCGGGGTGCCGACCACCAGGCGCAGCTCGATGGACGACGCGGCCAGCTCCACGCACAGTCCGTGCGCGCGGTCGCTGCCGTCGTCGAGCAGCAACACCGTGGCCTGACGCTCCGCGTAGGGGGTCAGTTCGTGGAAGCCGGCGAAGCTGCCGATGCGGGCCAGCCGGTGCTGATAGGTGTGCTCGCCGAGCACCGCCCGCATCCCCGCCAGCGAGCGACGCTCCCAGGCGTCGTCGTCGGTGACCAGCTCGCGGATCGCGTCCGTCGCCTCGTCCTCGGTGGTCACCACCGGCACGACGTCACCGAACATCTGCTCGACCCCGAGCGACGGTGTGGACACGGTCGGGGTGCCGCAGGCCAGCAGCTCGAACACGCGTCGGGAGAACATCGTCGGCGAGGCGATCACCGAGTTGGTGTTGAGGAACAGCCGGTGCGCCCGGTAGATGCGCACCATCTCGTCATAGGAGACGCCGCCGCGGATGTGGTCGCGGAACCGGGCCGGGAAGCCGACCGAGTCGTCGTCGGTCGGATGCGTGCGGTCGTAGACCACGAGGTCGAACGCGCGGGCCGCGTCCAGCAACCGTTCCATCTGCTCGCGGCGCTCGGGGTGGCGGTTCTTGTAGTAGGTGCCGCCGAAGACGGGCCGCGGGTCACGGTCGGCCAGCTCGTGGGTCGGGTGATGCAGCACGGGTTGGGCCGCGAACGGCAGGGCCGCGTTGATCTCGG
Source organism: uncultured Actinomycetota bacterium (assembly GCA_964438785.1). Classification (GTDB taxonomy): domain Bacteria; phylum Actinomycetota; class Nitriliruptoria; order Nitriliruptorales; family Nitriliruptoraceae; genus PWLR01. The sequence goes on along the minus strand of CAYTLZ010000031.1, from coordinate 2,158 downwards.
CGGCACCGCCGAGCGCCTCGTAGGCCGGGATCCGGTCCGCATCGGTGGTCAGCACGACGTCGAACAGCCGGGCCGCCTCCTTGAACTTGTCGAAGTGGACCGGGTCCTCCTTGTTCCAGAAGACCGTCGGGATGTCGCGCTCGCGACACCAGTCCACCAACTCGCGCAGCCGCGGCAGCCCGACCGATTCCGGGTAGCTGTAGGAACCGACCTGGTACTGCCACGACCCGCCGTTGCCCTGCCAGGCGGACTCGACGAACAGCAGGTTGGGCCGTTCGAGCTCCAGCGCGGCCCGCCAGGTGTCCGGCCGGGGGGTGATGAGGTCGCAGTCGGGGGCGAACGACGCTTCGGTGAAGGTGTCGACGACCGCGGCGATCTTCAGCTCCCGAACCGATCGGGCCCGGGGTGGCAGCAGGTAGCGCGCCTCGAGCCGGGCGGTGGGGCGCGTCTCGGTCGGCGAGCGCAGCGCCGCCGAGGAGGTCTCCGTGGTCTCGCCCTTCGCCTCGCCGGGCGGGACCGGCGCGGCGACGCCGGGTTTCGCCGCCGGGCCGAACAGCACCCGCAGCAGCGTCACGGGCAACAGGGGCAGACGGCGAGGTGTCCGCCGGGCCGCGGCGATGGCCGCGCCGAGCCGCCACCAGCGCCGGGCCCGCAACGATGCCACCTGGTGGCGGTAGCGGTCCCGCTGGAAGCGCAGCTGCTGGTTGCGTTCGCGTTCGCCGGCCAGCGCGATCTCCAGCCGTTCGGCGCGGCCGGCGAGCAGATCGCGCTCCTGCACCACGGCCGGGAGCCGCTCGGCCTGGCGCACGGCACGATCGCGTTCGAGGTCGTGCTCGGCCAACTGCCGCTTCACGGCGGTGAGCTCGGCGCGCAGCTCGTCGAGCTGGCCGGTCGACGGGTCGCTCGCGTCGTCGGTGTGCCCGGGGGCGGGGGCCGGATCGGTGGGCTCGGGGGCCGGATCGGTGGGCTCGGGGGCCGGATCGGTGGGCTCGGGGGCCGGATCGGTGGGCTGGTCGGCCACGGTGACCTCGGATCGGTTGGGGATGGGCGGGAGGATGGTGCCGTGGGTGGACGGTGCGGCGCGTCAGAGGTCCGTGGTGGCGCGGTAGCGGGCGACGATGTCGTCGGGGTCGCCGTCGGCGATGATGCGGCCGCGCTCGAGCCACACGACCCGGGAGCATGACTCGGCGATCGTGTCCAGTGCGTGGCTGACCAGGAACACGGTGCCGGCCTCGGCGCGCAACCCGGCGATGCGTTCCTTGGACTTGAGCCGGAAGCGTTCGTCGCCGACGGCCAGCGCCTCGTCGATCACCAGGATGTCGGGCACGACCGCGGTCGCGATGGCGAACAGCAGCCGGGCGCGCATGCCCGACGAGTACGCCGACATCGGCAGGTCGATGAACTCCTCGAGTTCGGCGAACGCGATCACGTCCTCGACCCGTTCGTCGAGGTCCGTGGTCGGCAGCCCGAGCGCGAGGCAGCCGAGCACGATGTTGCGTCGGCCCGACAGGTTGGTCTGCAACGCCGAGCCGACGCCCAGCAGCGTCGGCTGTGAGCGGGCGTAGACCTCGCCCTGGTCGACCGGCAGCACCCCGGCCAGCGCCTGCAGCAGCGTGGACTTGCCGGAGCCGTTGCGCCCGACGATGCCGATCGACTCGCCGCGGGTGGCCACGAACGACACACCCCGCACCGCGTGGATCTCCCGGACGCGACGTCGTTCGCCACGGATGACCTCACGCAGCGCCGGGCGGCGGTCCTCGAAGACCCGGTAGGTGACGTGCACGTCGTCGAGCACCACGTTGATGCGGTCCGGGTCGACGCCGAACAGGTCCGGGGTGACCGGCGCGGCGGACGGCTCATCGGGCACGGCGGTGCCGGGGGCGGCGGTGTCAGCCACGGCCGTACTTCTTCTCGGCACCGATGAAGTACGACATCCCGCCGACCAGGGCCAGCAGCGACCACGCCACGGCGGCGAGCCACAGCAGCCCCGGCGTCGAGTGCGTCGAGGTGACCATCACGACCTCGCGCACCAGCGAGACGTAGACGTAGAACGGGTTGAACAGAAACAGCCACTCGAGCGCCGCGAGGTTCGGGCGGTTGCTCGTGAAGCGGGTGATGTCGTAGAGGATCCCGGAGACGTAGAACAGCAGCCGGAACA
>CAYTLZ010000030.1:23529-25044 GCA_964438785.1 uncultured Actinomycetota bacterium | reverse complement strand
ACCTCGACAGCGGCCTGGAGAAGGGCTGGCTGTGGGAGGACTGGCAGGACGCCCAGAAGGACCAGCAGCTCGACGACTGCCGCTGGTCGCCCTGCTATGACTGCGGGGTCTGCCCGGGCCTGAGCCTCGAGCACGACACCGGCTACGACGGTGGGTTCGCCCTGCCGGTCCTGCCGAGTGTCCTCGGTGGCTGCGGCGATCTGCCGACCAGCGCCGAGCGGTACGCCGCCGGAGGCTGACCCGCGCAGCGCCAACGACCTGCACGACGTGCACGACGTGAACGACCCGTACGACCGCACAACTGCACCACGAATCGACACGCCGCGGCACCGCCCGGCAGAACGGACCGACCACCCGATGCAGCGCTACCGGATCCGATGGACCAAGGAGGGTCGCACGCGGTTCGTGTCCGCGCGCGATCTGACCTCGGTCTGGGAGCGCGCACTTCGCCGGGCCGACCTGCCGATCGCCTATTCGGAGGGGTTCACCCCCCATGCCAAGGTGTCGTTTCCGGATGCACTGCCCGTCGGCGTCTCGTCGACGGGTGAGTACGCCGAGTTGACCTTCGCCGCACCGATCGTCCCCGAACGGGACCTCGGCGCGCTGTCCGCCTCGCTTCCGGCGGGGATGGACATCCTGACCTATCTCGAAGTGCCCGACGGCGCGCCGAAACTGGCGAAGATGCTGCGGGCCACCATCTGGGAGCTCGCCTGGCCGGCCCCCGATCCGGCGGCGTCCGACGCCGTCGACGGGGACGACACGCTGGCCGACGAGCTCCGACGCCGCTGCGCCGATCTGCAGGCAGCGACGCAGGTCGAGGTGATCCGGCACCGTCCCGACGGTGACCGGACCATCGACGTGCGTCCCGCCGTGCTCGCGCTGGCGGCTTCCACGCGCCCGACGCCGTCGGGTGCGACCACCATCCTCCGAGCCGTGCTCCGCAACGACGGCCCCACCGTGAGACCGACCGACCTCCACGCCGCGCTGTCGCGCGAGGACCTCGCCGAGCCATCCGCTGTCACGCGGATCGCGCAGGGTGAACAGGTCCCCGACGGCCTGCGTGAAGCCCTGAGTGGCGAGGTCGAACCGCTGGTCCCGGACGTCGACGCGGAGGCTGCATGATCATGGAACGAGCCCCACGTGACCGACAACACGACCGCATCGAACGAGGCCGCCGCGACCAACGGCGACGCTGACGCGACCACCGCCACCACCGGCGGCGACAACGCGGGCTCCGGATCCTCTCGGGGCCGGACCCGACGTGGACGCCGCGGTGGCCGCGGGCGTCGGGGTGGTCCAGGTGATGGCGAGGCTCCGACCGAGGCCGCCGCATCGACCCCGGACGCCGGCAAGGGTGACGCCGGCAAGGGCGACGCGGGCAAGGGTGACGCCGACACGTCCGGTCCGGCGGATGCCGCGGCCAAGAAGGATGGTGCCGACAGGGTGCCCACCGCCAAGGACGGCGGCAAGCAGGACGGCGGCAAGCAGGGCGGCGGCAAGCAGGGCGGCGGCAAG
>CAYTLZ010000030.1:0-23429 GCA_964438785.1 uncultured Actinomycetota bacterium | reverse complement strand
CGGCGGCAAGCAGGACGGCGGCAAGCAGGGCGGCGGCAAGCAGGGCGGCGGCAAGCAGGGCGGCGGCAAGAAGTCGGACGCCGAGCCGGGCGACGCCGACGACACCTCGACGCGTTCGTCCGATCGATCGGGGTCTGGGGACCGGGATGGTGGCGACGGCGGCTCGGGTTCGTCTCGGCGCCGGCGGCGTGGGCGTCGGGGTCGCGGCCGGGGTCGCGGTGGCTCGTCCGGCGGCGGTGGGGACGATCGCTCGGAACCGCCGGAGAGCGACCAGACGTCGACCGTCGAACGGGAGATCGCCAAGGGCGGGACCCGGATGGCCGCCAAGCGTGGTTCCGGCAACCGTCGCGGTGGGGGCGGCGGCGGTGGGGGCGGCGGCAACCGTCGCAACCAGCGTCCGGGCGGCGTGCCCGAGGAGGTCCGGCGCGCCATTCTCGAGGGGCCGCCGCGCACCATGCTCGTCACCGCGCGGGAGGACCGCACCCGCATCGCGGTGCTCGAGGACCGCTCGGTGGTCGAGCACTACGTGACGCGACGCGACGAGGTCACCTACGTCGGCAACATCTACATGGCACGGGTCCAGAACGTCCTGCCGGGCATGGAGGCCGCCTTCCTCGACATCGGCAAGGGCCGCAACGGCGTCCTGTACGCCGGTGAGGTCCTGTTCGATGAGCTGGACCTGGAAGAGGGTGCCGACCCTCGCATCGAGAACGTGCTCAAGCCGGGCCAGAAGGTGCTGGTCCAGGTCACCAAGGACCCGATGGGCACCAAGGGCCCCCGGCTGACGATGCACATGTCGCTCGCCGGTCGCTATCTCGTGCTGGCACCGAACTCGGATCTGTTCGGGATCTCGCGCAAGCTGACCGACAAGGAACGCGACCGGCTGCGCAAGATCGTCAAGCAGGTCAAGCCCGACGAGCACGGGGTCATCGTGCGCACGGCGGCCGAGGGCGCGACCAACGACCAGCTCGTGGCCGACATGAAGCGGCTGCTCGCGAAGTGGGAACGGGTCGAGCAGGCCGCGTCCAACGCCAAGGCCCTGACCGCGGTCTACGAGGAACCACCGCTGGTCGTGAAGGTGATCCGGGACAACTTCGGTCCGGAGTTCGAACGCTGCATCGTCGACGACGAGGACCTCTACCACCAGGTCCGTGGCTACCTCGAGCAGGTCGCGGAGGAACTGCTGCCGCGCGTCGAGCTCTACGGTGCTCCCACCCGTGATGCCCGTGCCCGCGCCGCCGGCGCACCGGCCGCTCCCGATCCGATCCGCACGTCGTCGAACGGCGCCCGGGATCGTGGCGAGCCCGCGCCGGCCGACGCGACCGCCGAGACCACGAGCGACGCGACGACCGCCGCCGAGCCCGCCGGTGACGAGTCCGCGCGTGACGAAGCCGCGACGGCAGTGACCGGGACGGACACGACCGGCGACGAGCCGGACGCGGCAGCACCGGCCACGGCAGCCGGCGCGTCGGCCGAGTCGTCGGCGACGACGCCGGACAAGGAACCGTCCGCGGGCGAGGGTCGGTTCCACGATCCACACGTCGAGGCGCTGGCGGCCGGGGACGTCGACCTGGCCGCCGCGGCCGAGCGTCGCGAACAGCTCGCCCCGCTGTTCGAGGCCTACGACGTCGCCGACCAGCTCCGCAAGGCGATGGGCAAGAAGGTCTGGCTGCCCTCCGGTGGTTATCTGATCATCGAGACCACCGAGGCCATGAAGGTCATCGACGTCAACACCGGCAAGTTCACCGGTGGGTCGGACACCAACCTCGAGGAGGTCGTGCTGAAGACCAACCTCGAGGCGGCCGACGAGATCGTCCGCCAGCTGCGTCTGCGGGACATGGGCGGGATCATCGTCATCGACTTCATCGACATGCTGCTGAAGGCCAACCAGGAACAGGTCGTCCGCCGCCTCAAGCGGGAACTGCTCCGCGACCGGACCAAGACGCGGGTGTCGGAGGTCTCCAGGCTCGGGCTGGTGCAGATGACCCGCAAGAACGTCAGCCAGGGCCTGCTCGAATCGTTCAGCCACACCTGCGAACACTGCGAGGGTCGTGGCGTGATCAGCGAGCTCGACTGACGGGCACGCGCCCCGACCGCACGGCGAAACGGAGCCCCCCGGGACCGCCGGTACGTTTCGCCGGGTGACCACGACGACGACCGCGACCGACGATCCTGCCCTCGGCGGGCTGCTCCGACGTGGCTTCGCCGTCGTGCGAATCGCCTTCCGGGACGCCCCGAAACCGTTGTGGATCGGGGTCACCGGCGCGGCGGTGTTCGCCGGCGCGACCGTCGCCTCGTCCCTGGTGCTCGGGTGGGTGACCGACGAGGTGCTGCTGCCGACCTTCGCGGCGGGGGAGCTCGACCGCGGCCTGCTCATCACCGCGGTGGCCCTGATCGTCGGCGTCGCGCTCGCCAAGGCCGTCGGGGTCGTCGGCCGGCGACTGGGGGCCTACGTGGCCCAGTTCAGTCTGCAGGCGCAGTATCGCCGGCGCGTCACCCGGCGCTACCAGCAGCTGCCCGTGTCGTGGCACCGCCGACATCCGACCGGTCAGCTGCTCTCCAATGCCAACGCGGACGTCGAGTCCGCGTTCTTCATCGCGGCTCCACTGCCGATGGCGGTCGGCGCGAGCATCCTGCTGGTCGTGACCGGGGCACTGCTGATCGTGACCGACCCGGCCCTGGCGGCCATCGGGTTCAGCGTCGGGCCCCTGCTCGGCTTCGCCAACTGGTTCTACCAGCGGCGGATGCGGGCGGCCGCGACGGTCGCGCAGCAGGCACGCGCGGACGTCGCCGAGGTTGCCCACGAGTCGTTCGACTCCGCGCTGGTCGTCAAGACCATGGGTCGCGAGGCCGAGGAGACGGCACGGTTCGGTGCCATCTCCGACGACCTGCGCGACAAGATGATCCGCGTCGGCCGCCTGCGGGCGTTCTTCGATCCGGTCATCGAGGCGTTGCCCAACGTGGGCATCCTGCTGGTGCTGCTCGTGGGCGCGGTGCGGGTCCGCGATGGTGCACTCAGCCCTGGGGACCTGGTGCTGTTCGCCTATCTGTTCCGGCTCGTGGCGCTGCCGATGCGCGTGTTCGGCTGGCTGCTCGGGGAACTGCCACGTTCGATCGTCGGATGGGAACGCGTCTCGCGGGTGCTGCAGGCCGAGGGCGACATGTTCTACGGCCGCGAACGCACGACCTCGGACGGCGGCGCCCAACTCGACCTCGAGCAGGTCGGCTTCCGGTATCCCGATGCGGCGCGCGGTGACCTGTCCGGTCCGGAGATGGCCGGCGCGAGCAGCGGACTGGCCGACTTCGCGGCCAGTGGATCGCGCGGCGTCGACGACGTCAGCTTCGAGCTCGTCCCGGGTCGGACCATCGCCGTGGTCGGGGCCACCGGTTCGGGCAAGTCGACGCTGGCCTCGCTGCTGGTCCGGCTCTACGACCCGGACACCGGCACGGTCCGACTCGACGGCCATGACCTGCCCGATCTCGACCGGGCGGAGCTCGCCGCCACCGCGACGATCGTGTTCCAGGAGGCCTTCCTGTTCGACGACACCGTCGCCGGCAACATCACGCTCGGTGCCGATTACGACGACGAGGAGGTCGAGGCCGCGGCGCGTCTCGCCCAGGCCCACGGCTTCATCACCGCCCTCGACAAGGGGTACGACACCCCGGTCGGTGAGCGTGGGGCGACACTGTCGGGCGGGCAGCGCCAACGCATCGCGCTCGCCCGGGCGCTGATCCGCCGGCCGCGGCTGCTGGTGCTCGACGACGCCACCTCGGCGGTCGACCCGTCGGTCGAGGCCGCCATCCTGCGCGGGCTCGCGGAGGCCGACCTGCCCTCGACCGTTGTCGTGGTCGCCTACCGCCAGGCGTCGATCGCCCTGGCCGACGAGGTCCTCTTCCTCGCCGACGGCACGGTCCGGGCCCAGGGTGACCCCGATCGGCTGCTGGCCGAGGTCCCGGCCTACGCGCGGCTGGTCACCGCCTACGAGGACGACCCGGAGGTCAGCCCGCACGAGCCGCGCGGCGGTTCCACCGACGTCGACGCCGCGGCCGGCTCCCGGGGGCGACCATGACCGCCACGACCGAAGCGGTCCCAGCCGCCACCGTCGATCGCCCGGCCGACGGTGCCTGGCGCACCGTGGTCCGCGGCATCTCGCTGTCGCCCGAACTCCGGGTCGGGCTGGCGGGCACCGTCGCGTTGGCCCTGTTGGCCACCGCCGGCCGCGCCATCGTGCCGATCGCGATCCAGCGCACCATCGACGACGGGCTGGAAGCGGGCAGTGTGGACGTGACGGCGGTGACCGCCGTGGTGATCGGCGCGTTCGTCGCGGTGCTGCTGACCGCCGTGGCCAGCGGGTGGATGAACTACCGGCTGGCCGCGGTGGTGGAGACCGCCCTGTCGAGTCTGCGGGTGCGCACCTTCCGGCACATCCACGATCTGTCCATGCTGCACCAGGCCACCCAGCAGCGCGGGGCCTTGGTGTCGCGGGTGACCTCGGACGTCGACGAGATCAGCCGGTTCATGCAGTGGGCGGGGCTGAACCTGATCACCGCCACCGGTCAGCTCGTGGTCGCCACGCTCGTCATGGCTTGGTACTCGTGGGAGCTGACGCTGGTCGTGCTCGTGGTGTTCGTGCCGTTCATGGCCGGTGCCCGCTGGTTCCAGCGTCGGCTGACGGTCGCCTACCTCGTCGTCCGGGAGAAGGTCGCCGCACTGCTCGGCGGCCTGGCCGAGTCGGTCGTCGGGGCACCGGTGGTCCGCGCCTACGGCATCGAGCGGCGCAGCCAGCACCGACTCGACGACCGCATCGAGGATCACCGGCGGGCCGCGGTGCGCGCCGGGACCTTCTCCTCGCTGTTCTCCGGGACCGGTGAGGTGTTCGGGGCGCTGGCGACCGGTGCCGTCGTGGTGGCCGGGGTCCTGCTCGGCGTCGGTGGCGGGGACATCACACCCGGCACGATCGTCGCCTTCCTGTTCCTCATCACGTTGTTCGTCGATCCGGTCCTGATCGCCACCGAGGTCATCAACGAGGGCCAGACGGCCGTCGCCGGCTGGCGGCGCGTGCTCGACATCCTCGACCTCGAACCGGACGTCGCCGATCCCGGCGAGGACGGTGTCGTGCTGCCCCCGGGACCGATCGGCGTCGCCTTCGACCACGTCTCGTTCCGCTATCCGCGCCCGGGCGAGTCGGCACGTGACGCGAGCGGACCGGTCGTGCTCGACGACGTCGACGTGCGCATCGAACCGCGCACCCGGGTCGCGGTCGTCGGCGAGACCGGGTCCGGCAAGACGACCTTCGCCAAGCTGCTCACGCGCCTGATGGATCCCACGGACGGTCGTGTGCTGATCCACGGCCTCGAGCTGGACACCATCCGGTTCGACTCGCTGCGGCAGCGCGTGGTGATGGTGCCCCAGGACGGCGCGCTGTTCGACGGCACCATCGCCGCCAACGTACGCATGGGGCGACCGGAGGCCAGCGACGAGGATCTCACGCTGGCGTTCCTCGAGCTCGGGCTCGCGGACTGGCTCGACGAACTGCCCGACCACCTGCAGACGGTGACCGGTGAGCGGGGCGCATCGATGTCCGCCGGTGAACGGCAGCTCGTCGCGCTCGCCCGCGCGTATGTGGCCAACCCCGATCTGCTGGTGCTCGACGAGGCCACGTCCGCGGTCGATCCCGCCACCGAGGTCCGGTTGCAGCGAGCCCTGACGGGGTTGACCTCCGGGCGGACCACGATCACCATCGCGCACCGGCTGTCCACCGCGGAGGCCGCCGACGAGGTCCTGGTCTTCGACGGCGGTGCGCTGGTCCAGCGGGGCCACCACCGCGAACTCGTGGCAGCGGGCGGCGTGTACGGCATGCTGCACGAGTCCTGGAACCGGGGCGTGAAGCAGCAGCATCGACCGACGGCCCGTGCGGATGCCGACCCACGCACGGGTGCACCAGCCAACGACACGACGGGGTGACCGTGAGCGACGCGACGACAGCCGGCACCGGCACGACCATCGAACCGACCCCCGACGCGGTCATCGACGAGGCGATCGCGACGCTGGCCGAGCGGGCCGAGGTCTGGTCCGCGACCGACCTGGCGGGCCGGATCGCCCTGCTGCGGGAGCTGCGTGCCGCCACCCTGGCCGCCGCCCCCGCGTGGGCGGCGGCCGCCGCGCAGGCCAAGGGCATCGCCCCGGACAGCCCGGCCGTGGCGGAGGACTGGGGTTCCGGGCTGGTCGTCGTGCTGCGGAACCTGGACCTGCTCGAGCGCACGCTCGAGGACATCATGGCGACCGGACGCCCCCAGCCGCCATCGATGCGGACCCGCGACGACGGGCAGGTCGTCGTCGAGGTGCTCCCGACCGAACGGCTCGATGCGCTGCTCTACCAGGGGTTCAGCGCCGAGGTCCGGCTCGAACCGGGGGTCAGGGAGCACGAGGCGCTGGCGCGCATGGGCCGGATCTACCGTGACGACCACGTCCCCGCGCCGGCGGTCGGGCTGGTGCTCGGGGCCGGCAACGTGTCGTCGATCGGGCCGATGGACGCGTTGTACGAGTTGTTCGCCAACGACCGGGTCGTGGTGTTGAAGATGAACCCGGTCAACGCCCACCTCGGTCCCCACATCGCGGCGGCGTTCGAGCCGCTGGTCCGGGGCGGGTTCCTGCGCATCGTCTACGGCGGAGCGGAGGTGGGTGCCTACCTCACCGACCACCCCGGGGTCGGCCACATCCACATCACCGGCTCCGACGCCACCCACGACGCCATCGTGTTCGGCACCGGCGATCCGGGACAGGCCCGCAAGCAGCGCGGCGAGCCGCGCATCGACAAGCCGATCACCTCGGAACTCGGCAACGTCACCCCGGTGATCGTGGTACCCGGCCCGTGGTCGGACCGGGATCTGGCCTTCCACGGCGACAACATCGCCTCGATGCTGGTCAACAATGCCGGCTTCAACTGCATCGCCGCGCGCGCGATCATCACGCACCGGTCGTGGTCGCAGCGCCGCCCGCTGCTCGAGGCGGTGCGCGACTCCCTGCGCGGCGCGCAGCAGCGCGACGCCTACTACCCGGGCGCGCGGGACCGGTGGGAGCAGTTCACCGGTGCGCACCCGAGTGCGGAGTGGTTCAGCGAGCCGGGGGAGACCGACGTCCCGTTCACGCTCATCCCGGAGCTCGACCCGCAGGTCACCGACGACATCGCGTTCACGACCGAGGCGTTCTGTGGCGTGATGGGTGAGGTCGGCCTCGACGCCCCGCGATCGGTGCCCGCCTACCTCGACGCCGCCGTGGCCTTCGCGAACGACACGCTGTGGGGCACGCTTGCGGCCACGATCATCGTGCACCCCAAGTCGCTGCAGGACCCGGAGGTCGCCGCCGCGGTCGAGCGGGCGATCGACGACCTGCGGTACGGCTCGGTGGTCGTGAACCACTTCCCCGGTGCGGCCTACGCCTTCGTGTCCCCACCGTGGGGGGCGTTCCCCGGCTCCACGCCCGAGGACATCCAGTCCGGTTCCGGGGTGGTGCACAACACCTACCTGCTCGAGGACGTCCAGAAGACCGTGGTGCGCGGGCCGTTCCGCACACCGGTCACCCCGCCGTGGTTCCACACCCATCGCACCGCCGCGTCGATGTTGCGCCGGGCCGCCCGGTTCACCGGGACCCGGGACCCGAAGCTGCTGCCCGGACTGCTGTGGGATGCGATGCGGGGCTGAGGCCCCGGGATCAGTGCCGCTCGCTGACACCCCGCACGACGATGCCGGCGGGGTCCTCGGGTGCCCCGGCGTCACAGGACAGCTGGCGCGGCCGACCGAGTGGTGCCCGTGCCACCTCGACGTCGAGGTGGTGGTCACCGAGCCGGACCCGCCAGGAGCCGGCCGGCCCGCCGTCGTCCGCGGCGTCGGGCGGGTCGTGAGGGCCGGTGACCTGCACCTCGATGTCCAGTGCGGCGACACCGAGGTGGTGGCGGGCCGCGATCTCGGCGGCCTGGGCCTCCCGGCTCGCGCCGGTGCGTCCCCGCAGCGCCGTCAGGTCGATCGAGCCCGTCTCGAGAGCCGCGACGACCGTGGCCGCCGTGGTGACGTCGAGCCCCCCGAAGGTCAGACCGGTGGGCAGCGTCAGCAGGTTGGCCGCGAACCGGTGTCCGCCGATGTGGCTGACCTCCCAGGTCGTGTCCGGGTGCAGCGCGGCGAGCGTGTCGGCGACCGGTCGGCCGTAGCTGGCGCAGCAGCGGTCCCGGCGGGCGTGGGTGCAGACCAGCCACAGCGGGCCGGCCAGCGGTTCGAAGCCGATCGGGCCGCCCGCCTCCGGGTCCAGCGGGTCCGTCGGGTCGGTCGTCGCCGGTGGTCGCGGCTGCAGGGTGAGCGCCGGGTCGAGATCGAGCAGGTCGGTGTCCCGCGGCACGGTGGTGGTCCGCAGCCACGGCTGCGCGCCCGTGTGCGCCAGGATCACCCGGTGGTGTCCGGCCGCACGGACGTGGCGACCGGGCCGCCGGATGAGCACCACCTTGACGTCGAGGTCCGCGACCCGGCGGGCGAGTTCCGCCCCGACGGCGGGGTCCAGGCCCGATTCGGTCAGGGCGTGATGCCCCCAGGAGCCCGACACCTCGATGAGCATCCACCCGAGGGCGCGTGGAGCCGTGCCGGCCAGTGGCTCGCCCGATGCGCGGGCGTCGTCGGTGCACCGGGGACCGGTGGCCGGATCGTCGGGTCGGTCCGGCGCGGACCCGGGCGGCGTGGCGCTGGGAGACATCGGTGGGGGATCCTCGACGACGTCGAACGGCGGTCGTCGGCAGCCTACGGTGCCCCACAGCGCGCACCGGTTGACCGCTCGGCGCACTCGGCGGTACCGTTCGCCCAGCGTGGGCACCGAGCAGGGTCCCGCGCGCCCTCTCGCAGTTCCTGCCAGCCCCAAGGTCCCCCCGTCGGATGCCGTACACACGGCTGACGATGGTGAGGACATCGGTGTCCTCCTCCCGCCACCACCGGGACGCACACCCGCCGCGACATCCGCTGTTGCCACGGCGTGTCCGGGGTTGGACGGTCAGGTCCGTTGGAGCGCGAGCCTTCATGTGAACGACAGGAGCCAGCCGTGTATGCGGTCATCGCCACAGGCGGCAAGCAGTTGCGCGTCGAACCGGGCCAAGAGGTCAAGGTCGAGAAGCTCACCGGCGAGGTCGGGTCCAGCGTGTCGCTGACACCCGTCCTGGTCGTCGGTGACGACGGTGACGTGGTCGCCGGCGCCGATCTCGCCGAGCGCGAGGTCACCGCCACCATCACGGGCCACGACCGGGGTGAGCACATCCGCGTGTTCACCTACAAGAACAAGAGCCGCCAGCACAAGCGGCGTGGTCACCGGCAGCACCGGACGACCATCCGGATCGAAGGGATCTGACATGGCGACGAAGAAGGGCGGCGGCTCGTCCAACAACGGCCGCGACTCCAACGCCAAGCGACTCGGTGTCAAGCGCTTCGGTGGCGAGACCGTCACCGCGGGCAGCATCATCGTCCGTCAGCGTGGCACCAAGATCCACCCCGGGCAGAACGTCAAGCGGGGCGGCGACGACACGCTGTTCTCGCTGGTCGACGGTGCCGTCCGCTTCCGCAAGCAGGGCGACCGGACCATCGCGAACGTGGACCCGGTCGACGCCTGAGCGTCACCGCAGCGTCACGACGCTGACGAGGGCGGCCCGCACACGGCCGCCCTCGCTTGCGTGTTCCACCGACACCGCCGACATCCCCGTGAGCCACCACCGGTCACCGCCGTCACCCGCCCCCGGGAGCTGGTGATCCCGTACGAAGGAGACGACCGTGGAAGCCGCCAGCTTCATCGACGAATGCACGGTGCACGTGCGCGGCGGTGACGGCGGCAACGGTGCGGCGTCGTTCCGGCGCGAGTCGCACGTCCCACGGGGTGGCCCCGACGGCGGTGACGGCGGTCACGGCGGGGACGTCGTGCTGGTCGCCGACGACCAGGTGACCTCGCTGCTCGACCTGCGGCGTGCGCCGCACCGGCGCGGAACCGATGGTGGCCACGGGCACGGCATGGGCAAGACCGGTGCCGATGGCGACGACCACGTCATCCGGGTCCCCGTCGGCACGGTGGTGCGCGAACGTGACACCGGTGGCTTCGTCGCCGACCTGGTCGACCACGGGCAGCGGGCCGTGGTCGCCGAGGGTGGGCGTGGGGGGCGCGGCAACGCGGCGTTCGCCACCCGCCATCGGCGATTGCCGTCGTTCGCCGAGCGGGGCGAGCAGGTCGACGAACGCCCGCTGCGGCTCGAACTGAAGCTCATCGCCGACGTCGGCCTGGTCGGCTACCCGTCCGCCGGGAAATCGTCGCTCGTCGGACGACTGTCGGCTGCGACCCCACGCGTCGAGGCGTGGCCGTTCACCACCCTGACCCCGCACCTGGGGGTCATGCGGGCCGGTGACCAGCGCGACGGCACACCGATCGACGTGGTCCTGGCCGACGTGCCCGGCCTGATCGAGGGTGCCGCCGACGGCAAGGGCCTGGGGATTCAGTTCCTGCGCCACATCGAGCGCTGTCTGGTGCTGCTGCACGTCGTGGATGCGGCTCCGATGGACCCGGACCGCGATCCCGTCCGGGATCTCGCCGTGCTGCGCGAGGAGTTGCGCCGTCATGACGCGTCGATGCTCGAGCGGCCGCAGGTCGTCGCCCTGAACAAGATGGACGTCCCCGACGGCCGCGCGATGGCCGAACTCGTCGGTACCGACCTCGGGACCGACGGCACCGAGGTGTTCGAGGTCTCCGCGGTCACCGGTGAGGGCCTCGATCAGCTGCGCTACCGGCTCGGCGAACTGGTCGTGCAGGAGCGGGCGCGGGTCGGTGCCGTCCGGGTGATCGCGCCCGACGAGGAGGAGGTCACCCTCACGCTGACGCCCCGGGGACCGGACTTCCGGATCGAGCGCGAGGACGGCGGCTTCCGCGTGGTGGGGCGTCGGGTCGAACGCTGGGTCCAGATGCTGCCGCTCGACGACCACGGTGCCGTGCGCTACCTGCAGGGCCGTTTGCGGCGCGCCGGTGTGGAGAAGGCCCTGGTCGCCGCCGGTGCCCGCGACGGCGACGAGGTGGCGATCCGCACGATGGTCTTCGCCTTCGAACCCGACCTCGACGACCTGCCGCCCGACGAGCGGGCCGCGGTGCTCGCGGGCGAACTCGACGCCCTCGAGGAATTCGACGGCGTGGGCACCGACGATGGTGCGACGCCTGGGACGACCGACGACGTCGCGGACGCCTGACCATGCGTTTCGAACGACCGCGGCTCGCGGTGATCAAGGTCGGCTCGTCGTCGCTCCGGGGTGCCGACGGCCGGCTCGACCGCGGCCAGGTCGAACGTCTGGCGGCCCAGCTCGTGGCCGCCCGGAGCGCCGGTACCCGGGTCGTGCTGGTCTCCTCGGGCGCGGTCGCCGCCGGGATGGGGCTGCTCGGCCTCGAACGACGGCCCGTGGATCTGCCCACCCTGCAGGCCGCGGCCGCGGTGGGGCAGAGCGAGTTGATCCAGGCCTACCAGCGGGTGCTGACCGGACACGGGCTCACCGGCGCGCAGATCCTGCTCAGCCAGGACGACTTCGTGCGCCGTGGTCGCTACCTCAACGCGCGGACCACGTTGCGTCGGCTGCTGGAGCTCGGGGTCCTGCCGATCATCAACGAGAACGACGCGATCGCCACCGAGGAGCTCGCCTACGGCGACAACGACCACCTCGCCGCGCTCGTCGCGTCCATGCTGGACGCGGACCTGCTGGCCCTGCTGTCCGACGTCGACGGGCTCTACGACCGCGATCCGCGGGAACCCGGGGCGACGATGATCGAGCGGATCGATGACATCGACGCGCTCGATCCCCACGCCATCGGGGGCGTGGGCTCGCATGTCGGCTCGGGCGGGATGCAGACCAAGGTCGTGGCCGCCCGGGTGGGCGTCGCCTCGGCGACCCACACGGTGGTGGCCAACGCCCGGCGTGCCGACGTCATCGCCGCCGTCCTGGCGGGCGAGTCGGTCGGCAGCTGGTTCGTGGCCCAACCCAAACGGCTCGATGCCCGGCGGTTGTGGATCGGCTACGCCCTGACCGTCCACGGCCGCATCCATGTCGACGACGGTGCGGCCCGGGCGCTGCGGACCCGGGGCGTGTCGCTGCTCGGTGTCGGCATCGTGCGGGCGGAGGGCCGTTTCACCGTCGGCGACGCCGTCGAGGTGGTCGACCCGCAGGGCCGCACCGTCGGTCGGGGTCTGACCAACTACGACGTCGACGACATCCTGCAACTCGCGGGGCGGTCGACGGCCGATGCGGCCGCCACGCTGGGTGCCGGGTTCGCCCGCGAGGTCATCCACCGCGACGACCTGCTGGTCCGCAGCTGATCGACGGCCGCGACCACGACGTCCGACACGCCGGCGCTCGGCACCGTCGCTGCCGCTCGGCCCCACGGATCGGCGTTCGCTAACGTCGGGAGCCGCGGGCCTGCCCGATCGATCCCGATCGACGGCACCAGCCGGGGCCCGGAGAACGGCGAGCGGGAGCACAGGGACATGCGCGGCGACATCATCCTGGTCGGCGACGAGCACCGGGCGGCCGCGGCCACCATCGTCGACCGACTCATCGACGAGATCCAGACATCCGAGCGTCGGTTCACCATGACGGTCGCCGGCGAGTCCGGGAGCGGCAAGTCCGAGATGGGGCGGGCGCTGGCGGACGAACTCGGTGAACGTGGCATCGAGGCCGCGGTGCTCCAGCAGGACGACTACTACGTCCTGCCGCCACGGTTCAACGACGCCGCCCGGCGCGCGAACGTCGCGTGGATCGGCACGACCGAGGTCCGGCTCGACCTGCTCGACGAGCATCTGCAGGCGGCCCAGGAGGGTGCCGACGAGGTCGTCAAACCGCTGGTCGTGTACGAGGACAACCGCATCGACGAGGAGACCGTGTCGTTGGCGGGTGTCGAGGTCGTGATCGCCGAGGGGGTCTACACCTCACTGTGCGACCACGTCGATCGTCGGGTCTTCATCGCCCGCAACCGCCTGGAGACGATGGAGCACCGCATGAAGCGGGGGCGCGAGGAGTTCGACCCCTTCATCGAGGACGTGCTCGTCACCGAGCACGAGATCATCTCCAAGCACCGCGAACTGGCCGACGTCGTCATCTCCAAGGAGTACGACGTCGAGTTCGTCGCGCGATGACCGACGCCGGGCACCCGTCGGTCGCCGCGTACGTCGCCTCGCGCCGGTCGTTCGTGGCGGGTCTGCGACCGCAGGACGCGATCGCGATGCCGCTCGCGGAGGTGCTCGATCTGCTGCGGGCCCGGCACGGTGCCGCGGTCGACGTCGCGCTGTCGCCCGAGGCCGTCGATCTCGACGCCGACCTCGCCGATCTGCCCACGCCGGTGCGTTCACCCGTCAGCGACCGGACCGACAGCTCCTGGTTGCAGCGCACCAACATGGTCGGGATCAACCTGCGGACGGTCGGCGACATCGGCAACGTCGTCAAGTACGGCCTGACGCTGCCGGCGCTGTTCGACGCGATCCAGCTGTTGCCGTTCTGGGAGTCGGGGGTCGTCAAGAGCCTCTATGGCATGAGCAGCTGGCACCTCGACAGCTCGCTGTTCGCCGACGAGCTCTACCACCAGGCTCCCCACCTCGACTCGATCGGTCGGCAGCTGCGAGCCGTCTGCAACCTGCTCCACGTCACCGGGCGCACCGTCGGGCTCGACGTCGTGCCGCACACGGACCGGTTCGCCGAGCAGGTGCTGGCCAACCCGGCGATGTTCGAGTGGATGCACATTCGCGAGCACCGGATCGTCGACCACACCGACGGCGTGCTCGACCAGGCGGTGCACGCCATCGTCACCTGGCTGGGCGAGCGGGGGCCGGCGCTGGCCGGGGACGTGCTCCCGCCCGACGCCGACGCCCTGTTCGCGCTGGACGAGGCCGTCAGGCTGCGGCTGCTGTTCGGCGCAGCCGGGGACACCCACGGGCGGACCGAGCGGCGCGTCGATCTGGTCAAGTACCTGAAATGGTTCGGGCTCGAGCCGGTCCCGGCGACGATGGCACCACCCTTCCGCGGTCTCGAGATCGATCCCGATCCGGCCAGGATGGTCATCGACGAGCACGGCATGCAGTGGCCGGACATCGTCATCAGCGAGCCGCAGTTCATGTCCCGGGTCTTCTCACCCATGGCGCGCTACAAACTCTACGAGCGCGTCGACGAGAACCGGGACTGGGTCATCGACTTCGACCGGCCCCGTCAGGACACCTGGGACTACGTCTGTAGCCACTACGCCCGCGCCCGGCACATCGGCAACTTCGATTTCATGCGCGGGGACATGGCGCACGTGCAGATGCGGCCCGGCGGCGTCCCCGCCGACGTCGTCGACGACCACTACGACATCCACCGTGCGGTCAAGCGCCACGTCCAACGCGAGCACGACGCCCCCTGGTTCGCCTCCTTCGCCGAGGCGTTCCTGCCGGCACGTGACGTGTTCGGATTCGGTGAGGAGCTCGACCATCTCGAGGCCGCCGAGGCCGACGTCGTGCTCGGGGATCTGCAGTCGACCGTCGTCGGCGGCGCGGAGTACCTGCACCGGTTCCGTCGCTACCTCGACGACCTCGCCACGCGTCGGGCCGCACCCGCCTACACCCTGATGACCGCCGACAAGGACGATCCCCGCTTCGACGAGTTCTACCGCGCCGGCAACGAGGCCCGGTTGCTGACCGCGCTGCTGCTGCCCGACATGCCGTCCTACGTCGGCCTCGGATTCGAGATCCGTGACGTCCACCACGAGCCCGCACCCAACGAGCACTACACCAAGCCGTTCGTGTTCGAGGAGACCGGTGACTCGAACGTGTATCCGTCCAAGGCCCGGTTCTCCGACACCTACGTGTGGGGCACCAACGACGGGCTGTTCGCGCGGCAGACGGCGATCCGGATGTTCGCCGAGGAGCTGCTGGCCGAGCTCGGCGATCGTGTGCGCACCCGGTGGCTGCTGCCTCCGGACGCGACGGCACTGCGCGGCCTGGTGGCCTGGACGCAGGACCCGGCGTCACTGGTGCCCGGCGCGCGTGCCCACCTGTGTGTCGTCAACTACGACCTCGACGCCGTCAGCGGCCAGGTCGGGATCCCCGGCCTGCCGGCGGACGCGACGCTCACGGGCGTCTTCTCCACGCTGGGGGCCGCGGCGCCCGACACGACGCCCGTCGCCCACAACGGCTACTTCCACCGGCTCGAGGGGCTCGAGGCCGGTGAGGGCCGGGTCTACGTGGTCGACACGAGCGCTTAGCGCTGCTTGAACCACCAGATGATGGCGGCGATCACGGCCAGGGCCGCCACCGCCGGAATGGCCCGCTTCGCAGTCGCCGCGCCGGCGATCTCCATGAGATCGAGCGCCTCGTTCTCCCGGGAGGGGTCCTGGTCGATGCGTCGGGGGCCCGTGGCGGCGGGGGCAGCGGCTGCAGCACCCGTCACGGCCGCCTCGCCACCCGAGGCGGCTGCACCGGCACCCGTTGCTGCGCCGTCGGACGACGCCCCGGCCGCCGCAGCGGTCGGCACGGCATCCGCGGCGGCGGACTCGCCGGCCTCGTCGTCCTCGATCATCTCGCGCAGGCGGTCGGCGAAGGTGTCGATGAGCTTCGCACCGACGTCCGCCATCACGCCACGGCCGAACTGGGCCGGCTTGCCGCTGATGTTGATGTCGGTGTGGACGATGACCTTGGTGCCCTCGCCCTCGGCGTGCATCTCGGCGACGACGTCGGCGTTCGCGGTCCCCGCACCGCGGGTCTCCTTGCCGCGCGCCTCGATCTTGCCGGTGTGGGCCTCGGGATCCGCCTCGATCAGCTTCGCCGTCCCGCGGTAGCTGACCTGGATCGGACCGACCTTGACCTTGACCCGACCGGTGTACTCGTCCCCGTCGACCTCCTCGAGGGTCGCGCCCGGCAGGCA
The DNA here is from genome assembly GCA_964438785.1 of uncultured Actinomycetota bacterium. Classification (GTDB taxonomy): domain Bacteria; phylum Actinomycetota; class Nitriliruptoria; order Nitriliruptorales; family Nitriliruptoraceae; genus PWLR01. The sequence goes on along the minus strand of CAYTLZ010000030.1, from coordinate 7,496 downwards.
TGGAGCGACCCGCTCGAGGTCGGTGAGGGTGGCGAACGTCGTGTCGACGTCACTGGGAACGTAGAACTCGTTCGTGAACTCCAAGGTCGGACCTCCCGGGTCGACGGTGTCGGGCCGGACCATGCGTCCGACTCCTCCCGTCGCTGACCGTAGACGATGCACCCACCTGACGCCCCACCGGTCGGGTGGGATCGGGTCAGCCGCCGGCGATCCGCCGGGCCGTCGGGAGATCCTCGGCGAAGCCGAGCAGCACGGCATCGCCGGTGCAGCTGACGGCGGCACTCCGGGCCGCGTCGAAGCCGACCCCGGTGGTCGTCGTCACGCGCTCGGCATCGGCGAAGGCCCGTGCGGCCCACTCGGTCATCGTGGTGCACAGGGTGGTCGTGGTCGCACCGTTGTCGACCAGGCTCAGCCCCGACGCGGTGCGGGAGCCATCGGCCCAGACGGTCGACTGCCCACCACCCCACGCGGCGGCCCGCCCCAGTGCGTCGTCGAGCGCCCGGTCGGGGTCGCCGCCCGGAGCGTCGAGATGGAAGCGCAGGTCGGCGGCCCCGAAGGTCGTGCGTTCGAGCTGCTCGTAGCCGGGGCCGGGAGCCGCCGGGACGAGCGGGGTCGCGGGATCGACCGGGATCCCGAACAGGATCTCGGCCGTGGTCGTCGGCGGCTGCGCGTAGGCCGCGTCGATCGCCGCCCAACCGCCCTCCAGCCACCGGTCGCAGGCCCAGTCCATCCCGGCCGTGTACGGGAAGAGCAGCTCGGCGACGATCACCGCGGGGACGTCCTCGAGCGTCGCCGTCGCACCGGCGAGAGCCGGGTCCGTCGCCATGCGGAGTTGATCGACCACCGACAGGTGCGCGAGCGCCCACCTGCTCATGAGCAGCGTCGCGTCCCCCTCGATGACCGACAGAGCCGCGTTCGCGGCATCGTGATCGCTGCGCAGCGGCGGTGCGGAGCGGTCGGGCAGACCCAGCACCTGGTCGGTCAGGGCGTGATCGAGCTCGTGGGCGAGCGTGATCAGATCGGCCGGTCCGGGCCGCCCCTCGTCGGGGACCCGCACGACCGTCTCACCGGTCGTCGGCACGTAGAAGCCGGCGACGGTGTCACCGAGCAGCTGCCGTTGGACGGCCTCGAGGTCGATGTCCTCGTCGACCGCCCGCATCGCGACCAGCAGGTGCTCCCGGGCCTGCAGCGTCGCGCGGGCATCGTCGTCGAGTGCCGTGAGCTCCTCGAGCCGGTCACGCGTCGCCGCGTCGTCGAGGAAGGCGACCTCGACGTCGTCCTGCCAGTCGAGTTCCCGCAGCTCGGCGACCTGGGCACCGACCCGGTCGACGAGCGCACCCGGATCGGTCGGTGTCGGGCTGCCGCCGAACAGGCTCCCCGGATCGAATCCACCGGCGACGTCGGGGGTGAGGCAGGCGGCACCGGGTGGCGCGGACGACCCGGCGCGTCCGGCCGAGCCGAACAGGTCGTCGAGCAGACCCCCGAGATCGGTCTCGTCGTCGGGATCACCGAGCAGACCGTCGAACAGGCCGCCGAGATCGTCCTCGAGTCCGCCGAGCAGGTCCTCGAGCAGCCCACCGGTGGGGTCGTCCGCGCGGTCCAGTCGGTCGCGCAACTCCTCGACCTCGTCACGCAGCTCGGCCACCTCGACCGCCAGGGCGTCACGCTCGGCACGGGCCTGGTCCGCGGCGCGGAACTGCATGATCGCGGTGACACTCGTGGCGACGAGTGCGGTGGCGAGCGCGGCGATCAGCGCGGGCAGGACCCAGTTCGGCATGGTCACAGCGTACGGCCACCGGCACGGTCCGGGTCGGTGTGACGTGGCCCGCCCAGCTGCCCGGCCGGCGCCCGGGCCTCACGTCCGGCGTCGGATCGGTTGTGTCGGTTCGTCGGTGTGATCCGCGCGCGACAGACGCAGGGTCGCGTGGGTCGAGGTCCGGGTCTGCCCGGGGGTGTCGTGCCCCGCCGCCGGGCGCGACGGGGTCGACGACGGTGGCGACGACCGGGGTGCGGCGGATGCGGGCCGCGTGTCACCGGCCTGCGGTGCCGTGTCGTCCGTCGGTGCCGGTGCGGGCAGGACCAGCCCGATCCGGGTTCCGGCCGTGGAGGTGTCGAGTTCGATCCGCCCGCCGTGCGCCTCCACGACGGCTCGGACCACCGCGAGCCCGAGGCCCGTCGAGCCCGGGGCCGACCCGGCCCGGACGAACGGGGCGAACACGTCGTCGCGGATCGCCGGGTCGATGCCGGGCCCCTGATCCTCGACGACGAGCACGAGCGCCTCGTGGCGGGGGGTCGCGCGCAGGCGGATCGGGGTGTTGTCCGGGGTGTGCGTGTGGGCGTTGGCGACGAGGTTGAGGATGGCCTGGGCGAGGCGGTCGGGATCGGCGTGCAGGGTGACCGGCGGTGGCGGCAGGATCGTGACGTCGGCCCCGCCCGGGGTGCCGCGCAGCCGCAGCTCGAGTTCCTCGAACCAGCCCACCAGCTCCAGCGGCCGTGGTCGCACGAAGTCCTCCATGTCGGAGCGTGCGATGGCCATGAGGTCCTCGACCAGGTGTCCCATACGACCGAGTTCGTCGCGCACGATGCCGACGGTGTCGTCCAGTGCGGCACCGTCCTGTGGCCCCAGGGTCTGCAGCAGTTCCAGATGGCCGCGCGCGATCGTGATCGGGGTGCGCAGCTCGTGGCCGATGCTGGCCATGAACTGCTGTTGGGTCTTGGTCGCCTGATCCAGGCGGCGCAGCATCGTGTTGAACTCGCGGGCGAGCACCCCGACCTCGTCCTCGGTCTCCGGCTCGTCGACGCGTTGGTCCAGTGCCCGCAGCTCGGTGCTGCGCGCGGTCCGGGCGAGCTCGACCAGTGGCGTCAGCGACCGCCACAGCGAAGCGGTCAGCAGGATCGCGCCCAGCAGGAGGGCGAAGCCGGCCGCGGACGCGAGGAGCCAGGCGGCCTCACGGGCCTCCGCCCGCTCGGGATCCAGTGGTGCCACGATCTGCAGCCGCGCCGCCTCCACGTCGTCGAGCAGGATCGGCACGGTGCTCGTACGGATCTCCCCGGCGGGCGGACCGGCGTCGATCGTCTGCCGCACCTCGAGGTCTCCGGACGGCAGTGCGCGGGCACGGAAGAGCTCCTCGAGCTGTGGCGGCCCGGAACGTGACGCCAGCCGCGTCCCGTCCGGGAGCGTCACGATCGTCCAGTACGAGGTGGTGCTCGGATTCAGCTCGAGATAGCGCCGGACGGCCGCCTCGAGTGCATCGCGTGACGAGATTCCGGGCGACTCGGTCTGGGCCTCCTCGACGAGTTCGAGCATGGAGCGCTCGAAGCGTTCCTGCTCGCGGTCCATGATGACGTCGATGTCACGCTGGCTGTCGCGCAGCAGCAGCTCGTAGGACAGCACGGCAGCGACACCCAGTGAGATCGCGAACACCAGGATCGCGATCGCGGGCACGCGGAAACGCAGTGCCCGCCACGGGCGGACCCGGGTGTCACCGTGACGGCTCACGCGACGAACCGGTAACCGGCTCCCCGGACCGTCTCGATGAGATCGCGACGCAGCTTGCGGCGCAGGTAGCCGACGTAGACCTCGACGACGTTGGAGCCCGGCTCGAAGTCGTAGCCCCAGACGCGGTCCATGAGCTGGACCTGCGACAGCACCTGGCCCTTGTGGCGCATGAAGGTCTCGAGCAGGGCGAACTCGCGGGCCGTGAGCTCGACCTCCCGGTCGTCGAGCCGGACGCTGCGTCGGGGCAGGTCGAGCTCCACCCCGGCGACGCTCAACGAGGTCGAACTCGTCTGGTCGCGTGAGCGCAGCCGGGCGTGGACCCGGGCCGCGAGTTCGGCGAAGCTGAACGGCTTGGTGACGTAGTCGTCCGCACCGGCGTTGAGGTTGCGCACGCGGTCGTCGACGGCGTCCTTCGCGGTGAGCACGATCACCGGCACGTCCGGTCGTTTCTCGCGGAGCTTGCGCAGGACCTCCTCACCGGACAGTCCCGGCAGCATCAGATCGAGGACGACGAGCTCGATCTCGGCCTGACAGGCCAGCGCGAAGCCGGTCGTGCCATCGGTGGCGACCTGAACGGAGAACCCCTCCGCCTTCAGGCCACGCTCGACGAACGCGGCGATGCGGGGTTCGTCTTCGACGATGAGGATGTTCATGGGCGTAGTGTGGCCCAACCCCCGGCTCGAGGGGGCATTCCTGAGCGTTCTCTCAGCTTCGCCTCAGTTGGCGCTCAGCGGACCGCACGAGCCTGCTGCGCACGCCACACTGGCCGCACGCCACCCGTCACACGTGATCCCTCCCACCCCAGCGCGTGGCCCGATGCCGACGGACCCTGCAGGAGACCGCCATGTCGGAGCGTGCCGCTGGCGGGGAGCTCGTCGCCGCCCGCCACCTCGCCGGTGACGGGGCGCGCGAGCTGCTGACCGTGGCTGCACGGGCCGCCGGTGCGACCCTGACGCACGACCGGCTGCGCAGCATCCACCACCGGGCGGGCCGCTCGGTCTCGCAGGTGCACGAGGCCACGCTCGAGGTCGCCGGTGAGCCCACGGACGTCCTGCTCGTCGCCCACGTCGACGTGCGGGAGTACCCGGCGGATGCGTTCCTGCTCGATTGCGAGGGCGACCGGGTGGCCGTGTGGCGGTTCCCGCACGATCCGTATGTGCGCGGCCTGCCCTCGGCCGTCGACCCACGTCGGGTCCGTGAACTGCTCGACCACCTGCGGGCACCGGCGGGCACGGTGTCGCTGCACACCCGGGCCTACCGTCCGTCGCGCCGTGCGGTGGTCGAGGTGCGCATCGACGGTCCCGCGGCCGCCGGTCGCATCCTGTATCTGAAGGTGCTGTCCGGTGACCGGGCGACCGAACTGGCCGCGATCCACCGGGCGCTCGGCCCACACGTGCCGGTGCCGGCCGTGCTCGGCGTCGCCGAGCGGCAGGGCATCGTCGCGCTCGAGGCGCTCGGGGGGGCGACGCTGCGTCAGGCGCTGGTGGCGGGTGGTCCGGTCCCCGACCCCGCCGAGCTGGTGGACGTCACCCGGCGGCTGGCGGCCAGCGGACTGCGCAGCCGTCGTGACCCGCGTCGCTTCGCCGACGTGCGCCGGCACGTCGACGGGTTGTGCGCGCTGGTACCGGACCTCGCCGACGAGATCGATCGGATCGCCACCGCGGCGGTCGCGATCGACGCACCCGTGGTCCCGGTGCATGGCGACCTCCATGACAGCCAACTGCTGCTCGGTGCCGATGGCCGTCTCACGGGCCTGCTCGACGTCGATGGTGCCGGCGACGGACTGCTCGTCCAGGATGCGGGCAGCCTGATCGCGCACGTCGCCGCGGTCGGCGAGGTCTGGCCGTCGGCGCGTGACCGGGCGGAGGTCTACGCCGGGGCGATCGCGGATGCCTTCACCCCCCTCGTCGGGGCCGACGCGCTGCGGCGGGCGGTGGCCGGTGCCTGGCTGGCGCTGGCCACGGGGCCCCACCGGGCTCAGGACGACGGCTTCGAGGAGCACACGCGGCGGCGCATCGCCCGGGCCGCCGAGGAACTGCGGGCTCGCTGACACCCATGCCGTCATGGCGGGGATGCCTCCGAGCTCGTCAGGTCAACTGTCGAGCGAGCTCGGTGAGTCGATCAACGAGGGGCTGTCGGCAGAACTCGGGCTGTCCTCCGAATCGACCACGGCCGCAGCCGGCGCGGGTGCGGAGCCACCCCCGGACGAGGCCGTCGAGGCGACATCGTCCGGCTCGTCCTGCCCGTCCGGCGAGTTCAGGCTGATCGGTGAGCCGTTCGAGGCGGCCGAGACCAGCGAGGTGGTGGAACCGGCCGATGCCGATGCCGAGGTCGGGGCCGACGCTTCGGCGCGGTCGTCCGTGGTGATGTCCGGGTCGGCACCCGGGACGATCTGCGGATCGTCGGCCGATCCTCCCGTCCCCCCGACGGTCGTGATCTCGATGGGGGCCGGGTCCGTCGTGTCGTTCGACAGGATCGCCGGGAGTCCGAAAGCGCCGGCGGCGACGGCCGCCGTCCCGACCGCCGCGGCACTGAGTCGCCAGCCGGTGAGATGCTTCATGATGGCTCCTGCAGGTGGATCGACGGCCGCCGCCGGGGCGATGCGGCGGCCGTCGGGACGGTGAACCGACCGGGGCGGGCCGGGCACCGTACGAGGGTGGGGCGGCTCAGCTGTCGAGCGAGCTCGGCGAGGAGATCGAGGACGGGCTGTCGGTCGAGCTCGGGCTGTCGGTCGAGACCTGGAGGGTGGCGGACCCGTCCGAGGGCACGGAGCTGGTGTCGGCCGAGGCGTCGCTGTCCGGGGAGTCGTTGCTGTCGGGTGACGACGTCGAGTCGGGGCTGTCGGTCGACGGGGCCGACTCGGCGGAGAGCGTCGAGGTCGGTGAGTCGTCCGTCGCCGAGGTCGGCGAGTCGGCCGCCGTGGCGGCCGAAGCGTCGTCGACCACGTCGCCGGCCTGACCCGCGGTGGTGATCTCGATGGCCGCTGGCGGCTCCGGGGCGTCCGTGAGCACGGACGTCAGGCCGAATGCGCCGGCCGCCAGTGCGGCCGTCGCGACGGCGGCGGTGCCGGTGCGCCAGTTGGTGAGGTGCTTCATCGTCCGAGCCTTCGTATGGTCGACGTCGGTGGGTGCGGTGACCGGGGCACTGGCTCCGTGACATCGGTCGGGTCAACATCGGTATCGGTCAGGTCAATCGGTCACGTCACCACGTTGAGTTCCACGATGCCATGTGAACCTGAACGCGACCTAGGAGCCAGCTGAGAGGCTTCTCAGCATTCGGTCCCGGCGACGTCACCGCCTCGGCGGGCTGTTCCCCGTCCGATGCCCACACGATGCCGCGCCCGGCTGAAGGCAGGCTGGGCGCGGCATGAGGAGTCGTTCAGCTGCGGGGATCGAGCAGCAGCTTGCCCATGGTGCGACGGGCCCGGATGTCCCGGTGGGCCGCGGCCGCCTCGGAGAGGCCGTAGGTGCCACCGACGATCGCGCGCAGCTCGCCGGCGGCGGCCAGGGCCAGCAACTCGTCCATCGGGCCACCGAGGTGGCGGGCCGGGTCGACCATGCAGTGCGCCAACCAGAACCCGACGATGGCGCGCGAACGTCCCATCAGCTGACGCGGGTCGACCATGCTGGGTGCCTCGCGGGACGCCATGCCGTAGACGACCAGACGCCCGAACGGGGCGAGCGCCGCCAGGCTCTGATCGGTGACCCGCCCACCGACCATCTCCAGCACGACGTCGACCTTGCCGCCGTTGGCCTCCTCCAGCGCACCCTTGAGGTCGTCCTCGGCGGCGTCGATCGCCACGTCGGCACCGAGCTCGAGCGCGAGGTCACGCTTCTCCTGGCTCGAGGCCACCGCGATGACCCGGCCGGCGCCGTAGCGCTTGGCCAGTTGCACCGCCAGCGTGCCCACACCCCCGGCCGCCGCGTGGACGACGACGGACTCGCCGGCACGCAGCTGCGCGGAGGTCTTCAGCAGGTGCCAGGCGGTCGTGCCCTGC
>CAYTLZ010000029.1:0-25324 GCA_964438785.1 uncultured Actinomycetota bacterium | reverse complement strand
CGAGCGCGGTCACCCGCCGCCAGTGGGCGTCCTGGCCGAGCGACAGCGCGGCGTTCGCGAGGTCGTAGCGCGGTGCGACGGCGTCGAACATGGCCTGGACCAGCTCGGCCTGTTTGCCGTCACGTCCCGGCGCGGGCAGCGCATTGGTGCTCGGTGCGGCAGCCATCGTCAGCCTCCGGTGTCGTCGGTGGTCGTCCCCAGCGGTCTCGCGCCGGTGTTTCGGAACACCGACGGCCACCGACGGGCGAGGGGCACATCAACTCGCCACGGCGCGTGCACCCGACACGACGCGCCACCGGCGAACACCGATCGCGACGGGCCTCAACACCCGGCGGCGATGTGCCGATGATCATGGTGTCGACCGTCGCGACAGGTTACCCGCGTCGTCCCGGCCGGTCGATGCCACCCTCCCGCCCCGCGTCGGGCCATCCCCGCATCAGGAGCCATCGTGTCCCGCGTCCACTGCAGCGCCTGCGGAACCGCCGTGGTCGTCGATCCCACCGGGCTGTGCCCCGACGGCCACCACGTCGGAGCCGCCGGTGCCCGCGTCGCCTCCTCCATGGGCACGGCCACGCCGCATGCCGACGAACCCGAACCCTGGGTGGCCGTGGTCGTGCTCGATGACGACCCGACGGCCCCCGCCGTCGCCCCGCGACGGGCCCGCCCGGTCGCCGTGCCCGGTCTCGCGTCCACCGACGACGACGACGATGATCAGGAGTCGCTGCTCCAGGAACTGCACGCGCTCGCGGATTTCGACCTCGACGGATTCGGGGCCACGCCCGGCCCGACCGCACCCCGCCCGACGACCACCGGCCCCACGACCGCCGGCCCGACCGCACCCCGCCCGACCGACCCGGGCCCGCCCGGTCCCGACCCGACCGACCCCGACCCGACCGAACCCGGCCCGGCAGCTGCCACGGACCGGCCCGCCGCCGACCTCGAGCACGACATCGCACCGGTCGACCCCGCCCGGGGTGACGAACTCGCGGCGCTCGAGGCCGCGCTGCACGAGCTGAGTCTGCCCGACGAACCGGCGGACCCGCCGACGCCGGCCAGCGCACGGCCCGATGCCGCCGATCCCGACGCCGATGCCGGGGGCTCCACCGCCGGTGCCGCGTCGCTCGACGAACTCGCCGGGCTCGCCGAACTCGACGAGCTCTTCGGCTCGCCACCAGCCGCCGGTGGCGAATCCGTAGCCGATGGGCCGGTGCCGCCGGCCCCCGGAACGCGGCAGGACCCACCAGCCGCCGCACCTGACGACCCGGCCCCGACCACCCCGGCGGCCGGCCCGAGCTCCGCACCACCGCCCCCACCGGGAGCCGCATCGCCGCCCGGACCGGACGCCGCACCGGCCCCACCCGCACCGGCCGCCCCAGCACCGGCACCGGCCGACCTCGACATCGGCAACTTCACGGCCAAGGGCGGCAAGGTCGGTGGCCGCCGGCGTCGCTTCGGGCGCTGATCCGGTCGCGGGATCCGGCCGGAGCCGTCGTCGCGCGTGGCCGGGACCGTCACCTCGCGTAGCCTGGGCCGGTCCCCGACACGCCCACTGACCACAAGGGCGGCCCGTATGGCTCCGGCGCACGAACCCGATCCGACCGCCGCACCCGACGCACTCGACGCGCCGGATGCGGCCCTCGCCCGTGTCGTGGTCGACGACGATGGTGCCGACCTCGACCTCGACGCCCTGGCCGCCGAGGTCGGGGCGACCCGGACGCTGCTCGAGGCCATCGAGCGGGCAGGGCTGCTGGTGCCCCACCACCACGACGACCGGGGCATCGCGCGCTACGCCGCCGGCGACGTCGAGGCCGTGCGTGCCGGCATGGTCCTGCTCGACGCCGGGCTGCCGCTCGGTGAGCTGCTCGACCTCGCCCGGCGGACCGACACCGCCATCCGTGCGGTCGCGACCGCCGCGGTCGACGCCTTCCTCAACTACGTCCGTGACCCCGTCCGCGGCGGCAGCGGGTCGGAGGACCAGGCCGCCGCGCGCCTGGTCACGGCCTACGAACGCATGCTGCCCGCGACCGAACAACTCGTGGCCCATCACCTGCGCCGGCGGCTGCTGGCCGAGGCGGCCGAACGCGTCGCCGCCGAGGTCGCCAGTCAGCAGGGGGCGTTCGGCGGTCCGGACGCCACCCCCGGTGCGAATGCCGACCGGGGCGACGACCGGCGTGCCAGCCCCGCCGTCGGCTCGCCCCCGAACAACGCCGGCGACAGCGGCGACACCGACGACCACGCCGAGGACGGGGAACACGGGTGAGCCTGCGCGTCACCAGCGTCGTCATCGACGACGACCGGCCGCTGCTCGACCTGAGCCCCCACGGCCCGAGCACGGTGGCCTGGGTCCGCAAGGGCGAAGGCCTCGTCGGCTGGGGCATCGCCGCCCGCATCGAGCCGGGTCCCGGCACCGACCGCTTCCGCCGCGCGGACGCCGACCTGCGCGCGCTCGCCGCGACGGCCGACGTCGACGACACCGTGGGGCTGCCCGGTTCCGGGCTGGTCGGGCTGGGCTCGTTCACGTTCGACGCCGACGCTCCCGGATCGGCGTTGATCGTGCCCCGGGTCCTGATCGGACGCCGTGACGGCATCACCTGGCTGACCCGGGTGGAGCGTCCCGGGGCCGAGCCGGCCCCCGGTCCACGCGCGCTGCCGCCCTGCGCACCGGTCCGCGACCGACCCCGGTTCGCGGGGTCCTCGAACCCGGACGTGCGCTGGCTCGAGGCGGTCGCCGACGTCGCCGGTCGGATCCGGGCCGGCGAGCTCGACAAGGTCGTCCTGGCCCGCGACCACGCCGTGTGGTCGCGTGAACCGTTCGACCCGATCGACCTCGCACGCCGGCTGGCCGGCCGCTTCCCCCGCTGCCACACGTTCATCGCCGACGGCCTGGTGGGGGCCACGCCCGAGCTGTTGCTCGCCCGCCGCGGTGACCGGGTGCTCTCCCAGGTCCTGGCCGGCACGACCGGTCGGAGCCCCGACGAGGTCGAGGACGCCGCGCTCGGGGCGGCACTGCTGGCCTCCGCCAAGGACCAGCACGAACACGTGCTCGCCGCCCGGTCGGTGGAGCAGATCCTGGCCCCACGCTGCCGCGAGCTCGACCACGATGACGAGCCCCGGCTGCTGCGCCTCGACAACGTCCAGCATCTCGCCACCCGCTTCGAGGGGACCCTGGCCGCGCCGGCCACGTCGCTCGAACTGGTCGGGGAGCTGCACCCGACCGCAGCGGTCGGCGGCACCCCCCGGGCGGACGCCCTGGCGGTCATCCGGGCGTGCGAGGGCATGGACCGCGGCCGCTACGCCGCGCCGGTCGGCTGGACGGACCCGGACGGCGACGGCGAGTGGGGCATCGCGCTGCGGTGTGCGGAGCTCAGCGGCGCCCGGGCACGGCTGTTCGCCGGCGTCGGCATCGTCGGGGCGTCACTGCCGGAGGACGAACTCGAGGAGACCCGACTGAAGCTCAGGGCGATGCAGGCGGCGCTCGGTGCCGACGCCGACTGATCCGCGGCGCGCGACGGGTCGCTGTCCGACGGGTCCAGTTCAGCGGGCGACGCGCACCGCCTCGCGTCCGTGGGCGTCGATGCCGAGCGGCTCCGGAGCCCGCGGATGACCGGCGGCGTGCAACGCCGCCCAGCGACGGTGCAGCCGCGGCGTCCACGGGGCGGCGTCGCGCACCGCCAGGTCCCCGACCCGACGGGTGGTGGCTCCCGTGTGACGGAGCGGGACCGGGTCCGGATCCGCGTCCGACCAGCCCGTCACGTCGTGGTCACCGAGCCGCCGGGGAACGACCCGGCCGCGGAGCACGTCGGTGAGCAGACGGCGCAGGTGGGGCAGGACCAGTCGCCGGCCGTCGAGCACCTCGTCGAGTGTGAGCCAGGCGACCGCCTGCAGACCCGCGGCCTCCCCGGGTTCCAGGCGGGCGTCGACGCGATGCCGACTGCGCAGTCGGGCCACGTGGATCGTCTCGTGCTGTTCGACGACCGCGCCCAGGCCGTAGCGGATCCGCAGGGTGGCGACGGCGGCACCCATGGCGACGTCGAGGTAGCCCGTCTCCTCCGCGAGTTCCCGCGCCGCGGCCGCTGCGGTGCCCTCACCCGGCTCGAGTCCACCGCCCGGCAACTCCCACCACGAGCCCTGACCGGCGTCACCGGCGACCCCGACGTGCTCCATCAGGACCCGGCCCCCGTCGACGAGCACCACACGGGCGGCACGCCGGTGGCGGTCCGCCGGCACGACCTGCGGGTCGAGGAACGGCCCGGGGAGCGACACCCTCAGACGCTCGCGTCGATGGCGGCGTGCGCGACGCGGGTCAGTTCGCGGTGCAGCGCCACGTTGGCCGCCCGCTCGGTGCGCAGGTGCACCAGCTGGATGCCGCCGGCCGCGATGGCGGCGTCGACCCCGGCGGTCAGCTCCCCCGCTGCCTCGACGCGGGTGTAGCCGAGGTCGTGGAACGCGGCCAGGCGCGCGAGGTCCCGACCATGGGGGGTGCCGAACACCCGCTCGAAGGAGGCCGGGTAGTCGGCCTGGGGCAGAAACGAGAAGATCCCGCCGCCGTCGTTGTCGACCACCACGAACACCACGTCGATCGCCGGCGCGTCGGGGGCGAGCAGGAAGCCGCCGGCATCGTGCAACAGCGACAGGTCGCCGGTCAGCGCGACGACCGGGCCGCCGAGCGGCGCGTCCACCGGCGCGGATCCGACCGCCGCGGATCCGGGTGCCGGTGCCTGGCGGGCCAACGCGACCCCGAGCACGGTCGACACGAACCCGTCGATGCCGGACGCGCCGCGGTTGGCCAGGATGCGCAACCCCTCCCGGGGGCGCAGGAACCGATCCAGGTCGCGGACGGGCATCGAGGAGGCGACCACCAGCGTCGAGCCGTCCGGCAGGTGGGCACCGAGGTCGCGGGCGATCCGCGGTTCACTCGGGGTGTCGAGGTCGTCGAGGACGGCGTCGGTGGCGGTCGCGACGGCGCGGTCGGCGTCGCGCCAGCGGTCCAGCCAGCCCGACCCGCCCTCCAGGCCGAGCCCGTCGGCCAGAGCGGCGCAGGTGTGTTCGACGTCCGCGACGAGCACGTCCGCGATGCCGCGTTCCGGGTCGTCGACGACCCCGTCGGGACTGATCAGCACCTGCGGCACCCGGTCGGTCAGCAGACCGGCCACCTCCCGCGACAGCCCGGTGCGCCCGATCCGGATCACCAGGTCCGGCGTGGCCCCCTTCGCCCACCGCTCGTGGGTCAGCAGCATCGGGGTGTGGGTGATCGCGTGAGCACCGCGGCGGGCCGACGACGTCGGCTCGGCGATCAGCGGCCAACCCGTCGTCGCGGCGAGCTCCACGATCGGTTCCGGCGCGGCCGCGGTCGAGCCGACCACGATCAGCCCACGCTGGGTGGCCATCACCCGGCCGGTGAACGCCTGCAGCTGCTCGGCCGGCAGCTGCCTCGGTGCCCGGGTGACCGTCAGCCAGGGACGACGGTCGTTGCGGCCCCGCAGGCCGTTGGCGAACACCGGCTCCGCCGGGGCACGGCCGTCGTCGCCGGCCGGCACGGTCGGTTCGCGGAAGGGGACGTTCAGGTGGACCGGCCCGGGCGGCGCGTCGAGCCCGCGGCTGACCGCGACGGCCCGGGCGACGGTGGTCCGCCACAGCGCGTTCGCGTCCGGCCGGTCCTCCGGGACGCCCAACACGACCTGCCACCGCGGTGCCCGGGCGAAGATGCCGGCCTGATCGATGGTCTGGTTCGCGCCCGTGTGCTGCAGCTCCGGGGGGCGATCGGCCGTCAACAGGATCAGCGGCACCCGTCCGGTGTCCGACTCGACGACCGCGGGATGCAGGTTGGCGACCGCACTGCCGCTGGTGACCACGACGGGGGCGGGGCGGCCCGTGGCCCGGGCGATGCCGATCGCGAGGAAGCCCGCGGAGCGTTCATCGAGTTCGACGTGCAGGCGGATCCGGGGCTCGTCGTGCAGCGCCATGGCGAGCGCGGTGGACCGGGACCCGGGTGCGAGCACCGCGTCGGTCACCCCGTTGCGGGCGAACTCGTCGACCATCGCCAGGGCACATGCGTGCGACGGGTTCGCGGCCTGCATCGTGGGGTGCCTTCCGGTCGGGGGCGGCGGGAGGTGGGGCCGTGTCAGTCGACGTCGAGGTACGACGACGCCAGTCGCAGACGTTCGAGCAGCTCACCGGTGGTGTCCGGGTCGGGTGCGCACTGGTCGAGCATGGCCGCCTGGGGTCGCACGTCCCGGACGTTCAGCGCCCCGTCCCGCGGGAGCAGGGGTTGGTCGGTGACGTCCGCCGCGAACAGGCTCGCCGTCCCGAGCCCGCACGCGTGGTCGAGCTGCGGCAACGCTGCGGCGAACGCGAGGCCGACGGCGAGCCCCACCGAGCTCTCCAGGGCCGACGACACCACGGCGGGCAGGCCGGCCGCGTCCACGACCTCCAGCGCCCGGCGGACCCCACCGAGCGGCTGGACCTTGACGACGATCAGGTCGGCGGCGTCGAGCCCGGCGATCCGCAGCGGATCCTGGGCGGTGCGCACCGACTCGTCCGCCGCCAACGGCACCGCGACCCGACGGCGGACCTCACGCAGTTCCTCCAGCGACCGGCACGGCTGCTCGACGTACTCCAGGCCACCGGCGGCGCGGTCCAGCCGCGCGATCGCCAGGACGGCGGTCGCGACGTCCCAGGCGGCGTTGGCGTCGATGCGGACGTGGCCGTCGGGGCCGAGTGCGGCACGGACCGCGGCGACGCGTTCGACGTCGGCCGCGAGGTCCTGCCCCGGTTCGGCGACCTTGACCTTGGCGGTCGCACATCCGGCGTCCGTGACCAGCCGGTGGGCGGTCGTGGGGTCGACGGCCGGCACGGTGGTGTTGACCGCGACGCTGGCGCGGACCGCGGGGGGTGGCGGTTCCGTCGCCGCCGACAGGGCGCAGCGCAGCCAGCGCGAGGCGTACTCGGGGCCGTACTCGGGGAACGGGGAGAACTCGCTCCAGCCGGCCGGGCCGTGCAGCAGCAGGCCGGTGCGCGTCGTCTGGCCGCGGAACCGCTGGCGCATCGGCAGGCTGAAGGCCCGGATGTCGTCGATGCCGGCCGTCCCGATCCCGCCGCCGCTCACGCGGGCGTCCCGGCAGCGCTCGACGCGACGAGCACGAGCGCCGTGGTGAGCAGCGCCGCGTAGACGAGCTGGCCGCGGGCGGTCGCGCCGAGTGCGGCGATCAGGCGCGGACCGATGGGTGCGTGCCGCACCAGCGCCACGCCCGGCCAGGCCGCCATGATGCTCAGGACCGGCAGCGCGGCCCATGGTGAGCCCGTCAGGAACCCGATCGGCACCACACTCAGGTAGGCGATCCCGATCAGCCCCACGAACAGCTTGCGGGTCCTGGCTTCACCGAGCACCACGGCCAGCGTGCGCTTGCCCACGTCACGGTCCGTCGGGATGTCGCGCAGGTTGTTCACCACCAGCAGCGCGACGGCGAACGCGCCGATGGGGATGGCGGCCACGATCGGGAGCAGGCCGAGCGAGCCGTCCTGCACGTAGGCCGACCCCGCTGTCGCCACGAGCCCGAAGAACACGAACACCATGACCTCGCCGAGCGCCGCGGAGGCATAGGGCTTCGGTCCGCCGCTGTAGCCGAGCGTCGCCAGTCCCGCGGCGACCCCGACGAGCAGCAGTTCGAGCCCGACGAGCAGCGCCAGCGCCAGCCCGGCGAGACCGGCCACCAGCAGTGCCACCCCGATCGCCCGCTTCATCGCGGGCGGCGCGATCAGGCCGCTGGCGACGGCCCGGCGCGGACCCACGCGTGCCTCGGTGTCCACGCCCCTGACCCCGTCGAAGTAGTCGTTGGCGTAGTTCACGGCGACCTGCAGGGCGAGCGCGACGATCAGCGCGAGCGCCGCCCGGAGCACCGACAGCTCGGCGAGGGGCGTGGTGGCCGCCGCGGTGCCCACCAGCACGGGGGCGAGGGCCGCGGGGAGCGTCCTGGGGCGTGCCGCCTCGACGTAGGCGTTCACAGCCTGCGGCCGCCGTGGATCAGTAGTGCCACGGGAAGCCGCTCCAGTCGGGGGCGCGCTTCTCGAGGAAGCTGTCGCGCCCCTCGACGGCCTCGTCGGTCATGTAGGCCAGCCGGGTGGCCTCACCGGCGAAGACCTGCTGGCCGACGAGTCCGTCGTCCGTGGCGTTCATGGCGTACTTCAGCATCCGAACCGCGGTCGGGGACTTGGTCATGACCTTGGCACCCCAGGCGAGCGCGAGGTCCTCGAGCTCGGCGTGGTCGACCACGGCGTTGACCATGCCCATCCGGTGGGCGTCCTCGGCCGAGTCCTCGTCGGCGAGGAAGAAGATCTCGCGCGCGAACTTCTGACCGACCTGCTTGGCGAGATACGCCGAGCCGAACCCGCCGTCGAACGACGCGACGTCGAGGTCGGTCTGCTTGAACCGGCCGTGCTCGCGACTGGCGATGGTCAGGTCGGCCACCACGTGCAGCGAGTGCCCGCCACCGGCGGCCCAGCCCGGGACGACGGCGATGACGACCTTGGGCATGAACCGGATGAGGCGCTGCACCTCGAGGATGTGGAGTCGACCGTTGCGGGCCGGGTCGATGTCGGCGGCGGTCTGCTCACCGGGCGCGCCGGTGTAGCGGTAGCCGTCCTTGCCGCGGATGCGCTGATCGCCGCCGGAGCAGAACGCCCAGCCCCCGTCCCTGGGCGAGGGCCCGTTGCCCGTCAGCAGCACACACCCGACGTCCGAGGCCTGCCGGGCGTGGTCGAGCACCCGGTACAGCTCGTCGACGGTGTGCGGCCGGAAGGCGTTGCGCACCTCGGGCCGGTCGAACGCGACCCGCACCACGCCGAGGTCGTTGGCCCGGTGGTAGGTCAGGTCGGTGAGGTCGTCGAACCCCGCGACCGCGTGCCAGCGATCCGCATCGAACAGCTCCGAGACCACGTCGAGGTGCTCCTTGAGTCGTCGGGCGTCGCCGTCACGGCCTGGTACGCCCGCCAGGGCCTCGTACGCTACCCGTTGGCGTGGAAGCGCCCGTGGGCGCGCCACGCCGACCGCCGACGCGCGCAGCTCCGGACACCGGCGTTCGCGCCGCACCGACGTGCGCCGCCCGAGACACCGGCACACGCATCCGCGCACGCGGGTGACGCCCACCACGACCCGAGGCCGACCGTGACCACCGCCCCGTCGCCGAGGCCCCGGCTGGTCGCGGTCCGGGTGCATCGCCGGACCGCCGGACCGGCGCTCCGAGCGATCTGGGCGGACGGTGACGCGGTGCTGCTGCTCGATCCGGACGCCCCGGCGGCCCACCGGGCGGCACAGCTCACGGCGCTGCGCCCCGATGCCCTGCTCGACCTGGTCGCGGGGGACAACGACCCGCGACCGCTCACGGATCCGCTGCCCACCGCCCCGGGCACCGCCGTGGTGGTGGCCACGTCCGGTTCGACGGGCACGCCCAAGGGGGTCGAGCTGACCCATGACGCACTGCGGGCGTCGACGCAGGCGAGCCTGGCACGACTCGGCGCGGCACCGGGCGACCGGTGGGCGCTGGCGCTGCCGACCCACCACGTCGCCGGCCTGCAGGTGTGGCTACGGGCCTGGGCCGGCGGCCAGGACCCGGTCGTGGTCGACGACGTCGCGGTGCTCACCGACGGCGCGAGCGAGTTCGTGTCCCTCGTGCCGACGCAACTGGCCCGGTGGCTCGACGCGATCTCGTCGGCCGACGAGGCGGGCCCCGAGCCCACCGGTCGTCGACCCGCCACGCGCCCGACGGTCCTGCTCGGTGGTGCGGCGGCGACGCCCACGCTGCTCGCCCGGGCTGCGGCAGGCGGGATCCACGTGGTCACCTCCTACGGGATGAGCGAGACCGGCGGGGGGTGCGTGTACGACGGGGTCCCCCTCGACGGTGTGGAGGTCCGGCTCGGCGACGACGGACGCATCGCGCTTCGGGGTGCGGTCGTCGCCGCCGGCTACCGGGGCCAGGGTGTCCCCCTGACCGACGCCGATGGGTGGTTCTGGACCAACGATCTCGGCCGGTTCGATGCCCACGGGCGACTCGAGGTCCTCGGCCGGGCCGACGACGTCGTCATCAGCGGCGGGGAGAACGTGCCCCTGGCCCTCGTGCGCACCGCGCTGGCCACCCATCCCGCGGTCGCCGACGTCGCCGTGGTCGGGCGTCCCGACCCGGACTGGGGTCAGATCGTGGTGGCGCTCGTCGTCGCGGCACCGGGGCGTGAACCGACGCCGGAGGACTTGCGGGCGCACGTGCGCGTCGGGCACCCGGCCGCCTACGCCCCGCGCCGGGTGCGGATCGTCGACGCGCTCCCCCGGGACGCGATGGGCAAGCTGCCACGGGCACGGTTGGAGGCGCTGGCGGACGGCGAGACCGGTCACCACACCGACTGACCCGGTCCACGACCGTGCCGACGGGACGGGGACCCCGACGCCGACGGGGACCCCGACACCGACGGGGACCCCGACGCCGGGCGGCGGGGTCCCCGTGTCGATGCGGCGTCGGGGCCTACGCGCTGAGGTCGAACACCATGATCGGATCCGTGGTCGGTGCTGGCGAGCCACCGGCGGGTTCGATGGTGACCCCGATCAGGTCGGCTCCGGCGACGTCCCCGGTCATGACCCGGGTCGCGCGGCCCCGGTCGTCCGGCGCGAACAGCCCGGCGGGGCGCGGCTCGTCGTCGATCAGCCACAGCTCGTAGATCTGGTCGTCGGCGAGCGGCTCGAGGTCGGACGCCACGAAGACGGCCTCGCCCCGGGTCGGTGACGCGACGACCCGGCCCATGGTCCCGTCGGGCCCCTCGGCGGACACCGTGACGGCGTCCGGTGCCGCGAGGACATCGGTGACCTGCGCGGACGCGGCCTCGACCTGGGTGATGCGCTCGTTGAGATCGGTGATCGTGGAGGCGACACCGACACCCGCGATGAGCAGGACGGCGGCAGCGACGGACGACAGCGCGGCGGTCACCCGGGTCCGGCGACGACGTCGGGCGGCGAGCTCGTCGTCCCCGTCGACCTCTTCGCGGGCCAGCGGACGCTCCTGACGGGTCTCGTCGATCTCCGACAGGACGCGGGCACGCAGATCCGGTGACGGCATGGCCTCGATACCCGTGGCCAGCCGGGAGGCCGTCGCCTGGAACTCGGCGACCTCCTGGGCACAGGCGGCGCAGACCACGAGGTGCTGCTCGAACTCCTCGCGCTCGTCGTCGGGCAGAGCATCGACGGCATAGGCACCGGTGAGGGTGTGCAGGTCTGGTTGGTCAGTCATCGGGTCACCCCCATCGCGTCGCGGAGGCGGATGAGGCCGTCACGCATGCGGGTCTTGATGGTTCCCAGCGGGGTGTCGAGCATCTGCGCTACCTCGCGGTAGGTGTAGCCCTGGTAGTACGCCAATTCGACGGCTTCTCGCTGGAGATCGGTCAGGGTCGCCAAGCCGGCGCGCACCTGTTCGTGTTCGAGTGTCACCTCGACGCGGTCGGACACCTCGTCGAACTCACGGCCACGGTCGCGGTGACCGACGCGTTGGGTTCGATCTCTCGAGGCTTGTTCGGAGCGGACCCGGTCGATGGCCCGACGATGGGCCATGGTGAGGATCCAGGTCCGGGCGGAGCCACGGTCGGGGTCGAAGCGCACGGCCGTCTTCCACACCTCGACGAGGACCTCCTGGGTGACCTCCTCGGACTGTGCGGGGTCACGGACCACGCCGCGCACCACGCCGTGGACCAGTCCGGCCAGGCGGTCGTACAGTTCGGCGAAGGCCGTCTGATCGCCACGGGCGATGGCCAGCATCAGCTGGTCGTCGTCCCGGGGCACGTCGACGGAGTCGTCTTCGACCGCACGCAGGCGTCGTCGGTTGGCAGCCACATCACTCCCGGCATTCACACTGGGGTCCGTGGTCACCGTCCGTCCACCTCGCTCGCGCTGCGGCGTGCCGCAGCTGATGAGCCGGGTTCCCCTACGGTTCCCGGTCTCGTCGTTGCGGAGGTGGTTCGGTGACCTCGACGGGGAGGTTGCCCCACGGGCGCTCGGATGTCACGCCAGGTGGTCACCTGGACTCAGCGGGTCGGTCCGGGGCCTACAGCTCGGCGTAGGAGTGCAGCCCGACGACGACGAAGTTGGCCACGAGGTAGGTCGCCATCAGCACCACGAAGGCGGTGATGCCGATCCAGGCGGCTCGGCGACCCTGCACGCCCCGCGTCGCACGGGCGTGGAGGTACCCGGCGTAGGCCAACCAGGTCAGAAAGGCACCGGTCTCCTTGGGGTCCCAGCCCCAGAACCGGCCCCAGGACACCTCGGCCCACATCGCACCCGCGATCGTGCCGACCGTCCACATGATGAACCCGAACGCCACGGTCCGGTGCGCGAGGCCGTCCAGCGTCGCCGTCGAGGGCAGGAACGGCACGAACCACCGGGCGAGCAGTGCCGCAGCGACCATCACCAGGTTGACGGTGAGGAATCGCGTCAGTCCCGCCGTCCCCCAACCATCGGCGAACCACCACACCCAGGACACCGATCCGGTCACCAGGAAGGTGCCGATCGCCAGTTTGAGCACCGGCACGCCGGCACGCAGCGCCGCGTGGTACTCGGCCAGCTGGGCCCGCTCCACCTCGTCGTCGTCGCGACCGTCACCGCCGGAGCCGCCGTCGACCTCGAGGTCACCCACGTAGGCCGCCCCGACGGTCGAACCGTACGAGGTCGAGCTGCGCGCGGCGGCCACGGCACGCTCCGCGGTGTCACGGAGCAGGTACAGCCCGGTGAACACGAACGCGGCGGCGAAGATCCCCATCGCGCCGACGAGCAGCGAGACGTGGAACGGCCGCCACCACGTGTCGAGGATCGGCATCAGCGGACCGGGATCGGCGTACAGCAGTGCCGCCATGCCCAGCACCAGTGACCCACCGAGCATCACGAAGCCGTTGAGCTGGGGCTGGCGGCGGACGTACTGCAGGTACACGAGGCCGACGACGACCCCGACGAGCGCCATCAGCGAGGTGACCTCGAACATGTTGCCCAGCGGCAGTCGGGTCTGCGCCAAGCCGCGCACGATCTCATGGGCGACGTGCGTCGTGACCCCGAGCACCGCGAGCGCCCCGCCCAGGGCCTGCGCGCGGCGACCGCGGCGCTGCTCGTCGGCACGACCGACCGTGGTGGTCAGGGCGTAGAGGTAGACGAAGGCGGAGCTCAGATAGAGCGTGATGGTCACCGGTGAATACAGCAGACGGGACAGCTCGGCGAGTTGGTCCTGGCTCATCGGGTTCGCACCTCGTTGGCGGTACCGGTGGTGACCGGTTGTGGAAGGACATCCGACCGGCGGTCGCTGATCGTCGAACGTTCCGGCAGGCCGTCGGCGCGACGGTCGTCCGGGTCGTGGTCGGCGGCGTCGGGGTGACCGGAGGACGGCGGCGTCCCGCGGCCCGGACCGTCGTGACCGACCGCATCGTCGCGGTCGGCGTCGATCGCGGCGGCGAGCTCCCGCACGATCTCGCGGTGTTCCTCGGTGAAGGCCTCGGGTCGCTGGAAGGCCCGCCCCGCCACGGTGACCAGGGTACGCCCCGTGCCGACCTCCGGCGTCGCGACGACCCACAGACGACGGCGGTAGGCGTACAGCGCCGGGATCAGCCCGAGCACCAGCAGGACGCCCCCGGCGAGCAGCGCAGGCAGCTGGGGCCGCGAGGCGACCTGGAAGCCGACCCACCGGCGCAGTTCCGGGAACGTGATCGTGACACCCTCGTATTCGACGCTCTGCCCGAGCCGCAGGGCCAACGACCCGTCGGACTCGAGCCCGCTGATGTCGAGCTCGTTGATGGTCTGCTGGGTCGCGCCGAGCTGCAGGTCCCCACGGAACTGTTCGAGCACCAGGAGCGGCGCGTCGTCCCACGGCGCACCCGTCGGGATGGCCCGGCCGTCCTCGTCGTCGGGGGCGAAGGGGTAGAACCACACGCGGTGGCCGACGTCGGGCTGGGCGGCCGGGGCCTTGACCGCGCTGGTGAAGAACCCACCGGGACTGACCCGCGACTGCAGGAACCCGTCGTGGACGACCTCGCCGTCCACCTCGACGACGACGCGCGGCGCGTAGCCCCAGTCGAGCTGGGTCACCCGGCGGCCGTCGATCATCACGGGACGGTTGCTGTCGATCGTCTCGGCGAACGGCTCGCCGTCCCGGGGGGTGATCGTCACCTCCGAACGGAAGACCGTCGGCTGCCCGGCACCGGGGGCCAACGGGTCACGGACCCAGTCGACCTCGAACTGCTCGAGGTCCAGGCGCCAGCCGTCGTGGTCGGTCTCCGCGAACCAACGGCCCGGCGAGTACGACCAGTAGGAGATGGCGGTGTCGTGGAAACCGGCCTCGCCCTCGACGACGCCGCGCTGCCCCTCGAAACTCAGCAACTGGCCGAGCACCGCGGCCACGAGCACCACGTAGAAGCTCAGGTGGAAGACCAGGCTCCCGCCCTCACGCGACCACAACCCCTTCTCCGCGGCGAGTTGTGCGGGCGTCGGCGTGGTCGGGACGGCTCCGCCGGAGGACTCGGCGGGATCGGGCTCGTGTGCCCGCAGGCGCCAGTGCCGTCGACCGAGGAGCTGCTGCGCGGTGGCGTGCACCTCGTCGGGGGCCCGGTCGGTCGTGAGCGTCGCGGTCTCGTCCTGCTTGCCGACGTGGCGGACCAGCGGTGGCTTGGAGTGTCGGACCAGACGCACCCACGCCCGGATCCGCGGGATCAGGCACGCGGTGAGACTGAGGTAGAGCAACAGCAGCAGGGCCAGGAACAACCCGGAGCCGTAGACGTCGTAGCCCCCGATCGCGTCGATCAGGTTCGAGGCGACGACACCGGGGCCCTCCTCCCCGGTGCGCCACGCCCTGACGGTGGTCGGGACGTTCGGTTCCTGGGGCACGACCGTGGCGAACGCGGTCTGCAACGCGAGCAACCCGAGCAGGTACAGCGCCGTGCGCATACGGGTGAGCCAGCGCCAGCCCATCTGGATGGAGGACCAGACGAAGGCGGGGCCGCTGGTCGGAGCCGTGCGGCGGCCCGAACCGCGGGGCGACGGGTTCGGCTGCGGTGGTGGCGCGGAATCGATACTCACACCTCGAAGGTACCCAGTGGTGGCGGTGGTCGACCAGCTCAGCGGGGGGCTGGTGGGCGGGCGCGGCCCCCGGCGACCGGCGCGAACAGACACCTGCCCGATGCCATCGGACAGGTCTCGGGCGCGATCAGATGGGTGGTTCGAACCCCAGGATGAACGGTCGCAGCAGCAGCATGGCCTGATCCCACAACCCGGTGGCGATCGACAACCCCACGGCCATCAGGACGCTGCCGCCGGCGATCTGCAGTCGGCGGGCGTTGCGACGCAGCAGATCCAGCGTGCCGGACAGGCGCCGGAACATCAGGCCGAAGATGATGAACGGGATCCCGAGGCCGAGGGCGTACACGAAGCCGAGGAAGGCACCGCGCACGGAGACACCGTCGGTCACGTTGGCCGACAGGGTCAGGATCGCCCCCGCGGCGGGCCCGAGACACGGCGTCCACCCGACACCGAACACGAACCCGAGTGCCGGAGCGGAGGACAGTCCGCCGGTGGGTGCCCGGTCCGAGACGCGGATCTCGCGCATCAGGCTGCCGCGGGCCATCAGCAGGCCGAGCACCGCCACCAGCCCGCCCATGAGCACCTGGGCGATGGTGTTGCGGGCGAGCAGGTTGACGGTGGTCACCGCGAAGCCCAGCATCATGAACGGCACCGCGAACCCGATGACGAACAGCAGGCTGCCGAGCAGGACACGACCCCGGGCCCGGGCGCTGCCGGCGTCGAGGTCCTGCCCGGACAGGCCCGTCATGTAGGACAGGTAGCCGGGCACCAGGGGCAGCACGCACGGCGAGGCGAACGAGACCAACCCGGCGGCCAGGGCGATGGCCGCCGCGATGAGCAGATTGGCATCGAGCACCAGGGTCTGGATCGTCTCCGCCATGGGTCAGTTCTCCGCGGCGATGGCGTCGGCGATCCCGATCGTCTCCGCGGTGCCGATGATCCCCAGCACCCGGACCGCCACCCGGCCGTCCGCGTCGAGGAAGATCGTCGTCGGGATGGTCCGTGGCCCGACCCCCTCGAAGCGTGAGGCGTAGCTGTTGGTCGGGTCGTAGAGCGAGTCGTAGGGGATGTCGAACTCGCGGATGTGGGCGAGGGCGTTGGCCTCCGGGTCCTCGATGTTGACGCCCAGGAACGCCACCTCGTCGTCGGGCAGCACCTCGAAGGCCTCGTTGAGGTCCGGCTGCTCGGCCCGGCAGGGGCCGCACCAGGACGCCCAGAAGTTGAGCACCACGACGCGGCCCTGCAGTTCGGCGACGGACGTCTCACGCTCCTCGCCGACGACCGGAAGCACGTCGACCGGGGCCGGATCGCGGTCCTCGACGGGAATCGGGCACAGGCCCGGTCGGGCACCCGCGATGCGCTCGCAGTCGGCACCTGCACTGGCGCTGCCACTGCAGGCGCTCGCGATCAGCGCCAGCACGGCGAGCAGCGCGTGGGAGCGACGCACGAGAGGCCGTTTCCGCGGTACCTGACCGCGCCGAGGGATGACCGGTTCGAAGCAACCGCGCGCGGCCCGAGGGGGGACGGCGAGGTCGACGGTGGACCGTCGGCTGCCACCGACCGGTCCGTGCTGCCACGAGGGTGCCGTGCCCCGCACCCGGGTGCCAACCGGGGTGGACCCGACGAGCGCTGCGGGCGACACGTCCCACCGTCGTGGCAGAGGGACGTCGTGAACGAACACGAGCCCCACCGGTCGGCGGGGCTCGTGGTCGACGTCGGTACGTCCTCGATCAGACGGGACTCACTGGGCGATGGGGACCGCGAGACGCTCGGACTCCTCGACCTCGACGGTCGCGCGCTTCTTGTCCTGCATCTCGAGTCGGTCGAGCCACAACAGGCTCAGCCCGAAGAACACCAGCGAGAGGATCGTCCAGATGCCGGACGGGATCCACTCGGCACCCGGGTCGTAGAAGGCGTACCAGGTGATCTCCTCACCGACCGGGACGGGATCGAGGGGCACCCCGTCGCTGTCGGTGAACGTGGCCAGCGCCTGGAAGGTCTGGGCCGCGACGAGATTGCCGGTGCCCGGGTCCTCGGCCAGGACGGGCTCGCCGACGCGCTGGGCGGTGAAGAACGGCTGGGCGCGCCCCTCCGCTCCTGCGGGCTCGGCGGCTGCCGCGTCCTCCTCGAATCCCTGGCGTCGGGTCGTGCCGATCTGGGCGATGCCGTTGTCGTCGACCGGCAGGAACTGCGCCTGCATGATCTCCTGCGCGGCACCGACCGAGCCGGACAGCGACGCGAACAGCGGCTCGCTCTGCAGCGCCTCCTCGTCGAGGTCCCCGACACCCGCGAAGTCGGCGACCTCCTGGAACGCACCGTCGTCACCGACCACGTCGAAGAAGTCGGCTCGCGGCGCGGTCTCCTCGAAGCCGTACCACTGATCGCTGTAGTGGTCGCCGGACTGCCCCGGCAGGTGCGAGATGCCCAGGCCGGCCGGGATACCCGGACCGCCGAACCACCAGAACACCCCGATGAGGAAACAGAAGCCGAAGAACGCGGTGCCGTAGATGGCTCCGGCCTTCTTCGCGCCGTAGTTCGACCACAGCAGGACGTACACGGAGCCCGACAGGAAGAACAGGCCCAGCGGCACCGCCAGAAACGAGGCGGGGTGGTCGGCCGGGATCGCTTCCTCGACCGCCAGGAACAGCAGCTCCATCATCAGTCGTCCTCTTCAGCGGTCAGCGCACTGGGGTCGATCTGGGCCGAGCTGGGCCCACCGGTCTGCTGGATGCCCTCGATGTGCTGGATCACGGCTTCGATCGACTCGTCGGTCAGCGTCTGGTCGAACGCCGGCATCGGTGCGTTGCCGACCAGGTTACGGCCGTTGTAGAGCACGTGGCGCATCGCCTGCCGAGCGGACTCGAGGGTCTCGTCGTCCTCGCCGCTCCAGCCGTAGCGCTCGTAGACGTTCAGCAGCTGCGGGCCGACGTACCCGCCGTAGTCGGCTCGGTGACACCGGGCACAGTTCGCGTCGTACACGGCGGCACCCGGGTCCTCCGATGCACCGACGAACTCCTCGGCTTCGGGGATCTCCCCGGTCTGCACCGACAGGATGTAGGCGGTGATCTGCTCGAGCTGGTTGTCCGAGTAGGTCCCACCATTGGCGACACCGAACGCGTTCATCGGGGTGCCGTTGCGGCCATGGACCAGCGTCAGGACGATGAACTCCCGGACGTCCGGGACGATCTCCGAGTCCTGGTAGCGCGCGACGATGTTGTCGAGCGCGGGCGCCGGCCAGGGCGTGTCGACCTCCGGATCGGGGTGGGGGGCACTGCCGCCCCCGAGGTCCGCACCGTGGCAGGACGCACAGGCGTTCTGGTACTCCTCGCGACCGGCGGCGACGTCCTGCTCGTAGAACTCGTCGACGGCGCGGTTGAGACGGTCCGGCTCGATCAGCCAGTACAGCGGCAGGAACAGCGAGGCGAAGACGGCCAGGGCGACGCCCCAGGCCATCGCCCGCTCCATACCGGTCGACTCGAGCTCCTCGTCGGAGTGGTAGGGCCGCATCGCCAGGGGGATGTCCCCGTAGCGCTTCGGGCCCTTGCGCTTGCCGGGGCCGACGACGAAGTACGCCACGCCGAAACCCACCAGGGCGACCACCAGGATCGTCATGGGTACGGCGGCGCCACCGGCCTCGACGGCGATCAACGGTTGCAACATGTACGGCGCTCCCAACTCAAGCGTCGACGCAGGACGGGCCCTCGGGCGACTGCTCGAGTGCGTTGGCGGTACGTGCAGGACCGGTCAGTTCCTGGCCGAGGTCGACGACGAACTGGTTCTCCTCGTCGATGAAGGACACGAAGCGGTCGAGCCCACGTGGGGCCGGGCCACCGGTCCACTCGCCCCAGCGGTTGTAGCGCGAGCCGTGGCAGGGGCACTCGAACCACTGGGAGGTCTGGCACCAGGGCACCCCGCAACCGAGATGCGGGCAGGCCTGGGTGTTCACGGCCATCAGGCCCCGCTCGTCGTCGGGGAAGATGGCGTGCTCCTCGCCGTAGGCACGCCGAGCCGAGGAGGATGTGGGATCCCAGATGATGACGCTGATGCCACCGTCGGGGAACCGTTGCGGCGCGCGCTCGGAATCGATCTGGTCGTAGAGGTCGTCGGCGTCGCCGAGTGCGACCTCACCGAACAGCCCGTCGCCGGTCCGCGGGTAGAGGAACCCGAGCGAGGCCAGCCCGAAGCCACCCAGACCCGCGCCAACGGATCCGAGCAGGCTGTAGCGCAGGAAGGTGCGGCGCTCGACGGGCTTGAGCTCGAAGCGGGGCTTCTTCTCGTCTGCCATGCCAGTGACTCTCTCGTGTCGTTGAACGGTGCGCGTGTGCGGGATCGCCGCGCGCGCACGACGTGTGGCTGCGGGCCGCTAGAGGGTGAAGCCCAGGCCCTGGACCCAGGGCCAGACCCACTCGTAGCCGGCACCGCGGAGGAACGAACCGATGATGACGAGCACGGCCCAGAAGGTCAGGAAGAACGTGAAGGCCATGTTGGCGACCTTGCGGTTCTCCGGCTTGGCCGAGGGATTCTTGTCGATGTAGGGCGCGGCCATCAGGGCGACCACGAAGACTCCGGGCATCGTGACACCGGCCACCATCGGGTGGAAGTAGCGGAGCAGCTCCTGCAGACCCATGAAGTACCAGGGTGCCTTGTTGATGGCGGGCACCTCGTTGGGGTTGGCGAGCGATCCCAGCGGGGCGTCGAGGAAGAACGAGGCGATCAGCAGCAGGGAGCCGGCCGCGAGCAGCGCGACGAACTCGACGAGCAGCAGGTGCGGCCAGGTGTAGACCTTGTCCTGCTGCTTGGCCTGGACCTGCTGGATCCCGGCGGGCGGAACGAGTGCGAGCAGACGGTGGGTGTGGTCCCCGGAGGTCGGCACACCCATCGAGGCGGGCTGCTGCGAGCCGCCGTTGCCCAGCGACGCGGCCACGCGGGCCGCGCGTTCCTCGGGCGTGAGCCGGCCGCCCCCGTTGCCGTTGCCGCCGTCGGCCGGGGCCGCGGTCTTGGTCGCGACACCGCCCCCACCGGCGTTGGCACGGAACTCCTCCAACGCCTTGCTGGCCTGTTCGGCCGGGCGGGGCCCGAGCGTGGCCCCCTCGGCCATCTTGGCCTGCCGGACCGACGCCGCCTTGGCCTTGGCGCGGGCGATGCGTTCGCTCTTGCCCTCGCTGATCAGGCGGTCGTAGACCCCCTGATCGATCTGCACCTCGTCGCTCATGCTCGTGCCTCTCTCGCGGTGGTGCACCAGCTCCGCAGCCCGGCGCGTCGATCCAGATCAGTGGTCATGGCGTGTCGGTCGGTCGATCCGGGGGCCACGCTCGCCCGGTGGGTCGCGATCCGGTGGTGCATCACAGGGGACCGGAGATGCCGCCGTCCTTGCGGATCCGCCAGAAGTGGACCGCGAGGAAGATGACCGTGACGAAGGGGATGAACAGCACGTGCAGGACGTACCAGCGCAGCAGGGTCTCGGGTCCGATCTCGACGCCACCGAGGAGCACGAACTGCACCTGCTCGCCGAAGACCGGGGTGAAGCCCATCATGTTCGTACCGACGGTCACGGCCCACAGCGCGAGCTGGTCCCAGGGCAGCAGGTAGCCGGTGAAGGACAACAGCAGGGTCAGCGTCAACAGGATCACCCCGACCACCCAGTTGAACTCACGCGGAGGCTTGTAGGCCCCGTGGTAGAACACGCGCGCCATGTGGAGGAACACGAGGAACACCATCGCGTGCGCGCCCCATCGATGCAGGTTGCGCACCAGTTGACCGAAGGTCACCGAGGCGGACAGCTCCCGCATGTTGAGGTAGGCGATCTCCGTACCGGCACCCGCCGCCGGGGTGTAGAAGAACATCAGGAAGATGCCCGTCACGGTCAACAGGATGAACATGAAGAACGACAGGCCACCCAGGCAGTAGGTGTAGGTCAGCTTCAGACCGTGTCGCTTCACCTTCACCGGATGCAGGTGGTACAGGACGTTGTTCATCGAGGCCAGCGCGCGGTCCCGCGAGGTGTCGCGGTAGCCCTTGCGGTAGATCGAGCCCGGCCGGAAGATCGACTTCCAGATGACGTTGTCCTGGACCGTGGTCTTGAGGTCCTTGTTCGCCACGTCGGTTCCTCGTGATGTGTCGGTGCTTGACGCTCCTCGCACGGGACGGCGCGGGAACGGAGCTTACGGTCGTGTCAGCCGTCGACCCGGCCGAGCCACAGGGCGTCGGACGGGCAGCGCTCCACGCAGATGGCGCAGCGCGTGCACTCGTTGTCGTCGATGATGAACACGGCGTGGGACTGCTCCGCGAGGGTCGTCAGCGCCGGGCTGTCCGCGTCCTTGATGATGGACGGGGACATCATGTAGATGCACTCCCAGGGGCACACGTCCTCGCAGGCGCGGCACAGGATGCACAGTTCCGGGGTGAGCCCGATGTGGCGCTTGGGCTTCACGCGCTCCTGGAGCCACTGCGGATCGACCTGTTGGACGGTGTAGTCGTCGAACATCAGTGGATGCTCGCCCTTGTCGGTCTTCCCCACGGTGTACCTCCCTTCCGTTCTCGCGTTCGGCGTCTGGCGTCGTCGTGCGCTGCTGGTCGTCCGCTTCTCCGGCGTCCTACTTGTAACCACCGGCTTCCGGCTTCGTCTCGCCGGAGGCCAGGGTCTTCGGATAGCTGCGTTGCATCCGCAGCGCCGCCCACAGGGTCACCACGATGCCGCCGATCATGAGCGCACCGATGGTGCCCTCCGTGATGACGGCGTAGAGGTTGGAGGCGATGTCGAGCCGGTAGTCCTCGGAAACGTCGATGCCGGCGCTCGCCGGGATCATCGTGCCCTCGAGCAGGGTGCGGTTGGACTCCGTGAACTGGATCCACCCGTGCGGGATGACCCCGTGCAACCACCACAGCAGGCTCGATGCGCCCATGATGCCCATGGTCGCCGAGACCCATTCGTGCTTGCCGTAGGTCAGTTTCGCGATGTAGAGCGGCACGACACCCAGCGGTCCGAGCCAGAGCACCATGATCGCCGCACCGACCCATCCCCGTCCCAGCGCTGCCGGATCGCCGAACTGGTACAGCGCCCGGGCCGCTTCGGGCAACGTGGCGACGAAGTCCGAGAAGAACTGACCCACGCCTCACCTCTCTACGTTCGAATGGTTCGTGACCGGTCGTGCACCGGCTCCGCGAGGGCCACGTGGACCCGTCGGGGAGGCCCAAGGTACCAACCGGTCCGGGACCCGGACAATCGGACACCACCGACACCGCACGGGCGGTCAGGCACCAGCGCCGGCGAGCTCCACGGCCGCCTCGTGGGCGGCCTCGACGATGCGCCCGAGCACCGGTGCCTCGAGCGCCATCGACGTGAACACGACCTCGTAGCCCGACGGTGCGAGGTAGACGCCCCGGTCGAGCATCGCGTGGAAGAACCGGCCGTAGGCACCATGATCGGCGGCCGCCACGTCCTCGTAGCGTGCCAGCGGGGCGTCCGAGAAGACCACACCCGCCAACGACCCGTGACGGGTCACCTGGGCGGTGACCCCGGCCGCGGCGAACGCATCGGTGAACCCGTCGGCGATGATCCGGGTGGCCCCGTCGAGACACTCGTAGACGTCGTCGGTGAGCAGCTCGAGCTGCGCGAGCCCGGCCGCGACCGCCACGGGATTCCCCGACAGGGTGCCGGCCTGGTAGACCGGCCCGTCGGGTGCGAGGTGGTCCATCAGATCCGCACGCCCGCCGAAGGCCGCCAGCGGAAAGCCCCCACCGACGATCTTGCCGAGCACCGTGATGTCGGGCATGACGCCGTGCATCTGCTGGGCACCGCCCCGGGCGAGGCGGAAGCCGGAGATGACCTCGTCGTAGACCAGCACGGCCCCAGTGGCATCGGCCTGCTCACGCAGGAAGGCGAGGAACCCCTCCTGCGGTGGGACGAGATTCATGTTGGCCGGGACCGGCTCGCACAGGATCGCGGCGAGTTCGTCGCCGTGGGTCGCGATCGCGTCGCGGACCGCCTGCTCGTCGTTCCACGGCACCAGGATCGTGTCCTTGGCCGCGCCCTCGGTGACACCCGGGGAGCCCGGGATCCCGAGCGTGGCGACCCCCGAGCCGGCCGCGACCAGCAGCGCGTCGGAGTGCCCGTGGTAGTGCCCGACGAACTTCAGCAGCTTGTCGCGGCCCGTCGCCCCCCGCGCCAGACGGACGGCGCTCATGCCCGCTTCGGTCCCCGAGTTGACCAGCCGCACCTTCTCGATCGAGGGCACCGCATCGATGATCGCCTCCGCGAGCCGCACCTCGCCCTCGGTCGGCGCACCGAACGACGACCCCCGGCCGAGCGCGGCGGTGGCGGCATCGAGCACCTCGCGGCGCGCGTGGCCGAACAGCAACGGTCCCCACGAGTTGACCAGGTCGATGTAGCGGTTGCCGTCGGCATCGATCAGGGTGGCACCCTCGCCACGGGCGATGAAGCGTGGCGTCCCACCGACCGAGTTGAAGGCCCGCACCGGCGAGTTGACCCCCCCGGGGATGGAGGCCCGCGCCCGGGCGAAGAGGCGGTCGGAAGCGTCGTGGCCCATGGGTCGTCTCCTGGTCGTCCCCGGCCCCGGCGCGCGGGGTCCGGGCTCGCGTCGTGATCGCTCGGTCGGTCCGCCCCGTTCGGACCGGAAGCCCCGGCCGTCCGGAACCCGAACCGCTCACCGGTCGGGCAGGGCATCCTCGAAGATGATGTTGTCCGCCACCGTACGGCCACGCTCGACCCCGGCCGTACCGACCGCGGTCCAGGTGACCAACAGCCCGCCGGCGGCCCGCCACGCACCCGGCGCCGCATGCGGCAGGCTCTGCAGGTCGTAGCTGACCGCATGGGGACGCACCTTGCCCAGGTCCTTCAGCTCGGCCAGCCGCCGGCCGATCGCGGCGGACAGCCACCCGTCGTTGCGGGCCGTCGCCGTCAGCACGCGGACCACCTCGGGCCGGTGGTCGTGGAACCACTTCACCGCGACCGGATTGAAGCTCGCCACACAGTGCGGACCGCCGTGGGCATCGAGCGCCGCGGCCGTCTGCTCCTCGAGTCGGCCGGCCCGGGGCCGGTTGGACTTGAGTTCCACCATGACCGGCACGTCACGCAGGACCTCGAGCGACTCGGCGAGGGTCGGGATGCGCTCCCCGCTGTCGCCGAGCTCGATCTCGCGCAGCTCCGCGGCGGTCAGCTGCCCGATCCGCCGGTCGATGCCCGCGATCCGGGCCAGGGAGGCGTCGTGGGCGACGACCGGGATCTCGTCACGGCTCAGATGCACGTCGAGCTCCACGCCGTAGCCGGCCGCGGCGGCCGCAGTGAAGGCGACCAGCGAGTTCTCGGGGCGGTCCCCGCCGTGCAGGCCACGATGGGCGAGCGGGACGTCACGGAGCCAGTCGGGTGCCGGCAGGGGTTCGATGATGGCCTCCAACGCTCAACCGCGCCCGTCGTGGATCGCGCGGGCCAGCTCGATGGCCGCATAGGTCAGGACCTGATCGGCCCCGGCACGCACGATCGAGCCCACGGCCTCACGCATCGCCCGGTCGTCGTCGAGCCAGCCGTTCTGGCCCGCGGCCCGGATCATCGCGTACTCGCCGGACACCTGATACGCCGCGATCGGCACGTCATGGGCCGCGCGGGCGGCGGCGACGACGTCGAGGTAGGGCAGGGCCGGCTTCACCATCAGGGCGTCGGCCCCCTCGGCCAGATCGAGCTCCAGTTCGCGGCGCGCCTCGCGGGCGTTGGCGGGATCCATCTGGTGTCCCGCCCGGTCACCGTCCTGCATCGTCGACTCGGCCGCGTCGCGGAACGGCCCGTAGAACGCCGAGGCGTACTTCGCCGCATAGGCGACGATCCCGGTCTGGTCGTGGCCGGCGGCGTCGAGGCCGCTGCGGATCGCGCCGACCTGTCCGTCCATCATCCCCGACGGGGCGACGAGATCGGCCCCCGCGTCCGCGTAGGCCACCGCGTCACGGACGTAGGCGGCGACCGCCTCGTCGTTCACGACCCGACCGGACGCATCGAGTGGCCCGCAGTGGCCGTGGTCGGTGTACTCGCACTGGCACACGTCCGCCCACAGCACCAGCCCGTCACCCACGGCGTCGCGGATGGCCCGCAACGCGACCGGCACCGGTCCGTCCGGGTCCCAGCCGCGTCCCCCGGCCGCGTCCTTGGTCGCCGGGATGCCGAACAGGATCATGCCGCCAAGCCCCACCGCGACCGCCTCGCGGGCGAGCGCGACCACGGAGTCGGTGCCGTGC
>CAYTLZ010000028.1:0-25535 GCA_964438785.1 uncultured Actinomycetota bacterium | reverse complement strand
AGACCGACCAGGCCGAGGCGGACAAGAACATCGCCCAGGCCAAGGCCGAGGAGCGGCGCGCGATGGCCGTCGCCGAGGAACAGGAGATGCGCGCCCGCGTCGTCGAGGCAGAAGCCGAGGTGCCCCGCGCGTTGGCCGAAGCGTTGCGCAGCGGCAACCTCGGGGTCATGGACAGCTACCGGATGGACAACGTCCAGGCCGACACGCGCATGCGCGGTTCGATCGCAAACGACGAGGACTGAGCCCGCGGACCACCCGTGAGACGGGGTCGACGGCCCGACCGCGTCCGACCCGGCCCTGATCGAATCCGATCCGGATCGGTCACCACCGGCAGCGAGGAGCGAGACGATGAGCGCGAATCTCCCGTCCCGGGGCAACCGTGCGCCCGTCCGATCGGGCGATGCGCCGGGTTCCGCCCAGACCCCACCGCCACCGCCACCCCCGGAGGCCGCCACGCCCACCTCCGGGCAGGAGCCGGCACCTGGTGCGCGGCCGGGTCGTGGTCCCCGCGGCGGCTCGGGTGGCCGCCCGAACGCCCAGCGCCAGACACCGACCCAGCGCGATGCCGACCGACCGCAGGCCGTGCGGGAGCGGGCTGCGCGCCGTGCCGCCGAACCGGAGCAGCGCACCGTGCCGTCCGCCACGCACCGGCTCCGCCGGTCGTTGAACTCGCCCCGGGCCCTGCGGCAGGCGATCCTGCTGCGTGAGGTGCTCGGACCGCCGGTCAGCCTGCGTCGACCCGGCGATGACGGCCGCTGAACGATGGGTTCGCCGACCCCGGTCGACCGGTTCGTCGCGTCAACGGGGTCCGAGCAGCCGACTCGATGACGTCGCAGGGCCTGGGACACGATGGCGCGTGGAGACACGGATGGGAGCCGAGCGGCGACGGGAAGCGGGTCCACCTGACCCGGAGCCGGTCAGCGGCCTCGCCGGGTTGCCCGCGACCGGGCCGTTCGGGACCGCGATCCTGAGCCTCGTGGCGATCGGGGTCGTCGTGCTCGTGGTGGTGCGGGGCGAGCCCGACGATCGCCTTCTGATCCTGCTCGTCGCCGGCACCAGTTTCGTGCTCGGGCTGGTGGGCTGCGTGTGGTCGCTGCGATCATCCTCGCTGGGCGCGTTCGGGCTGTTGGTCGTCGGCGGCGCGCTGGCGTTGGCCGTGGTCGCCGCGATGAACCCGCTTCTCGGCGCGGCCGGCCTGTTCAGCTTCATGGCGTCGGCCGGGGTGGCCGGCCTGATCGCCGGTCGTCCGGGCGGCCGCGCCTGAGCGTGCGGGGCTCAGCCCCCGGTGGGCGCTCTTCAGCCGTCGGCCGGTCGCCCACCCGGCACGGTCGGCAACCCGGCGGCCCGCCAGGCCACGAAACCGCCATCCATGTCCGTGGCGTGGGGCAGCCCGATCTGCTGCAGACTCGCCGCGGCCAGCGACGAGGTGTAGCCCTCCGAACAGAACACGATCACCTCGAGCCCGTGGGTGGCGATTCCGAGCCGGGCCGGGTGGGTCGGGTCGAACCGCCACTCGAGCACGTTGCGTTCGATGATCAGGGCATCCGGGATCTCGCCCTCGCGGCGACGCTGCGCCTGCGGCCGGATGTCGACCAGGACGGCACCGTCCGCGGCCGCCGCGGCCGCCGCCTCGGGTCCGAGCCGGTCGAGTTCGGCCCGGGCGCGCGCCAGCATCGCGTCGATGCCGGTCGCTGACCCGTCGGGCACATCGTCGCGGTGGGCGAGCGCGGGACCGGGCTGCACGTCGGTCGACGTCATGAGCCCGACCGCCCCGCGCCGGCGTGCGGCGCGCCCGCGTGTCGCGCGCTCGCGGCGATGCGCTCGCGGGCGCTGGGCATCGCCGACCCGCCCGGGCCGGTGGGCACCGCGTCGCCCAGCAGCGTGGGCGTCGCGGCGTCGTCCGGCTCGGGGCCGTCGACGGCGAGCTGGTAGACCGCGCGCAGCCGGCCCTCGTCGTCGGGCTCGTAGAAGCGCATGAACGGCAGCGGCGGCGAGTAGGCGTGGATGCTGGTGGCCGGCTCCGGGCCGCGGTTGCCCAGGTTGTGCACGTGGTCGGCGTCGAACCGGACCACGGTGCCGGACGTGTGATCCACGGTGCGGATCCGGGTGGAGCCGGCCCGCGACCGGTCCTCGAACAGGCGTCCCTCGGTCACCATGAACGCCCCGACGGAGCCGCCGTGGTCGTGCATGCGGGTGTCCTGTTCGGCGGTCCAGCCGAGCAGGTAGACCTCGACATGCGGTGTCCACAGCAGGCGACGATGCCACCGCTCGTCCGGATCGTGGCGGACGAGGGCGCGCCACAGGGCGCGGTCGGCGGCCACCTCACGGACCAGTGCCGCGGTCTCGCGGGGGCGCAGGTCGCGCGAAGCGCGCATGGCGTCATAGCGGTCGGGGTGCATGTGCAGACCTCTGGTCGAGGAGAGGTCGGCGAACACCCTTCCGGGCGCGCATCGGCATGCCGAGACGCCCTGACGAGTACCCGGACGGACCTCCCCAGGCCGTACCCGCGGGCTGCGCGCCGACGCTCACACGTCCACTCGCCGTCCGCGGGTCTCATCGTCCGTGCCGAATCCCGTGACCGTCGAGACGGCCGCGGGACCCAACACGGTTAGCCTACTCCTCGTGGTCGGTCGCGCGCGTTGTGCGAGTCGCAGCGCACGCTCCGACGGTGTTGACGAGGAGGACATGGTGGCGATCGACAAGGACCAGCGGGCCGCGATCGGTGAGGCCGTGACCCGTCTGGAACGCGACTTCTACGGCCGCGGGCCCAGCTCCGTGCGGGTCACGGTCGGCGAGGGATCGCCGCAGGTGATCACGGTGTTGAGCCTCGACACGCTGACGACCTCCGACCGGACCCTGCGCGAACGGGGGGTGGTGTCCGCGATCACCGCGCACCACGAGGCGCTGCACCAGGCGACCAGCGACGACTTCCGCGCCGAGGTGGCCGCCATCGTCGGCGTCGAGCCGAGTGCCTACTTCGCCCGGGTCGACCCGGCCACCGGCTACGCGGTCCGGGTGTTCGTGCTCGATGCCGAGGGTTCCTGACGACCGGTTCACGCCGGGGGTGGCGTGCAGCGCACGGGCACGTGCTCTGGCCGCTTGCCGACTAGGGGCTCGTGCCGGTCACCGCCCTTGACGTGCGCAACACGCCCGACGAGGCTGGGTTGACGGGCAACGGCTGCGGGGCACATCGCGAGGTCGGACCCGACTGCACGTCTCTGCCGCACAGCGTTCTCGGGTTTCGGGGGTTTCTTGCCGTTCGCAGGTACCGATGCACGCAAGCTCGTGTTCGCCCACGCGCCGAGCGATGATCCCGGTGCCGATCGGGTCCAGCTGCTGGCCGAGGACTGCTTCGACCTCGACAAGCACGTGCCCGTCAGCGTCGATGGGCAACCCGAGTTCATGACCGGCACCTTCCTCGAGCTGCGCGGCGATCAGGACGTGATGCTCTACCGGCGACGGCTCCGCACGCCGATGCCGGGCACGTTCCCCGTCCGACAGCCCAACGGCGACGGTCCGCTCACCAGCGTCGCGGACGTCGAGCCCGGGGAGTTCCGCGTCGTCGTCCCCAGGCGGACCGACGTGCTGGAGGTCGTCCTGCTCGCCAGCCCCGACGAGGTGCCGCCCACGCTGTCCGTGGGGATGAGTCCGGGCGGCATCCAGGAGTTCGCGCGATTCCCGTGGCCGAACCTCCTGCCCAACGTCTGACGTCGGCCACGAGGAGTAGTCCGATCACCCATCTCCCTTTCATCACCCCGGGGCACGTCGCCGACGACGATGACGATGACGACGTCTGGTTCGTCGATTGCGCGGATGCCGAGGATCCGGACCTGCCGGACACACCGTCCTTCGATGACGCCGAACCCGCCGACGACATCCCGCCAGCGTCCCGAACCGATCGGCGCCTCGGGCCATCTGCCGGCACACCTGCGCTGGACGCGTTGCAGTGGACGCTGGTGTTCGTTCCGGACGGCTTCACCGAGGCCGAGCAGGATGTCTACAACGGCTACGTCGATGACGTCCTCCACCAGCTCATGAACTCGGAGCCCTTCGCGAGCAGCGAGTGGTACTGGCGGGCGATCAGTCCCGTACGCATCAACATCAGCTCGCCGGTCAGTGGTCTGCGGGACAGCACCCTGGGTCCGATGAATCACGCCGCGCGGACGCCGTTCGGGATGACGCTGGGTCGCCTGGGGGAGCAGGCCTTTCCCTACTGGGATCGCACCCGCCACCAGCGGTTCCTGGACATCGCCGTGCCGCCGTGGGACGCGACCGTGATCATCGGCAACGCCGACATCCGCGGTGGCCTGGCCCTGGGGGACACCGCAGGGGTCAACATCGGCTCGGAGCCCGGGGTCGTGATCCACG
Organism: uncultured Actinomycetota bacterium; assembly: GCA_964438785.1. Classification (GTDB taxonomy): domain Bacteria; phylum Actinomycetota; class Nitriliruptoria; order Nitriliruptorales; family Nitriliruptoraceae; genus PWLR01. The sequence goes on along the minus strand of CAYTLZ010000028.1, from coordinate 21,167 downwards.
AGATCGGCCACATGATGGGGCTCACCGACGAGTACGAGGCGTGCACCTCGGACAAGGAGCCGGACCGGCACTGGTTCTTCGGATCCTTGCGGCAGGCCTTCGTCGAGCCCTCGGCCCCGAACGTCGCCTACAGCGACTACGACATCGACACGCGCCACGTGCCGTGGTCGCAGCATCTCGGTGCCACGTGGTCGTCGTTCCGGAAGGAGGAGTGCGACGTCGTCGACGGACGGGTGGAGTACCCCAACCCCTCGCCGCTCGTTCCCCCGCGGCCGCTGGTGGACGACGAGTTGGTCGGGGCGTTCGAAGGGACCCTGCGGGGTCGCTGCAAGTCGTGGCGGGCGCAGTGGAACTGCATGATGCGCTACGACCGTGACCACGACTTCTGTGTCGCCTGCGCCGACGGCATCAGGACGTTCCTCCTCGATCACGTGCGGGAAGCGTCCCAGTGAGCCGGCCAACCCGCTCGACGTGGCCGTCATGAGCATCGGCACCTCCGCGCGCGTGGCACTCGAGGTCGGCGGTCTCATCCGGGCCGTGGGGCCGGCGTTCGCCGACGCCGAGCGCGTCGTCGGCATGTTCGTCGACCTCGGTCTGCCGCCGGGGCCCGTGCTCGATGAGGTCGGTTCCGACCCGGATCCGGCGGACGTCGCGGGCGCGCTGACCCAGCTCGACCTCGACCTCACGGCGCTGGTCGAGGTGTTCGAGGACGCCGACGCGTCGGGAACCGACCGGGCGGCTGCCACGGCCGCCGTGCTGGTGTCGGCCATGCAGATCGTCGACGCCGTCCAGGATCTGGCCGCCGATGTCCAGCAGGCACTCGACGACGTCGACGACCCCGAGGGCCTGCTCACCGCGTTGCCCCGGCGGTTGCTCGATCTGCTCGTGGTCACCCACCTGGAGCGCACCCGTCCGGTGCTCGTCGAGTGTCTGTCGCTGCTCGGCATCGTCGAGCGGACCCCGGTCCCGCGCAATGGTGACCGTCAGAGCTACGACCGCATCGAGGTGCGGCTCGACCGGCTCGGTGATCTCGTCGATGACCCCGTGCAGCTCCTCACGGACGTCCATGGCTGGGGCGATCCGGACGAGCCGCTCGATCTGCGGCTGTTGACACGGCCGCTGCGACGCCTGCTCGTGCAACTCGGACTCCCCGTGGTCGTGGACGGCGTCACCGGTGAGCTGCGCTCCATGGCGTTCCGGGCCGCGCCGAGCGAGGACCTGCCGACCGCCATCGAGTTGCTGCTGGCCCTCGACGAGGACGGCGCGGTCAGTGGCGGTTCGATCGAGCTCGCCGCCGCCGACGACGGCACCACCGTCGCGCTCGAGGCGTCCGGGTCGCTCGCGCTCGGTGCCGGGCTGCGGATCGAAGCCCCCATGACGGTGGTGCCGGTCGAGCCGACGGGCGAGGTCACCGGGTCGCTCGAGCTCGTCGCCGGGAACCCCGGTGGCGCCGACGAGGTCATCCTGCTCGGTGACGAGGACGGCACGCGACTCGTCGCCGATGCGTGGTCGATCCGCGCCGGGCTCGACTTCCGCGCCGATGCCGGGCTCAGCGGGGGGACGGGGCTGGGGGCCGAGCTGAGCGTCGGCGCGAAGCTCATCGGTGGGGCCCTGGTCATCGAGCTGTCCGCGGCCGACGGCTTCCTCGCCGCCTTCCTGCCCGACGACCTCACCGTCGAGGTCGACCTCGACGCGCACTGGGGTCCCGACGGCCTGACGCTCGAGGGTGGGGCCGGCCTGGAGGTGACCGTCCCGCTCGCGTTGCAGCTCGGACCCGCGACGCTGCAACGCATCGTGCTCGGCATCACCATCGACGCCGACGGCATCGGTCTCAGCGCCCGCGCGGGGGCCGGCCTGCGGCTCGGACCGGTGCAGGCCACGGTCGCCGGTGTCGGGGCCGAGGTGGTGCTGAGCTTCGAGGGCGACGACCTCGGCCCGTTCGGCTTCCAGCCGGCGTTCCTGCCGCCGACGGGCATCGGGCTGGGGATCGACGCGGGGCCGGTCAGCGGTGCCGGGTTCATCGACCACGACCCCGACACCGGGCGCTATTCCGGGATGCTGCACCTCGGGATCGGTGCGATCGGGCTGCGCACCATCGGCATTCTCGACACCCAGCTGCCCGACGGTGCCAGCGGCTACTCGCTGCTGCTGGTCATCGCCGCCGACTTCCCACCCATCGCCCTGCCGTTCGGCTTCGCGCTGACCGGGGCGGGCGGTCTGATCGGCATCAACCGGCGGCTGGACGTCGACACACTGCGGGAGCGATTCGCGAGCGGCACGGTGGGCAACCTCCTCGCGCCCGAGGACCCGCTCGAGGACGCGGCCAGTCTGATCGACGACCTCAGCGCGGTGTTCCCACCGACCGCCGGCGTCCACGTCGTCGGCCCCACACTCCAACTCTCGTGGACGACGATCGTCACCCTCGACCTCGGCATCTTCGTCGAGTTGCCCAGCTTCTCGAAGGTGGTGCTGCTCGGCAGCGCGCGCGCGGTCGTCGACGCGCCGGGCGGCGGCGATCCGCTCGCGCAGTTGCGGTTGGACCTGATCGGGGTGCTCGACCTCACCCGGCGGCGACTCGAGTTCGACGCCGTGCTCGTGGACTCGCAGCTGTTCCAGGTGTTCGAGTTGACCGGCGGTGCGGCGTTCCGCCTCGACTGGGGCGACGACCCGAACGTGGTCATGAGCATCGGCGGGTTCCATCCCCGCTACGACCCGGCACCGCTGGTGTTCCCGTCGAGCCTCACGCGCATCGCCATGACGCGGGGCACGCCGAGCGACAACCTCTACTTCCGCTTCGAGGCCTACGTCGCGTTCACCTCGAACACCCTGCAGCTCGGTGCGGACGCCCAACTGATCCTGCGTGCCGGTGGCTTCATCGCCGAGGGCGGCTTCGGGTTCGATGTCCTGATCCGGTTCCAGCCCTTCTCGTTCGAGCTCGACCTGCGCGCCAGCGTGCGCATCACCTACCGCTCGCGGAGCCTGGCCAGCGTCAAGGTCCGCGGTGAACTCACGGGCCCGGGGCCGGTCGAATTCGTCGGCGAACTCGAGCTCGAGGTGCTGTTCTTCTCCATCTCCTGGAGTGGCAGCTTCACCTTCGGCGATCCGGACCCGGCCCCGCTCGAGACCATCGAGAGTCTGGTCGCGGAACTCGAGACCGAGCTCGCCGATCCGCGCAACCTCGCGGTCCGCGGTGCGTCGGACCAGATCACCATCGAGGTGCACGGCGAGCCCGAGCAGGCGGTGCTCGCCCCCGGCGGCGCGCTCGTCTGGTCGCAGTCCCGCGCGCCGCTCGAACTGCTGCTCGAGTCCTTCCACGGGGTCCCGCTCGACCAGGCCCAGCGGATCAGCATCGGTGCGGCCGGCGGTGACGGCATCGAGGTGGCGAGTGACGACGCGGGGGCGCCGACCGTCGACGACGACTTCGCGGCGGCGATGTTCATCGAGCTCAGCGACGCGGAGAAGCTGGACCGATCGGCGTTCGACCGCTACGCCGCCGGGCTGGTCATCAGCGCCGCCGAGCCGGTGCAGGCCATCGCGGTCGACCGCGGGGTGGATTTCCACGAGTTCGAGATCCCGGTGCCCGACACGGTGGTGCTCGGCAATCCCGTGGGGGCCGCGTTCGCGCTGCCCGGTTGGCTCGTCGATGCCGGCGACGGGCTGCAGCCCGGCCGTCCGACCCGAGCCAGGGCGTTCACGGTCACCGCACTGCACTGGGAGCGCCGGGATGCGGCCGGCCAGCGCCTCGACACGGCGCTGTCCGAGGCCCAGGCACACCAGATGGTGCGTCACGACGGCGGCGGTGCCGTCATCGTGCACGACGACCACGTCGCCGTGCCGGCCTTCTAGATGCCCGACCGCCGACACCACCAGCCCATCCGAGAGCCCGTCCGAGCCGACCGGGACCAGCACCCGGTCGCCGTGCCGGTCCGCCGCGACACGACGTCGCCGACCTCCCTGGAGTCCCCGTGGTCGATGCACTGACGTTCCGATCGTGGCGTCGGCCCGGGGCGACCCGGCTGGCCACCGGGACGGACAACGGCCGGACGACGGCGTCGACCGAACTGACCCTGCGCACGCACGGCGTCGACGGTGCGCAGGTCGGGATCCGACAGGGCGCACCCACGTTCCTGCTGGCCGGACCCGCCGACGCCGAGGGACTCGCGCCCGAGGCGATCCTGCACCGTTCGCCCGCTGCCGGGGCCCGGGCAGCGGAGACCACGATGTGTCCGTACGTGGAGTTCGTGGACCCCGGGCTGCCGTGGGCCCTGACCCCGAGCGGCCCGGTGGCCGGCGACGAAGCGCTGCGCCCCTGGTTGGTGCTGGTCGTCGGACGGACCGATCAGATCGCCCTCGGCGACGGCAGTGCCCGCATCGACGCGGCGGTCCTGGCGGCGCATCCGCTGGTGTCGTCCGGCCGGTGGTGTCACGTCCAGGAGGCCAACGGCACCAGCCACGCCCGGGTGCTCTCACCCGTCGCGCTGGCCGAGGACACCGACTACCTCGCGGTCCTCGTGCCGGGTTGGCGTGTGGTGGAGCAGGCGGACGCCGACGACCTGGTGGTCGATGCCTGGCCGGCGGCACCCGATGCGCCGGTGGAGGTCGACTGCCTCGATCACTGGCGGTTCCGCACCGGACCCGACGGTGACTTCCTGAGCCTGGCCCGTCGACTGCAACCCCACCAGCTGCGTGTCGAGGACGGCACCGTGCAGGTCCGCAACGACCGGACCGGCGGGCTCGAGCCCCTGGAGGCACACGGGGCCCTGGCCCCCCTCGGCCGGACGGTGCAGCCGCTGCCCGGCGCGATGGCCGACGACCTCGCCGGGCTGCTCGGTCCCTTCGACGACCCGTCGGGCCCGGGGCCGCAGGCTGCCGCCGGCCCGCCCGCGGGCCCGGATGGCGATGCCGATGCCGATGGCGACATGGTGCCGGTGCGTGCACGCGACCATGCCGGTCGCCCGATCATCAGCATGCCCCGCTACGGCGCACCCTGGCGCAGCGACGATCCGCTGGACACGACGTGGGGTGCGGACCTCAACCTCGACCCCCGACACCGTGGTGCCGCCGGACTCGGAGCCGCCATCGCGCGGGAGCGTCAGGATCATCTCGCCGCCGAGGCCGGACGCCAGGCCGGTGCGCTCGACGCCGTGGCCCGACGGATCGCGAATCTGGCGCTCGGCGTGCAGACCTCGGGTCGGTTGTTGGACCGTCGGGTGCCAGGTGCCGACGATCCGGCGGGTCGTCTGCTGCTGTTCGGACCGGCGCTGCGGCGGGTCATGACCGACCAGGGTTCGTTCGACGCGCTCGCGACCGCCCCGGACCGGCCCCTGCCACCCGGATGGTTCTCGACCGCGGCCCGGCGGGCGCTGCGCCGGGGCCCGGCGCGCAGCGCGCTCGCGGCGGCGAACGCCGGTGAGGACGACGCCCGGTTCGCGGCCGCGAACACCTGCCCGCCGCCCCCGGCCCCCGCGCGCAGCGGGCTCGTGCCCTCGCCGTTCGCCCGGCGCGACATCGGCAAGCTCGTCACGGCGTTCGAGGAGGCGATCGCCACCGGCAAGCTCGACCTGCGGTCGGTGGTGGACCGGCTGGCGAAGGCCGGGCTCGACGATCGCGCACTGGAGGCCGTGAAGAAGCGCCTCGCCTCGGGTGGCGCGCTGCCGTGGCGGCTGATCATCGACGTACTGATCGCACAGGCACTGGCTGGGGGTGACGGGCCGCTGGGCGACGACGAGGCGACGGAGCAGCGGCGCGAGGACGTGCGCACGGCACTGGCGCGACTCGAGGCGTGGCTGCAGGGACCGTCCGACGGACGTGCGGCCGATGATCGGCACGAGGCGCAGCCCGACCGTCGGGACGAGGAGCCCGCGTCGAAGGACGATCCGGCGACGCGCGAGGGACCGGGATCGAAGGACGCCCCGGCGAAGGACGAGCCGCCTGCGTCGAAGGACGATCCGGCCGGCGCTGGTGGGCTGCGCGCGTTGCTCGACGTGCTGCGCGCGTTCGAGGAGCCGCCCGCGCCGGAGCAGCCGCCGTGCCGGCCGGTGGATCTCGAGGCCCTCGCTGCGGCGGCCACCGCCGCCTTCGATCCGCGGGACCCGGCGTCCAGCGCCCGGCGACAGGTGTTCGACCGGATACCCGAGCTGGACATCGACGCGCCGCTGACCGCGCCCGAGTTCTGCCCCGGACTCGACATCGAGGTCTGGCGACTGCTCGACGAGTACGCCGGCAGTTGGCTGCTCCCCGGGCTCGACGCGGCCCCGGACGACGCAGTGATGGCCGTGACCACCAACGCGAGTTTCACCGATGCCCTCCTGACCGGGCTGAACACGACCACCCTCGAGGTCCTGCGGTGGCGCAACCTGCGGATCAGTGCCGGATGCACCCCGGTCCGCACGTTCTGGAACCGCATCGACGAGCAGGACGCCGCCGGTGGTCGGCTCGACGACATCATCGAGATCGGTCAGTGGGGGCGCGACACGCCGCTGGGTGACCCCGCCCACCGCCCGTCGTCCGACGCGGACGACGACGGTGACCTCGTGCTGGTGGTGCGCAGCGAGTTGCTGCTGCGCTATCCGGCGACGCTGATCTTCCTGGTGCCCGGCGACGACGACGGCCCGCAGCTGCCGACCGTCTCGGCCGCGGACGCGACCGACGCGTCGGAGGCCGCGCGGTTCCCCACCTTCCGGGGCTCGTTGGGCGAGGACGCCGTCTTCCTGGGCTTCCAGGGGGTCGCGCCCGATCGGTTGGGTGACTGGTGGGTCGTGTTCGAGGAGTCGCCGAGCGGGTACCGCTTCCGACACCCCGCCGCCGACATCGAGGTGGCCGACGACGGTTCCCCCGAGGTGGTCGAACCGCTGCTGGCCGCGCTGCCCGACGCCGGGGCCGACGTCGCCGAGGCGTTGTTCGCCGATCCGATCCGTGTGCTGCTCCGCGGCGGGCAGCTCGCCCCAGCATCACCGGATACGGACGAGCCCGACGTCGAGCCCGCGGGGGACGCCACATGACCGACCGCACCGAGGCCGACCGCATCCGCGCGGAGCTGCAGCGCATCGAGCGGGAACTGCGGCGACAGGCCAGCTTCTCGCCCCGGCGGGCCAAGCTGCTCGCCCGGCAACGGACGCTGCAGGCGGAACTCCGCGCGCTGGTACGCGCGGAACGGGCGGCGCGCGAGGGGCGGGGCCGGGCCGGCGGCCGGGTCCGTGACCCGGCCGGGGACGGGCACCCGGTCCGTGATCCGGTCACCGACGACGCCGAACCGGAGCCCGATCCGGCGGACGAGCGTGAGACCCTGCAGCGCGACGAGTTGCCGACCAAGCCCGACGAGCCGAAGCCGGGGCAGGGCCCCGAGCCCGGTGACGACGCCAAGCCGGGGCAGGAGCCCGAGCCCGGTGACGAGCCGAAGCCGGGGCAGGACCCCAAGCCCGGGCACGATCCCAAGCCCAAGCCGAAGCCCGGTGACACCCCGAAGCCGGTGCCGGATCCTGGCGATGCACCGATGGAGCTCGGGCGGGTCCCCATCGGGGTGATGCTGCCGCTGCGGCTCGAGACCCGGTTCGACGCGGGGGTCCTGCGGGTGCGCATCATCCCCGACGACCTGTGGCTCTCCCGTCACGACCCGCGACCGACCGCCGTCGAGGTCGACGCGTTGAAGCGCTACCTCGAGCGGGTCGAGCGTGGGGAGGCGGAGCGTGCGTGGCACCGGTTCGCGACCGCGCACGGCGGTCCCCGTGCCGCCTGGCTGGAGCGGACGTTCGGGCCACAGCTGCGAGGTGAGGTGGATGATCCGCCACGCATCGAGTTGCGCCCCGACGACCGCCCCCGGTTCCCGCAGCTGGAGCTGTTCCCCGATCGTCTGGAGATCTGGGCACAACGCAGCGACGGTCAGCGGCGGCTGCTGACGACCACCGCGATCGACCACGACCGGCTCACGATCGACCTGCCCATGGCCGGCACCGGCGGCGGCACGCCGGACGGCGGGCTGCCGGGGACCGATACCTCGAACGACACGTCGGACGACGGGCCGCAGGTGCCGGACACCGAACCGCGGTGGTGGGAGTCGTTCGACGTGGCCTGCAAGGTGGGACTCGGCGCGGTCATCCCACTCGATGGCGCGGCGGGAACGCCACCGGTCGACATCGACGACCTCGACGCGTTGTTCGTGGTCGGGATCAGCCACGACTCGCCCGGGGGACTGTTCGCCGACCATCGCGACAGCGGGCTGCTCGGCACGATCGCCCCGGGGATCCCGACCGCGACGGTCGCCGGCGAGCCGGCGGCCCCCTACGAGTTCGATGCGAAGCGATGGGGATCGTTGCGTGATGAGGAGCCTGACGCTGCCCAACAGCAGCTCAGTGTCCTGCTCACCGGTGATCGCGACGCGCTCGGTGCGTTGCCCGGGGACACGGGTCTGCCCGCGGGACCGATGGTCAACGGTCTGTGGCCGGCGCTGTGGGGGTTCGGGCTCGGCGAGGTGCTCGGTGTCGGCGCACCCGGTGACATGCGGACGTTGGGTGCCTGGGCCGGCCATGCCCTGCGGCCGCAGGGGCCGCTGCCCACCCTGCGCATCGGCCGGCAGCCCTACGGGCTGCTGCCGGTGACCGATCTGCGCCAGTGGGAGGTGCTGGCGGGTGAACCGCCGCTCGAGCAGGGGCTCGTCGGCGCGCTCCGCAAACTCCGGGAGCTGTGGGCGGTGGCCGCGACGCAGCACGGCAACGTGCAGGGGGTCGATGCCGCCGGTCTGCTGGACCGTCTGGCGCAGACGCCGACGGCGCCACGGCTCGGTGTCCGCCGCCAGGACTCGCTGGAGGCCGAGGTCGCGGGAGCGACGATCCACGACGTGTTGAGCGGGCTGCTGGGTTGGGGGGCCGGTGCCCCACTGACCATGGCGGAGGCCCTGGCGCAGTGGCACCAGGCCAACCCGGTCGTCGCCTCGTTGGGCATCACGGCGAACCGTCACTACTCCGGTGTCGCCCACCAGCGGCCGTTGCGGCTGTCGATGTTCGGTCCTGACGGCGACGTCGCCGCCGCACACGCCGCGCTGCGTGCCCTGGTCGACCGGTCGCGTACCGAGCCCGCCGCATTGGCCCGGCTCGACGTGCTCGAGCGTGGCGACGGCACCATCGATGCCCTGCTGCTCCGTCTCGCGCTGCGGTCGCTGCAGCTGGCGCTGGCTGACGTGGCACGTGAACGCGACGGCGACGACGCCCCGTTGCTGGAACCGGCGACCCCCTTCACGTGGGCCCCGGGGCGGCTGCGCGGGCTGGTGTCGAGTCTCACACCCGAGCAGCTCGACGGGGACACGCCGGCGCTGCGGGCGCTGCGGCGCGTCACCGACGGTCTGTCAGCGCTCGCGGACCTCGACCAGCTCGGATCCGCCGATGAGCTCGATCGGGCGCTGCGCGCGGTGATCGACACGGCGAGCCACCGGCTCGACCCGTGGGTGGGTGCCCCTGCGTGGCGTCGTATCCGGGGCGTGCTGGACGTCACCGCGCGTGAGGACGCCATGCCACTGCGCTTGCAGCTCGGCGCGTTCGGGTGGGTCGATGCCCCGCGACCGCGGGAGCGTGATCCGGTCGACGGCACGCGCGGCACGCTGCTGCTCGCCCCCTCGGACGGCCAGGCGACGACGGCCGCCATCCTGCACGATCGCAGCGTGTCCACCGCGGACGCCGGCGGGCCCGGACGGTGGGATCTACAGGTCGATTCGACCACCGCGCGGGCCGCCGAGCGGCTGGCGCGGCTGGTGCGGGAGGGACGCAACCTCTCCGAGGCCATCGGTGCCGAGGTGGAACGCGCCGTCGGTGACCGGTCGAGTGTGGCGGCGCTGCGGCGGGCGTATCCGATCCGTGGCGGGCTGGGGGTGCGGCGGGTCTGCGACGGCCAACGTCTGCTCGAAGCGGACATCGACACGCTCGACCTGCCCCAGCGGGGCAGGGAGGCACTCGAACAGATGCGTGCCGCGGTCGACGCCTACGGCGATCTGCTGGTCGCCGAGGGGATCCACGACATCGTCGCCGGTCGGCCCGACGCCGCCGCCGCGGCGATGGACGCCGCGGCCGGGCTCGCCCAACCACCGACGTTGGACGTGCTCACCAGTCGCCGGGAGGGACGGGCGGTCGGCAGCACCCTGCTGGTGGCCCTCGAACTCGACGAGGAGCTCGACACCTCGCGGCCCGGGGCGGTGGCCGATCCGGCGCTCGCGCGCCTGCTGCGGGAGACGTTCGGGGCGGCGGACGCGTGGCGGTGGCGGGTCGAGGATGCCACCGGCGTCACCAGCTCGATCACCCTCGCCGACGTCGGGCTGGAACCGATCGACGCGCTCGGGCTCCCGCTCGGGCAGCTCGAGGCACTGATCGCCGCCGACGGGAGCCTCGTCGCCCACGACGGCAGCCGGCGCTACGAGCAGGCGCGCACCCTCATCGCCTCGCTCGGTCGACCCGCCCGGGCCGACGAACTGGCCGACGACCCGACCGCCACCGCGCGACCGGGGGCCGCGGACGACGGTGCCCAACAGCTGCGCGATCGACTGCTGGCGCTGCGCACCATGGCCGCTGAGCTGATCGCCGACCTCGGTGCCGCCGCCGCGGCCGGTGACGACGGCGAGGACCTGCTCACCGCAGCGCGCCGGTGGGGGATCAGTCTCGATGGTCCGTCCGACCTGCCACCGTCGGCCGAGCGCCTGCAGGCCGTGGCGCAGCGCCTGCAGCGCCGGCTCGATCAGGCCCCGGTGTCACCCGGGGCGTCCGACGCGACCGACGTCGCCTCGGTCGACGACCTCGAACTCGAGGATCTCGTCGAGGCGGTGCGGACCCTGGCCTCGCGGACCGGGCAGCTCGCCGTGCTCACGACGCATCGACGCGCGCGCCTGCCCGAGCAGCTCGATCCGGCGGACGGGTTCGACGACGACTGGCTGCCGATCATCGCCGCGGTCCGTGCCCCGTGCACCCGACGGGAGGCCGGACGACTGATCGCCACGATGCACGGCGATGCCGAGCGGACGTTCAGCAACCGCCCGGACGACCCCTGGCAGCAGGGGGCGTTCCCGGCGACGTCGGATCCGAGCGGTGCGGCACCCGACGAGCGACGCCTGGTGGTCGTCCACACCCGTGCCGATCTGCGCAAGGCCGGTGCGACGACCCCGTTCGCGGTCGGCATGGTCGACCACTGGACCGAAACGGTGCCCGACGAGCGCCACACCGCGGCCGGCACGTTCGAGTTCGACGCCCCCGCCGCCCGGGCACCGCAGGCGATCCTGCTGGCCGTGCCACCCCGGGTGGGGCAGGAGTTCGACGGTGAGCTGCTCGCCGGCATCGTCGCGGACGTACGGCTGCTGGCCCGGGTGCGCATGGCGACGCCGGATGACCTCGGTGAGCTCGCGGCGATCCTGCCGACCGCTCTGTTCCCGGCGCACGACGCCGCGTCGGTCGATCTCCATCCCCGCGTCGGGAAGGACGAGTCGTGAGTGCCTGGATCCGTGACCGTATGCACCGTCTCGAGCCGACCGGGCTGCGCAGCGACCTCGCCCGTGGGTTCGCCGCGGAGGTCGCAGACCCGGCCTGGATGCTGGGCCGGCAGTGGCAGCTGGGTGAGCACCAGGGTGAGGACGCCGCCTCGCCCGTGCAGGTGACCTTCCGCCGGCAGGTCCGCCCGCTGTCGGTCGACGGCCGCGCGGTGACGGTCGACGGGGTGACCACGCCGCCGGAGGCCATGGTCGAGTCGGAACCCGACGAGTGGTGGACGCTCGGCCGCCGTATCCGCATCGGCCAGCAGGTCGTCATCGCGGCGAAACAGCACGGCGTCGCGGTGCCGACCGACGGTCCGTGGCGCATCGACGACCCGCCGCCGCCCTACGACGTGTTCGACGGGGCCCCCGATGGACGGGCGCTGTGGACCCATCGTGAGCGGCTCGGCCTGAAGGAGAGCTGGTTCCCGTCGCAGCCACCGTACGAGCAACCCCGCGACACCTGGGATCCGGCCACCTTCGCCTACGACGCCGACCTCCGCGCCGGTGAGGTGGCGCTGCCGCTGGTCGAGCACGAGGGGGGACGGCTCGACTGGTATCACGTGGACGCCGAGACGGACGGTTCCCTGACGGACCTCGTCGACGCCGGGGTGACCAGGCATCGGGTGTTGTGCTCCCGGGTCCGTTATCCGGGAGCACCGACACCGAGATGGTGGGAACTCGAGCAGGCGGCGCTGGATGTCGGCGGCCAGGCACCGGATCGGGCCCACCTGGCCACGCTGCTGCTCGCCGATCTGCTCGCCAGCCACTCCGACGACCGCTTCACCTTCCCGATCGACACCTCCGGAGGGGCGCTGGTGACCATCGACGAGGTCACCGTGACCGACTCGTTCGGGGACACCTGGAAACTCGCGGGGCCCTCGGACGGCTGGTCGCTGTTCAAGGTCGCCGGCTTGCCCGCCACCTCGATGCTGGTGTGGCCCCGGGTCCAGGTCCCCCTGATCGGACCGTTGCGCGACGAGGTCGCCATCGGCATCGATGAGGACGCGAACCTGCTGTGGGCGGTGGAGCGCCGCGCCGACGGGCGGGAGATCGCGACGCCCGCGGCCGAACTCGAGACCCCCGGATCGATCGACGCGCGGGCGCGGATCGACTGGCGCTACCGACCTTCACCACCGGTCCCGGAGCACTGGCACCCCTACGTCATCGATGAGGTCGACGGCCCCGACGGCGAGCCGCGACGTCGGTTCGTCCAGGCCCGACTCGCCGATCACACCGGTCCGAGCACCACGCTCACCCCCGAGCCCGTGGTCGACCTGCTGCTCGATCCGGATGCCCGACCCGCGGCGGAGGCCGGTGACGACGCGCCCGGGCGAGGTGCCGATCCGGTGCACCAGATCGAGCCCGCCGTGGTCCCGACCGACGGCTTGCGGCTCGAGCGCCGCTACGTCCTCACGCGGCGGACCGACGGAGCGCCGGTGCTGTGGAGCGAGCGGCGTCGCCAGCCGGCCGCGGCGCCGCCCGGGTTCGTGCCCCGCTTCGACGTGCTCGATCACGATCCCGCGGTGGACTGACCGCCGCCGATCCGCGGTAGCGCCATTCAGTCGCCGGGTCGGTCGTCGCGCTGGTCGTCGGGTCGGTCGGCGCGCTGGTCGTCGGGCCGGTCGGTGCCGGCGTGGTCGCCGTCCACCGTGTCGTCGACCCTGAGTTCGCGTTCGAGGTGGGCGACGCGACGTTGGAGCTGCTCGACGGCGGCGGCGAGCTCGCGGTTGGTCGGGACCGGTCGGTGGTCGGTCGGGACCGGTCGGTGGTCGGTCGGGTCCGCGGCGGTGCCGCTCCCGCCGGCGGCCCCGGCGTGGTCGGTGAGCGAGGTTGCGGGCGTGTCCGGTGACGTGGCCGCATCGCCCGCGGCGTCGTCCCCGAGCAGCTGCTGCCAGCGCTGCTGCTTCTCGCCCGGGCGTCGCGGCAGCTGCTGCGCCAGGCCGCGGTCGCGCAGTTCCGTCAGTGCTGCCTCGAAGCGGTCACCGTCGGCGTCGGGGGTCAGACGCTGGGTGCGGGCACGCAGCTCGCCGGGGGTCTGGGCACCGCGCAGCAGCAGCATCCCGAGGATGGCCAGCGGCACCGACGACGACAGGCCGAGCTGTTCGTCGACGCGGTGGGCGTGCTTCTCCACGCGCTCGCCGACCCGCTTCACCCGTCGGGCCAGACCGAGCGCCCGCAGGTGGATCATGGCGGGACGGACCACGGCGCTGTCGTAGGCCACCACCGGGTCACGATTGGTGGACTGGTTGCAGCCGGTTAGCAGCGCGTTCTCGGTCAGGGGATAGGACTGCGGTGTGCCGAGCTGCTTCTCGATCAGCACGCCGATGATCCGGCGTTCGGCGGCGGTCAGTGGTTCGGTGATGGCGGTCATGGTCTCGACGGTAGCCGTCGCCCGATGAGGACCACGCGGCGAGGACCACGCGGCGAGGACCACCGGCAGCGGTCGCCAGGCGAGGACCACCCCCGGCCACGCGGCGAGGACCACGCGACAACTACGCTCGACGCGAGTGACGATGCGAGCGCGCGGACGTGGGATGCGTTCGTGCAGGGAGGCCGTGCGATGACCACGCCAGCAGATGGGACCGCTCCGACGACCGGGGGCGAGCGCCCCGAGCGGGGCGACGAGCCGCTCGTGGTGGTCGAGACCCACGACCACGGGATCCGGTGGCTGCGCCTGAATCGGCCGCCGGCGCGCAACGCGCTGTCGCTCGCCATGCTCGACGCGCTCGGCGACGCACTGCGTGCTGCCGCCGCCGACACCTCGGTGCGGGTGCTGGTGATCGCCGGCAACGGGCCCGGCTTCTGTGCGGGACACGACCTTCGCGAGATCCGTGAGCACCGCGAGGATGCGGACGGCGGTGTCGCCTACTTCGAGAAGCTCATGGCGCGCTGCTCGGAGGTCATGCAGGCCATCGTCCATCACCGCGTCCCCGTCATCGCCGCGGTCGACGGCATCGCCACGGCGGCCGGGGCCCAGCTGGTGGCCAGCTGCGATCTCGCGGTCGCCACCGAACCGTCCCGGTTCGCGACCCCGGGCGTGAACATCGGGCTGTTCTGCTCGACCCCGATGGTGGCGCTCAGCCGCAACGTCGCCCCGAAGCACGCCATGGAGATGCTGCTCACCGGCGACATGATCGACACCGACCGGGCGGCGGCCATCGGACTGATCAACCGCGCCGTGCCGGGCGAGGAGCTTCAGGCCCACGTCGACGAGCTCGCGGCCACGATCGCCGCGAAGTCCGGCTACACCCTGAAGGTCGGCAAGGAGGCGTTCTACCGCCAGCTCGAGCGCCCCCTGGCGGAGGCCTACGCCTACACCTCGCAGGTGATGGTCACCAACCTGCTCGCCGACGACGCCGACGAGGGCATCGGCGCGTTCCTCGACAAGCGCGCCCCGACCTGGCAGGACCGCTGAACTGACGGCCAGGCCGCGGTCGACGCCATCCGTGCCAGCGGGCTCGACTGGACCGGGGTTCGTGGGCCGCGGCTCACGGATGACGATCCGGCGTCCCACGGCACGGTGCCGGCCGTCGGCTGGTGATCGGCCACGGCATCGCGCCGGCCGTCGGCTGGTGACCGGGGCATGTCTGGTGATCGGAGTAGGTCCGGGAACCCCGGAAGCTCCGGGGCCGCAGGGGCGTTGTGATCCGCAGACCGACCCAAGGCTGCAACCATGTCGAGCTCCACCGCGGCTGACGCCGCCCCGATCCGTGTCGAGCGGTCCGCGAAACGCATCCGCGCCTACCTCGACGGCCACCTCGTGGTGGACAGCGATCGACCGCTGCTCGTCTACGAGAACGGCTTCTACCCACAGGTCTATCTCCCGCGCGCCGCGGTCGTGGCGACGCTCGAGGCCACCGACACCACGACCACCTTGCGCACGGGCGTCGAGGCAGCCCGGTTCGACGTCGTCGTGGCGACCGACCGCGCGGCGGGAGCAGCCTGCGTCCCCATCGATCCCGACGATGCACGGCTGGCCGACCATGTCCGGATCGACTGGGATGCCATGGACGCCTGGTTCGAGGAGGACCAACCGATGCTCGGGCATCTGCGCGACCCCTTCCATCGCGTCGATGCCCTGCCGTCGGGCCGCCGAATCCAGATCGAGGTGGACGGCACACCGGTCGCCGACAGCCGCACCCCGATGGTCGTCCACGAGACCGGTCTGATCCCACGCCACTACCTCGCGATCGCGGACGTCGACCAGCACCTGCTCGAGGCGTCCGACACCGTCACGGTCTGTCCCTACAAGGGCACGACCCGCTACTGGCATCTGCGCATCGGCGACGAACGGCACGAGGACATCGCCTGGGCGTACCCCGCACCGTTGCCCGAGTCGGCTCCGATCGCCGGACGGATCTGCTTCGACGACGCCCGTGTCGACGTCCGCGTCGACGGGGTCGCGCAGCCGCGTCCGGACTCGCCGTTGCTGGCCGATCTGCTCGAGCCCTGACCGGCTGCGCGGACCGGCTGGCCGCGCAGACCGGCAGGCCGCGTAGACCGGCAGGCCGCGCGGCCCGGCTGGACGCGCGGACCGGCTGGCCGCGTAGACCGGCTGGCCGTGGCGTCGGCGGCCCGCACGCGCGGTGTCATGCGCGCGGTCAGCCGACCAGAGCCTCGAGTGCGGCGCGCAGCTCCCGGGCCTCGGATCGGCGGACCTCCCGCTCGTCGACCCAGGACCCGAGGTCCTCGAGCAGCGCGGCGGCATCGTCGCGCCGGTCGTCCGGATCGGTGTCGTCGAGCAGTTCCTCGAGGTCATCGAGCACGTCGTCGGCCCGTGCCCCGAACCGACCCGGATCACGGGTGATCGCCACGAACACCTCGTGGAGATCGTGGAGTTCGGTCGTTGCCGGACGGCCGACCGGATCCAGGACACCGATCAACTCGCGACCGGCTGACGGCGTCAGCGCACCGTCACCACGCAGCTCGGCGATGTCCACCATCAGCACGCGGGCGTCACGGGCCCGTTCGGCGGGGTCGGCGGAGGTCCGGATGACCTGCAGCTCCTCGAGCAGGTCGTCGGCCTCGTCGCCGTAGCGATCCGGATCCTCGATGACCCGCTCGATCAGGGAGCCGAGCTCCTCGAGGGTCGCCTCGTCGTCGACCGCTGGGGCGCCGTCGTCGGCGGATGGCTCGGGCTGCTCGGATGGGCCGGGCTCGCCGTCCGGATCGCCGTCAGTCGGGGGAGGGTCCGGCTCGTCCGGCGCATCGCCGACCGAAGCATCGGTGTCCGGGTCGGCCGTGGTGATCCCGTCGTCCGGATCGGAGCCGCCCGGGGCGAGGAGGAGGCCCACCAGGGCCGCGACCGCCAGGGCGGCGACGACGACCGCCGGGCGCTGCCACCGCGGACCGCCGAGTTCGGCCACGTCACCCTCACCGCCGGCGGGGTGGTCCAACCCGACCGTGACCGGCGGGGACGTGGCCGGGACGGGTGCCATCGGGGCGATGACGGTGGGGCTCGGGTTCCCGACCGCGTCGAGCAGGGCGGTGCGCATCGTCGCCGCGTCCGGGAACCGGTCGACCGGGTCCTTGGCCAGGGCACGCTCCACCACCGCGACCAGCGCGGCCGGCACCGCGGGGGCGTGGTCAGCCAGCGGGGGCGGCGGCTCGTGCTGATGGGCCAGTGCCACCGCGATGGGGCTCTCGGCCCGGAAGGGGACCCGGCCGGAGAGCGCCTCGTAGAGCACGACGCCCACCGCGTACAGGTCGCTGGCCGGGACGGCAGCGGTGCCGCCGAGCACCTCGGGTGCGAGGTAGGACGGGGTGCCGAGCACCGTGCCCGTCGCCGTCAGCTTGCTGCTGGCCTCGGCCAGGCCGCGGGCGATGCCGAAGTCGGCGAGCTTCACCCCGCCCGCGGCCGGCAGCAGGATGTTGGACGGTTTCACGTCACGGTGGACCAGGCCGTGGTCGTGGGCCACCTGCAGGCCGGCGAGCACGGCGGCCAGGATCAGCGCGGCGCGGTCGGCCGCCAGCGGGCCGTCGGCCAGATGCCGGGCCAGCGTGGTGCCGGTGACGAGCTCCATGACCACGAACCCGCGCCCGTCGTCCTCACCGACGTCGTGGACAGTGACCGTGTTGGGGTGGTGCAGTCGCCCGGCGGCGCGTGCCTCGCGCAGCAGCCGGTCACGCACCGTGGCGTCGCCGAGCAGCTCCTCCCGGATCAGCTTGATCGCGACCCGACGGTCCAGGGTCCGGTCGTGTGCCGCCACGACACGGGCCATGCCGCCCGCCCCGAGTTCCTCGGCGAGCTCGTAGCGGTCGGCGAGCACGGTCATGCGGGCCCATCCGGGAGACGGTCGATCGGTGGGGTGGTCTGTCCCTCGAACTCGAGCTTACGAGGCACCCGGCCGCCCGCCGACCCCACGCCGTCCGGGCAGCAGCGCGAGTCCGACACACAGCACGGTCGTCGTCCCCACCAGGAACCAGCCCAGCGTGCCGATGCCGTGACGGGCGATGAACACCAGATTGACCGCGAGGTTGCCGCCACCGGCCCCGAATGCGATCCCGGCACGTCGCGGCTCCGGGACGGTGAGCAGGGAGGGTGCCGCCGTCAGCACGAGGACGTTGCCCGTGATCCGCAACGGCTCGACCTGATCGGCCACGACGTGGATGACGATGTCGAAGATCGTCACCGCGGCGAGCAGACCGGTCAGGATGCGCATGGCCGCACGTTACGCCGCTCATCCTGGCTCGTCAGCGAACCGGACCGACCGGGGGACAACCGGCTTCAGTCGCGTGTGTCGGCGATGAACAGGCTCTGCATCGCGGTGCCGATCGCGCCACGCTGATCGGCCAGGGTCGTGGTCGCCAGGCCGATGCCGTTGTCCTGGGCGACCGACTGCGCGTCGGCGGCGACCCACTCACCCTCGGGGAGGCGGTGCAGGGCGATGGTCAGATCGGGGTTGACGTAGGCGAAGGGCCCCATCGGCAGGGGTGCACCGATGCCGTTGCCGAAGTCGCCGGCCGCGGCCGCCCGGGCGAGCGGCGTGAGCTCGACGCCGTCGGCGATGGGGGCCAGCACCCGGAACCACGCGATCCCGTGACCGGGGACGCCGAGGTGGCCGGCGACGAAACGGACGTCGACGGCCTGCCAGAAGCCCTCCGGATCCCAGTCCTGCAGGCCGTCGAAGCGTTCCAGCGCGTCCGGCCCCGGCGTCGGGGATGGCGTCGGGACGGGGCGATCAGCGGGTAGTTCGAGCTCGGTCGTGCGGATCCGCAGTGCCCGGACCCGCATCGTCGCCCGGTCGTCGTCGTCGGTGAGTGTGGCCTCGACGGTCTGGACGCGCTTGCCCTCGCGGGCGATTTCGCTGGTCAGGTGCAGGGGCGCGCCGACCGGCACCGGACGCAGCAGCTCGAAGGTCAGCCGGACGGCTTGCATGGCCACCAACGAGGGCATCGCGTCGACCGTCGCCGCGAGCAGCGCGGCTGGCGCACCGCCGTGACAGGCGGCCGGATCCCATGGTCCGCGAGCGAGCGGTGTGGCCACGAACGTGTCGCCGTCGCGCTCGAAGATGGGTGTGTCCATGCGATCGTCCCTCCCACAGGCTCACACCCGACGCTAGCGGTCGGTCGACCGGGGCTCGGTGCAGGAGCTCGACGTCGGGTGGGGCCGGTGCTGGTTCGCGCCCATGGACCCGGCTCGCTAGCATCCGGGCGCTGCAGGGGGCGTTAGCTCAGTTGGTTAGAGCGCTTGCTCGACACGCAAGAGGTCATAGGTTCGACTCCTATACGCCCCACCCCGCGTAGCCCCCGGTCGCCGACCGGGGGCTACTTCTGTGTCGTAGCGATCGTCGTGCGGTCCCGACGATGCGGCGACCCCGCCCGGAGATCCGGGCGGGGGCGCCATGCCGGCAGTTCGCCGGTTGCTACGGCAGGGCGATCGGCGCCCAACCGCCATCGGCACCGGCGGTGTCGGCCGCGCGCAGCAGCAGCGAGGCGGCCTGCGCTCGGGTCACGTTCCCGAGGCCGAAGGTGCGCTCGCCCACGCCATCGACGATGCCGGCACCCGCCAGGGCCTGGATCTCCGACTGGAACGTGGTGCCGACGACGTCGTCGAACGCGACCACGTCATCGGGCAGGTCGAGTGACCCGGGCAACGTCGGATCGTCGAGCACGTCGAGCGCACCGAGGGTCAGCCTCGCGAACTGTCCGCGGGTCAATCGTTCCTCGGGACCGAAGCTGCCGTCGCCGCGCCCCTCGACGAGGCCGGCGAGGTGCAGGGCCGCGATGTTCTGGGCGTGGGTGCTGTCCGCGATGTCATCGAACGGCAGCTCGCTGGGTTCCGCGAGCTCGGTACCGAGTCCGACCTCGAGGTAGTTCCGCACGAAGGTGGCGGCCTGGCCGCGCGTGATCGTGGCCCGCGGACGGAACGTGCCGTCGGTGAAACCTTGGACCATGCCGTATTCGAGTGCGCAGGTGATCGCGTCCCCATGGACACCGACGACGTCCGCGCCGACGTTGGCGTCGATCGATGCACTGGGTGCGGCGGGACAGACGAGGTACGAACCGGTACGCGCTTCGGCGAGCGCCTGGGCCATCAGACGGTGCCCGCGGTCGGTCGGATGCACGTCACAGGTGCCGTCACCGTTGTCGAGCAGCAGCCCGGCGTCGCAGGTGCTGTCGCCGGCGCGCGCGGCGGCTGGCGCCAACGCCGCGAAACCGTCTGCCACGACCGCGTTCTCGATGTTCGCGACGACCCCAGCGACGACCTGGCCGGTCGCGGCGGCGATGGTGAGGTCCTCCTCCGAGCCGTAGTCGAGGGCGTAGTAGCTCACCACGACGAGCTCACCGTCGTAGACGGTGCGTAGCGTGGCGAGCGCCGTGGCCAGGTTGGTGCCGAGCGTCTCCAGGACCTCCTCGAAGGCGTCGGGTGTGCAGCCACCGTCCGCGGCCTGGCAACGGAACAGGTCGTTGGCGCCCAACTGGATGCTGACGAGTTCCGTGTCCGGGTTGGCGGCGAGGAAGTCGACGGCGAAGTCCAGCTGCGCGCCTGCTGCGTAGTCCACCTTGAGGCCGAAGTTCTCGATCACGGCACCGCAGCCGTTGTCGGGCGTGGCTCGATCCAGGAACGAGCCCGAGGTCTCACCGGGGCAGCTCGCGTTGGTCAGCGTCAGACCTGCCAACTCCGCATAGATCTCCGGGTAGCCGACGTGGAAGTCCGGCGTGACCAGCGGGAACGGTGGCGTGACCGGGTCCCACCCGTAGGGCAACGAGTCCCCGAGCGCGAGGTAGGGGGCCGGGTCCTGCGTGTGCTCGTCAGCTGATGCCGTGGAGGTGCCCGTGAGCACGCTCAGAGCGAGTGCGAGCACGAGGAGGAACGACCAGAGCACGGTGGTGCGTGGTCCTGCGAGCGACTTCGTCATACGTCTCCCTGGGTTCTGGCGACCGCTCGAGGCCGTGCTCCAACGCCGAGGTGGGTGTCGTCACGAGCGACGTGCGGTCGTATATCGACTGGTCGCTGGAACCTAGACGAGCGCGAAGCCCGCGACGATGGTGGGGACCGCAGAACCCGGGACACGGCGGCGAGGGCCGTGCGCGACGCCGACCGTGAGGTCGCCCGTGCGCGCCCCCATCACGGCGGTCGTCGGGCGACGTGCCATCGAGCGCCATGGCCTTCGGCTAGAACTCAGGCGGGGAAGCGGGCCACCGATCGGCGCACCCACGCGGC
>CAYTLZ010000027.1:18812-25636 GCA_964438785.1 uncultured Actinomycetota bacterium | reverse complement strand
CGCCACCCGACCGGGCCGCATCGCCACCCGACCGGGCCGCATCGGCCACTGCCACCTGGCGGTGCGTGCGCTCCCGGATGGCCGGCGAGCGCTCGCCCGGCCCGTAGCGCTCCGCCCGGCGGCCACGGGCGGCGGCCGGGACGGGGGGCGGCCCGTCCCCCGACGGCGCACCAGCCCGTGCGCCCGGGGACGTGGCTGACGCGGCGGCGCTGGGCGCGGCCGACTCGTCGTCGTCCTCGTCCTCGGGCGGCTGGAGCGGGCCGTGCACGCGCTCGTGCCGGACGGCGGCGAGTTCCGCGCCGTAGAGGTACAGCCGCCCGGCGAGGTAGAACAGCAGCATGAGTGCGATGATCCCACCCAGCGCGCCGTACAGGGCGTTGGCGGACTCGACCTGGTTGCCGACGTAACTCGCACCGGCGACCTTCAGGACGGTCCAGCCGATCGCGGCGAGGATCGAGCCGGGCACCAGCGACCGGGCCGGGATCGCCGACGTCGGCGACAGCAGCCGATAGGCCCCGAGGAACAGCACCAGGTCGAACACGAAGGTCACACCCAGCGAGATCAGCACCGCGAGCGGCCCGGGCAGCATCCCCAGACCGACACCCGCGATCGACGAGGCGGCCACACCGGCGAGCGCGAGCGCGCCGAGCCCGAGCAGGGCGAGCAGCTGACGGACCTTGGCCATGACCCCCGACTGCACCGCGCCACGGAACACGACCCGGGTCGCGATCATCGCGGCGTTCACGACGCGCAACCCCGACAGCAGCAGGATGACGGCACCGACCAACCCGATGGTGCCGCGCTGGGTGACGACCCCCTCGATCAGCGCCGCCACCCCCTCGCCGCCCTCCGCCGCGGCCTCGAAGCCGGGGATGGCCTCGGTGATGGCCGTGGCCACGGCGAGCTGGTCGGCGGGATCGTCGAGCAGGGAGCCGGCCACCGAGATGGCCAGCAGCAGCAGCGGGAACAACGACAGGAAGGCGAAGAAGCCGATGGCCGCCGCGAACGGATCCGCCCCGTCGGCCTTGTAGCGCTGCTGGACGGCCAGCGCCGTGGCGACCACGGGGCTGCCCATCACCCGGTCCTTGAGCCCCATGCGACCTCCCGGCACTCGATCCCGCCGGGTTCGGCCGACGCACCGGGCGTTCCCCCGGCGGGCCATGAGACTAGTGGCCGCCCCCGGGGCCGAGCCGGACGGACGGGCAGCCAACGGGGCACGTCCCCGCGAAAGCGTCGACCGGGCTCAGGACGACCCGGACAACCCTGCGGCCGTGGCCACGAGCGCGGCGACCAAGCCGTCGAGGTCGTGCGGCTCGGCCTCGCGGGCAACGGGGATCCCGAGCTCGCGGCACACCGCGGAGGTCACCGGTCCGATGGAGACGACCGCGCCCTGCAGCGGACGGCCCGCGAGCAGGGTCATCAGGTTGCGGGCCGTCGACGGCGATGCGACGGCCAGCAGGTCGATCGCACCGGCGGCCAGCATCGCCACCACCTCGGCGTCGAGGTGGTCGGGGATGCCGGTCCGGTAGGCGACCACGCCCTCGGGGTCGTAGCCCTTCGCGCGCAGCAGCTCGGGGAGTGCGGGGTTGGCGATGTCGGCCCGCGGCAGCAGCACCCGACCCGTCCCGGCCGGCAGTGCCTCACCCAGCGACCGGGTCGTGGCGCGTGGCGGGATGACGTCGGGCACGACCCGCAACCGCTCGAACAGTCGCGCGGCCGTGCCGGACCCGACACAGGCGACGCCGCCCGCACCGGCCAGGGCCCGGGCATCGAGTCGCTCGTCGGTCAGCGCGTCGGCGACGGCGTCGACCCCGTTCGGTGAGGTCAGGCCGATCCAGCGGTAGGACCCCGCGGCGAGATCGCGCACCGCTGCCCGCAGGGCCGCCGTGTCGCCCGGTTCGATCCGCAGGACCGGTGCCTCGATCGGCTCGCCACCCGCCGCCCGGATGCGCTCACTGAGCTCCGCGGCCTGCCCGACCGCCCGGGCGACGAGCACGCGCCGACCGGTCAGCGCGCCGGGGCTCACGACTGCTCCGCCCGCAGACGCTCGAGGATCGCGGTACCACCCGCCTCCAGCAGGCTCGCGGCCATCGATCGGCCGAGCAGCACCGACTCGTCCGCGCCGGTCTCGTGCGAGGCGCGGTGCATCGAGGTCCCGGAGGGATCCGAGAGCAGCCCCAGCAGCACGAGTCGCTGCGCACCGTCGGCCGTGGTCCGGATCTCCGCGTGCGCGCCGATGGGCGCGGTGCAGCCGCCCTCGAGCTGCAGCAGCAGCTCCCGCTCGGCGGCGACCTCGATCTTCGTGCGCTCGTCGTCGAGCAGGCCCAGACCGGCGCGTGACACCTCGTCGTCGGTACGGCACTCCAGGGCCAGTGCGCCCTGCGCCGGGGCGTGCAGGATCTCGCCGTGCTCCAACGGCACGGCGGTCAGGCCATCGACCTGTGGCTTGAGGCGCATCAGCCCGGCCAGGGCGATGATGATGCCGTCGAGCTCACGGTTGGCGACCTTGGCGAGCCGCGTCTCGATGTTGCCCCGGAGCGGTTGTACGACCAGGTCACGGCGATGGCGCTGCAGCTGCGCGCGACGACGGGGGGACGACGTCCCGATCGCGATGGGCCGGTCGCGGGGCAGGTCGGCCAGACGCCAGCCGTCGCGCGTGACCAGCGCGTCGCGGGGATCGACCCGCGCCGGGACCCCGGCGATCGTCAGCCCGTCCGCGGCCTCCGTGGGCAGGTCCTTGTAGGAGTGCACGACGAGGTGGCAGGACCCGTCGAGCACGGCCTGGCGGGTCCGGTCGACGAACAGGCCCTTGGAGTCGAACGCCTCGATCGCGCGGTCGGGATGCTCGTCACCGGTGGTCGCCATGGGCACCAGCTCGTGGGGTCGTCCCGTCGCGGCGGTCAGGGCCTCGCCGACGTGGCGTGCCTGCACCTGCGCCAACCGTGACCGTCGGGTCGCGATCAGCCAGGGTCCGTCGTCAGTGGCCGTGGTGGCGCTCAGTGTGCTTCCCCGGACCCGTCACCGAGGTCGAACAGGTCCTGCAGGGCATCGACGTGCACCTCGGCCCCGTCACCGTCGGCCAGGGCCTTGAGTCGGACCGTGGGCTCGTGCAGCAGGGTGTTGAGGATGCCGCGGGTCAGCGCCTCGACGGTGGCCCGTTCACGCTCGTCGAGGCCGCTGAGTCGGCCGGCCAACCGTTCGAGTTCGGCCTGACGGACCGACTCGGCGTGCGAGCGCATGGCCCGGATCGTCGGCTCGACGGCCGCGGCGCGGGTCCAGGTCAAGAACCGCTCGGCCTCCTGCTCGACGATGGTGCGGGCCTCGGTCACGACCTCGCCGGTCAGCCCGCGGTCGGCGGTGTCGCGCACGTCCTCGATGTCGACCACCTCGACGCCCGGGACCTCGGCGCAGTCGCGTGCGACGTTGCGGGGCACGGCCAGGTCGAGCAGGACGAGCGGTGCCGCCCGACCGGCCATGGCGCGGCGCACGAGCTCCGCGTCGATGATCGGCTGCGGCGCGCCGGTCGTGCACACCACGACGTCGGCGGCCGCGATCGTGGGGGCGAGGTCACCGGCGGTGACGACGTGCCCGTCGACGCGGTCGGCGAGCCGTCGGGCCTTGTCGGTGCTGCGGTTCCACACGTCGACGTGGGCGACCTCGAGCTCGGCGACCCGGTCGGCGGTCAGCGCCCCGATCTTGCCGGCACCGATGATCGCGACCCGCCGTCCGGCCAGCGGGCCGTCGAGCCGGTCGACGACGGCGTCGAGCCCGACGGTGACCATCGAGGCCGCGCCGGCGGAGATGGCCGTCTCGCGCCGTACCCGGCGCCCGACGCGCACCGACTGACGGAACACGCGCTGCAGCATCCGTCGCGCGGCACCCTCCTCACGGGCGGCCTCCATCGCCTGCTTGACCTGCACGGCGATCTGGCGCTCACCGACGACCATCGAGTCGAGGCCGGCCGCGACGGAGAACAGATGCGCCGCGGCCCGGTCGTCGTGATAGCTGTACTGCAGCTCGTCGAGATCCTGCGGGTGGACGTCACCGCGTTCGGCGAGCCAGCCGCGGATCTCCTGCAGACCGGGGTGGAAGCGTGTCACGTGCGCGTAGACCTCGACCCGGTTGCAGGTCGACAGCACCACGGCCTCGGCGACGTGCTGCAGCCCCGTCAGGGCCGCCAGCGCCTTGGGCAGTTCCTCGCTCGGGACGGCGAGCCGCTCCAACAGCGCCAGA
Organism: uncultured Actinomycetota bacterium; assembly: GCA_964438785.1. GTDB lineage: Bacteria > Actinomycetota > Nitriliruptoria > Nitriliruptorales > Nitriliruptoraceae > PWLR01. The sequence goes on along the minus strand of CAYTLZ010000027.1, from coordinate 21,403 downwards.
TCGGCGCTGTGGTGGTTACAGCCGACGACGAGCAGGGACATCAAGCGGCTCTCTTGGTCGCGTCACGCCGGGTTCGGCGTTGCGTTCGGCGGGGCTCACGGGCCGGAGACGGCTGGATCGTGCTGGCGACGCCCCGGCCTTGACGACGAGGGTGCCCGAGGCGGTTCGAGAACACCAACCCGGGGGACGGGCCGCCACCCGGGACCCGGCGGGCCGCCACCGTGGCCGACAGCGTACCGGCCGTGTGACGGTGCCCTCAAGACGAGTCGACCCGGGCCATCGGGGCGATAGCGCTGCGTGGTGCGACGCCCCGCTCAGCCCGCTGCGGCGCGCAGATCCGTCAGACCGCGCTCGTAGAACGACAGGATCTGCAGCTCGGTGGACAGGTCGACCGTGCGGACCGTGACGTGCTCGGGCACGGTCAGGTGCGTCGGTGCGAAGTTCAGGATCGCCGTCGCCCCGGCGGTCACCGCGGCGTCCGCCACGGCCTGTGAGGCCGACACCGGGGTGGCCAGGACCGCGATGCCGATCCCCCGCTCGGCGATGATCGCCGCCAGCCGGTCGGCCGGTTCGACCACGAGCTCGCCGACCTGCGCCCCGACCTTCCCCGGATCGGCGTCGACGAGCGCGACGACCCGGAACCCGCGCCGGTTGAAGCCGCCGTAGCTGGCGAGCGCCCGACCGAGGTTCCCGATGCCGATGATCACCACCGGGCGGTCGTCGGTCAGCCCGAGCGCGTGGGACAGCTCCGCCGCGAGTTGATGGACCTCGTAGCCCACGCCGCGGGTGCCGTGACTGCCGAGGAACGACAGATCCTTGCGGACCTTGGCCGAGGTCAGCCCCGCCGCGGCCGCCAGATCGTCGCTCGACAAGGTGGCCGTCCCGGCGTCGACCGCATCGAGCAGCACCTGCAGGTACCGCGGCAGGCGGGCGACGGTGGCCTCGGGGATGTGCCGCTCGCTCACCGCTCACCTCCCTGCCGTCCGTGGGTGGACATCGCACCGGCTGGTGCCCGTCCCGACACTAGGGCCCCGGCGGTCGACGACCCAAGGCACGAGTAAGCCGTGCGCGGCGCAGCGCGCGACCGACCTCACCGGGGCCGACCTCGAGTTGCGCGACGACCTCGCCGTCGACGAGGACCACGGGCACGAGCACCCCGAACCGGCGGACGTCGGCCTCGTCGGCGTCGACGTCCCGGGTCGTCACCCGGGCGTCGCCCGACTCCGCGGCGACGAGACGTTCGGCGACCGTGCACAGGCCGCAGCCGACACGGGTGACCACCTCGAGCCGAGGTGGTTCGGTGCCGCGGCCGCTGTGGCGGCCACCCCGTGTGCGGAGTCGGGCCGTCAGGGCCGCGACGGGGCCGGGCGTCGACCGCCGTCCGCCGGCGGCCTCACCAGCCATCCGGCTGCTCGCCGCGCAGCACCGCCCGTCGCACCTTGCCGGTGGCGGTCTGTGGCAGGGCTGCGACCACCTCGATCCGGGTCGGACACTTGTAGCGGGCCAGCTGATCGCGCAGATGGCCGTGCAGGGCGTCGACGTCGATCTGCGCGCCCTCGCGGGCCACCACGTGGGCCACCACCGTCTGCCCGGTCAGGGGATGCTCGGCCCCGACGACGGCCGCCTCGGCGACCCGGTCGTCCTCGAGCAGCACGCGTTCGACCTCGCGCGGGTAGACGTTGAAGCCGTTGACCAGGATCAGGTCACGCCGTCGGTCGACGAGGTAGAGGAAGCCGTCGGGGTCGCGCGAGCCGAGATCACCGGTGCGCAGCCACCCGTCACTCGTACGCGTGGCCGCGGTCGCGTCCGGGTCCTGCCAGTAGCCGGTGAACACGTTCGCACCCCGGACCCAGATCTCGCCCGGGTCGCCCGGCTCGACGTCCCGACCGTCGTCGTCGACCAGCCGCAGGTCGATCCCCGGCAGCGGCATCCCGACCGAGCCGGGCCGTGCGGCCGGTGCCATCGACGAGGTCGCGACACCCGGTGCCGCCTCGGTCAGGCCGTAGCCCTCCTCGATGTCGTGGCCGGTCAGTTCCCGGAAGCGTTCGAACACGGCCATGGGCAACGGTGCCGCCCCCGAGACGGCCAGACGCATGGTCGTGAAGGCGTCCCGCAGCGCGTCGGGGTCGCGTTCGGCGAGCTGCAGCCAGGCCACGTACATCGGCGGTGCGCCGAGCACGATGGTCACCCCGTTGCCGGCAATCGTGTCCAGGGTGCCCGCGGGGTCGAACCGCTCCTCGAGCACCAGGCTCGCTCCGGCCGTCACCGCGGCACCGAGCCCGATGTTCAGCGAGTAGATGTGCGCGAGCGGCAGCACGAGCAGGACCACGTCGTCGGGACCGACGTCGAACCGCCCGGCCAGGGACTGGTCCTGGTTCGCCGCGAGGTTGTCCCGGGTCAGCATGGCACCACGCGGCCGACCCGTCGTCCCCGAGGTGTAGACCAGCGCGGCGAGGTCGTCGCCGGCACGCTCGAGCACCGGCGGGGCGGGGCGATCGGCGCGGACCTCCGACCAGCGACGCACCTCGATGCCGCGTTCGTGACCCTCCGGGTCGTCGTGGGACTCGAGGTCGTGGGACTCGAGGTCGTGG
>CAYTLZ010000027.1:0-18712 GCA_964438785.1 uncultured Actinomycetota bacterium | reverse complement strand
TTCGTGACCCTCCGGGTCGTCGTGGGACTCGAGGTCGTGGGACTCGAGGTCGTGGTCGGACGGGACGTCGGCGACGACGATCGGTGCCGCGGGCAGGGCCCCGTGGATCCCGAGCACCCCGTCCAGCCGCTCCGGACCGACCAGGACCACCGTGGCACCGCTGTCGGCCAGGGCATGGCGCAACTCGTCGGGCGCGAGCGAGGGCAGCAGGGGCACGGCCACGGCACCGGCACGCAGGACCCCCGCGAAGGCGGCCACGAAGGACGCGGTCGTCCCGAGCACGAGGGCCACGCGGTCGCCGGCGCTCACGCCGAGCGCCTGCAGGCCGGCACACGCGGCGTCGGCCTGCTCGTGCAGTTCGCCGTAGGTCCAGCGCACGTCCCCGGCGATGAGCGCGGGACGCCCGGGATCCTCGGCCGCACGTCGACGCAGACGCGCCGCGACATCGAGGGTGGCCGCACGCCCGTGCTCGTCCACGGTCGCCTCCTGGGGTCGCCCGGCCGCGCCCGGTGGCGACCGCCGTCCAGAGCCTATCCCGGTGCCTGCGACCGCCACCGGCGTCGGCCGGGGCACGGATGGGCCACCGACGAGAACCGGCCCCGTCCGTCCGGTGGTCGCACACCGTGTGCGTGGTGCTCCGCGGGTGGTCAAGAACCGCCGCGGTGCCGTCGATACCCGGGAAGCAGCACGACGGCGCTCCCCGACAAGGGCACCCCGCTTCGAAAGAGCGGTCCGCAACGCCACGGGCCTTCCACCGCAGCAGCGGTCATGGCAGCCGGGCTACCGAAGGGACACCTTCCGCTCGACGAGAGCTCCGTCGCACCCCACGCGGTCATACGACCGCGCGCAGGACGCGACCAGGGGATGCACGACATGGAAGCTCTCAGGCTCACCACGACGCGGCTCCGCGTCGTCGTGCTCGTCGGCCTCGTCATCGGTCTGCTGCCGGTGCTCGCGCCGGCCCCGGCGAATGCCGACGCCGGTCTCGAGCAGCAGTTCGTGCACGCGGTCAACGCCGAGCGGACCGCGGCCGGCCTGGCCACGCTGTCGCCGGCCGGCGACCTGACGACGGCCGCACGACGTCATGCCGGGACCATGGCCTCGGCCGAGCACCTGCACCACAACCCCAACCTCGGCGGTGCGGTCGGGGGCTGGGAGAAGATCGGTGAGAACGTCGGTCGTGGACCGACGGTCGACGCGATCCACCAGGCGTTCATGGACTCCCCGGGCCACCGACGCAACGTGCTCGATCCCGCGTTCACGGAGGTCGGCATCGGTGTCGTCGTCCGCGATGGTCAGATCTGGGTCACCGAGATGTTCCGGCGGCCGGTCGACGCCCGGCCCGTGCCCACGCCCGAGCCCACCCCCGAACCCACGGCCGAACCGGCACCCGAGCCGATCGCCGAGCCGACACCCGCGCCAGCCGCGGAGCCCGAGCCGGAATCCGCGCCCGAGCCCGACGCGGGCGACACCGGCGACGCGGACGCGACCGACGATGCGGACGACCCGTCGCTCGACGTGCCCGTCCACCAGGACCGGATGATGATCGTCCAGCTGCGCCTGGCCGCCCAGGAGGGGTGAGCCCGGCCCCGCGGCCCGTCGGCCGCGCGCAGGGCGCAGCTACCCTCCGGGCATGCGCCTTCTCGCCTCCACCGGCCCACTGTTCGCCCGCCCGCTCGGGTGGGCGTTCGGCGTGCTCGCGGAGGCGGGCTACGGGGACGCCGAGCTGATGGTCACCCAGGATCCATCGACCCAGAACGCCGAACGGGTCGCCGCCGCAGCCGCCACGGAGGGCATCCGCGTCCCCGTCGTCCACGGACCGTTCCTGCTGCTCACCCGCCGGGTGTTCGGCACGGATCTCGTGGTCAAGGGCCGTCGCTCGCTGGAACTGGCCGGCGCCCTCGGGGCCGATCTGATGATCGTGCATCCACCCTTCCGCTGGCAGCGGGCCTTCCACGAGTGGTTGCTGGGCGGTGCCGGGACCGAGGCGGCCGAACACGCCACCCGTGTCGGCGTGGAGAACCTGTACCCCGTGGCCGTCGCCGGTCGCCCGGTCCGATTCCACCGCTACACGCAGCCGGAGCACCTGAAACCGTTCCCGCACGTGGTGCTCGACACCAGTCACTTCGGTGTCGCCGGGGTCGACATCAACGCGGCCTACCTCGCGCTGCGCGACCGGGCGGTGCACCTGCACGTCTCGGACTACCGCGGCGGGGGACGTGACAGCCACGCGCCGCTGGGTCACGGCCTGCTGCCACTGGCCTCGTTCCTGCACCGGGTCGGCCGCGACGAGCGCGCCGGTGTCGGTCGGGTCGGCAACGGCGACGCCTCCATCACGCTCGAGCTCGACTGTCGCCGCTACCTCGACGACCGGGCGGCACTCGTGGGGTATCTGCGCCAGGAGCGCCAGAAATGCGAGGCCCTGCTCGATGGCGCACCGGCCGAGGACGTGCTCGGGCGACCCGACGTCGTCGACGTCGCCCCGGGGGCCGACGAGGACGATGCCGACCAGCCGACGGTCCCCCCGGGCGGCAGTCCGTTCTAGCGACCGATCCGGCCCGCCGACCCGCCCATCCGACCCGCCGATCCACCGCTCTCGACCCGAGGACCCCCGATGCGCTCCACGACGACGCTGCTGCTGGTCGGGCTGCTGCTCGCCATGGTGGTGGCCACCGCCATCCAGCTCAGCCAGGCGTCGGCGCTCTAGCTGGCACCGCGCGTCAGAGGAAGACCGACCGTCGCCCCATGAGGTTGCGGGTCAGCATGCCCTGGATCCGGTCCCGGACCTGGTCGGTGAGATCGAACAGGGCCATCGGGTCGTCGGCCAGCGCCGGCCCCAACGAGGCCGTGTCGATCGGCTCGCCGTACTCGATCAGCCACTTCGAGGGCAGCGGCAGCAGGGCGAACGGGCCGAGCAGCGGCAGCGCCAGACTCTGCGCGACGACCGGGAAATAGGGCAGACCGAGCAGCCGCGCCACGGCCTTGAGGTCGAACAGCAGCGGGTAGATCTCCTCGCTGCCCACGATCGCGGTCGGGACGATGGGCACCTCGGCGCGCAGGGCGGTCGCCACGAACCCGCCGCGCCCGAACCGCTGCAGCTTGTAGCGGTCCCGCCAGGGCTTGCCGAGGCCCTTGTAGCCCTCGGGCCACACGGCCACCAGCTCACCGGCCGCGAGCAGACGGTCGGCGTCGTCGCCCGAGGCGAGCGTCGCACCGGTCTTGCGCGCCAACTCGCCGACGAACGGCGTACGGAACACCAGGTCGGCACCCAGCTCACGGGCGTGGCGGCCGGTCTGGTCGAACACGTCGAGCCGGGTGATCAGGGCATCCGCGGGCAGGGAGCCCGCGTGGTTGGCCACGAGCAGCCCACCGCCCTCGGCCGGCACGTTGTCGATGCCGTGCGAGGTGACCCGCCAGTAGCGCTGGTGCAACGGCCGCAGCAGCGGCATCAACACGTGGGTGGTGAGGTCCTCGTCGAACCCGAACTCGTCCACGGCGTAGTCACCGGTCACCCGTCGACGCAGGAAGGCGACGAGGTTGCGCAGGGAGTCCACCCAACCCTCGTCACCGACCTCACGCAGCGCCGCCAGACCGTCGACGGCCCCGGGGTAGCCCCGGCGCCGGAGTTCGCGCTCGGCCCGATCGAAGGCCACCGGATCGGAGAACAGTGCCCCGCGGCCGCTGCGTTCCTGACGGCCGGCGCGCGTGCCGGACGCGGCGGGCCCGCCGGCATCCTGGCCCTGCTCACGGGCCGAGCCGTCCCCACGGGCCGAGCCGTCCCCACGGGCCGAGCCGTCCCCATGGGCCGAGCCGTCATCCCGGGTCGCCCCGTCGTCCACACCGTCGTCGACGCCGGCCCGCGACCGCGCGGCGGGGGCGTGGATCCGACACCGGCCGTCGTCGACGGCGTAGTTGCGGCACGGCGCTCCCGCGGCCGTGGTCGCGGCGCACCGCGGCCGCTCGGCGCCCGCGGCCCCGGCGTCCGACGGCGTGGTCGCGTCGCCGGTCGCCGGCTCGGCCGAGGCGGCGCGGGCGTCCCGCGCCGCGCGCTGCTCCGCGATCGAGATGATCTCCGCTTCGGACCCCGTGTTCATGGGTGTTCCGTTCCGTGCGTGTCGGTCCCGGCACCGGGGCCGCGGGGCCGATCACCGCGGGGCCCACCGGGCGCGGTCGCACCGGCGAACGAGCGGCGCAGGAAGCCCTGCAGCTGCTGCTCGAGCCGCACGACGTCGTCGCGGTCGATGACCGAGTCGAACGTCCGCCGGGCGATGAAGTCCTCGAAGGCCTCCTGGGTGGTGTAGCGCGGCTCGTAGCCGAAACGGTCGATCAACCGGTCGGTGTCGACCACGCGGCCGAACTGCAGGAAGCGCAGCTGATCCGGGCTGACATCCGCCCGCTTCGAGCGTCGGACCGCCCCGGCGACGGCGGAGACCAGCGGTAGCGGAACCGGTGCCGGGATGCGACCGGCGAGTCGGATGCACTGGGACAGGTACAGCATGCCCGCCCCGGCCACGTTGTAGATGCCGGCGGGGGCACCCAGTGCCGCGCGGACCAGGACGTCCCGGGCGTCGTCCTCGTGGCAGAACTGCAGACGCGGATCGAAACCCAGCACGCTGGGGACGACCGGGAGCCCGAACAGGGCGTGGAAGGCGCTGTCGACCTGCGGCCCGACCAGGTTGGCCAGTCGCAGGATCGTGATGTCGACGTCCTTGCGTCGCCGTCCGAGCGCCCGGACATAGCCCTCCACCTCGGTGGCATCCTTGCCGAAGCCAGGCCCGGCGGAGGTGCGCGGTGCGGCCGCTTCCCGGAAGGCCGCCGGGTCGGTGTGGTCCGAGCCGTAGACCGCGGTGGTCGACTTGAGCACGACGCGGCGCACCTGGGTGGCGCGCTGACAGGCGGCCAGCAGCTGCATCGCCCCGATGACGTTGCGCTCCTTCATCCGGGCGCGGCCCCCCGCCGACGCCGGCGACGCGGTCGTCGACAGGTGCAGCACCGTGTCGATCGCGGCGGCCTCGAGCACCCGCGCGACCACCGGGTTGCGGATGTCGGCGCGGATGAACTCGGTGCGGACCAGGTCGTGGCGCGGCTCGCGGACGTCGATGCCGACGATCTGGACGACCTCGTCACGTGCTTCGAGCGCACGGGCGACCATCCCGGCCAGTTGGCCGGAGATGCCGGTGATCAGCACCCGTCGCGGTTCCGCCCCGTCCGGCATGGTCCTCGTCGCATCGCAGGTCATCAGCACGTGCAGTCGGCGTAGTGAACCGCACGCGCTGCCCGCGTGTCGGCTCCGGGCGGTCCGACGGCCACGATCGCCGCCGGTGGCCGGTCAGCTGCGACCCCCGCGTCGCTCCAACGCGGGACGTCGACTGCCGTGCCGGTCGAGCACGGCCCGCGCCGCGCGCTGCACCTCGGGGCGGTCGTTGAACACGGCCATGCGGCGACGTGCCTCCGCGGCGGCGGCACGGTGGTCGACGATCGGGGTCGGGTAGCCGGCCGGCGGGTCGGGCGCGGTCCACGGCTCGTGGATGAACCGGTCGTCGACCGCGGCGAGTTCGGGCACCCACCGGCGCACGAACCGGCCGTCCGGGTCGTGGTCGTGGCCCTGCTTGACCGGGTCGTAGATCCGCACCCGCGCGATGCCGGTGGCCCCGGCCTGCATCTGCACCTGAGAGACGTGGATGCCCCATTCGAGGTCGAGGAACCAGCGGGCGAGGTCGTCCACGATCGCCTGCCACGGCAGCCACAGGTGGTAGGTGGCGACCGAGACGAGCATCGCGCGCATCCGGAAGTTGAGCCACCCGGTGGCCTGCACCGACCGGATCGAGGCATCGACCATCGGCCAGCCGGTCCGGCCCGTGCGCCACGCCTCCAGCCACGGCTCGCGCACCGACCGCCGCAGATCGTCGGCGGGAGCCAGCAGCGAGTGACGCTCCATGTCGGGCTCGTCCTCGAGCCGCTGGATGAAGTGGCTGCGCCAGGCGAGGCGCTCCTCGAAGGCCCCCAGCGACGCGGCGAGTTCGGCGTCCGCACCGACGCTGGTGAGCTGGCCCCGTGCGCGCCGCGAGCGTTGCACGACCTGGCGGGTCGAGATCGTGCCGACGGCGAGGTGGGCCGACAGCCGCGACCCCGCGGACCATGCCCGGGTCGGACTCGACACCGCCCGTTCGTAGCCGCGGGCGCGGCCCGCGACGAATGAGCCCAGGATCCGCGTCGCACCGTCGGACCCGGCGTCGGGCAACCAGGCTTCCCGGGGCGAGGGGTCCGGGTGCAGCGCCCTGACGTGGGGCAGTGCGCCCGGCTCGATGCCGACGACGGCACGCAGCCGCTCCGGTGGACGCCGCCCCGGCGTGTCGAGGTAGGAGGCGAACCGACGCCCCCAGGTGTCGCGGTCGTGGGGGCCACGGTGCACGCCGGCCTCCGGCAGCTCGTGGATCGGGATCCGAGCCTCCCGCCCCCAGCGCCGGACCGCACGGTCGCGGTCGAAGGTCGCGAGATCCCCGTGTTCCTCGTGCGCCCACACGGCGGCCACGCGATGCCGGCGGGCCAGATCGGCGAACACCTCGACCGCGTCGCCCCGCCGGACGACCAGTGGGGCGCCGAGCGCCGCCAGCTCGGCGGCCAGTTCGATGGCGCACGCCAGCCACCACGCCGTGTGCGCCGGATCGATGGCCGGACGTGCGAGCAGTGCCGGCTCGATGATGACCAGTGGCAGCACCGGCCCGGCCTGTGCGGCGCGCACCAACGGCTCGTGGTCGCGGACCCGTAGGTCCCGCTTGAACCACACCACCTGCACGTCGTCTCGGCCCATGCCGGGACTTCGACGCCGGTGCAACGGTGGCTCAGCCGACCCCGGCCCGTGCGGCTGCGCTCAGCTGCCCTCGACCCCACCGAGGTCGTCGAGGTCCATGGTCGTCGGGTCGACCACCTGGGCCCCGAGGTAGGTCTCGAGATCCTCGGCGCGCACCCGGTAGTTGCGCCCCACGCGCACGGCGGCGAGTTCGCCGCGCCGGATGAGGCGGTAGACGGTCATCGTCGAGACGCGGAGCTGGTCCGCGACCTCGGCGGCGGTGAGCAGGCGCGTGGTCATCGGGTGAGCGTAGTCACGCCCCGCCCCTGCCGGCAGGTCGCCGATCGGACGCGTCGGCGCACACCCATGGCGACACCCACGACCTGTGTGGCTGGGCGTCACGGCGCAGCGTCAGTGGATGCCGTGCCGGGGGTGGACCAGCTCGCGCAGGGCCACGACGGCGTCGCGCGCACCACGCGTGGCCTGCGCCACCATCGCCTCCGAGAGCTGCACGGGTGGATCGGTGAACGCCGTGGGCGGGGTGACGCCGGTGCGTTCGATCGCGAACTCCCGCCACGCCATCGGCGTCTCGACATCCAGCCGGCCACCCGTCATCTCCGCGAAGGCCATCGTCCAGGCACGGGGAACGACCTGGACGAGCTGGTAGCCACCGCCACCGAAGGCGACCCAGCGACCATCCGCGGTCTCGTGGGCGAGCCGGTGCAACCGGTCGTAGATCGCCGCCATGTCGTCGACCGTCAGCGCGAGGTGCGCCAACGGGTCGGTCGCGTGGGTGTCGCACCCGAGCTGGGTCACCAGCACGTCCGGGTCGAACGCCCGGATCAACGGCTCCACGGCTGCGTCGAACGACTCCAGCCAGATGTCCCCGGTGGTACCCGGGTGCAGCGGCAGGTTGACCACACTGCCCGCCGCCCGGCCTTCGCCGATGTCGTCGACCGCGCCGGTCCCGGGGAACAGGAACCGGCCCGACTCGTGCAGGGAGATGGTCATCACGCGCGGATCGTCCGCGAACATCACCTCGACGCCATCACCGTGATGGACGTCCACGTCGACGTAGACGACGCGTTCCGCACCCTGCTCCAGCAGCCAGTCGATCGCCACGGCGGGGTCGTTGTAGACGCAGAATCCCGCCGCCCGGTCGGGCATCGCGTGGTGCAGGCCACCGGCCGGATTGAACGCGTGGTCGGCATCCCCGCTCCAGACCTGCCGGGCGGCCTCCCGGCTGGCCGCGCAGATCAGCAGCGATGCCGGATGCATGCCCTTGAACGCCGGCGTGTCACCGGGCCCGAGCCCGAAGGCCGGATCGCAGGGGGCGTTCGGGTCGACCGACAACCGCCGGACGGTCTCGACGAAGTCGGGGCGGTGCAGGCGCAGCAGTTCGGCCTCGTCGTACGGGCCGGGCAGGACCTCCTCGACCCGGCCACCGATCAGGTGCGACCGGCGGATCAGGTCGACGGTCAGCTCGACCCGGACCGGAGCCAGGGGATGCCCCTGGCCGAGGTCGTAGCCGACGACCGCCTCGTCCCAGACCATGACGGTGCGGTTCGCTCCACAGTCGATCCCGCTACCCACCGCAGCTCCCAAGCGTCGCGTGACCATCGTCGACGACGGTCGAACGGCGAGGTTAGCGACGCCCCGGCCACGGGCGTGCGGCAGTCAGTCCCGCCGCAGCGCCTCGACGGGATCCAGCCGTCCGGCGCGACGGGCCGGCAGGACACCGAAGAGCAGTCCGACCCCGGTCGACACCCCGAGTGCCAGCACCACCGACCACCAGGTGACCGCGGCCGGCACCGGCGCGAACGTCGCGACCACCTCCGCCCCACCGATGCCCAGTGCCAACCCGATGGCCCCACCGATGACCGTCAGGGCGATCGCCTCGAACAGGAACTGCAGCGTGATGTCGCGGGTGCGGGCACCGAGCGCCTTGCGCAGGCCGATCTCGCGGGTCCGTTCGCTGACCGACACCAGCATGATGTTCGACACGCCGACGCCACCGACCAGCAGCGAGATGCCGGCGATCGCACCGAGCACGGTGGTCAGGATCGACAGGATGTCACCGACCACGCCGATGATCTCGTCCTGACTGACCACCGAGAAGTCGTCCTCCGACACCCGTTGGCCGAGCACCCGCTCGACGATCGCCCGGTCCTGCTCGATGGTCGCCGTGGAGCTGGCCCGCACGAAGATCGAGTCGATGCGGTCGGTGCCGAACAGCCGCTGGCCGGTCGAGGCGGGGATCAGCACGGTGCGGTCCTGATCGGGACCGAAGGAGAAGCCCCCACCGCCGCCCACCCGGGCGAGCACGCCGGTCACCCGGAACTGCACCCCGCCGATACCAACGGTCCGGCCGATCGGGTCCTGGTTGCCGAACAGATCGGCGGCGGTGGTCGCGCCCAGCACGGCCGTCCGGCGTGAGGTCGCCACGTCCGACTCGGTGAAGCCCAGACCCCGTGCCACCTCGCGGTTGAGCACCTCGGGGTAGCCAGCCGTCACCGCGAGCACCGTCACGTTCTGCCGGGTGCCCTCGGCCTGGACGGGCTCGGCGCTGACGGTCGAGGCGGCGACCCGCGCGCCCGTGCCGGGCAGATCCCGCTCGAGACGTTCCACGTCGTCGAGCACGAACTGCGACCGGCTCGGCCCGGCACCGAAGTCACCGTCACCGGGCAGCACGAACAGCAGGTTCGAGCCCAGCCCCTCGATCGCGCCGGTGATCTCCTCGCGCGCACCCTGCCCGATGGCGACGAGCAGCACGACCGACATGACCCCGATGAGCACGCCCAGCATCGTCAGGGCGGAGCGCAGTCGGTTGGCGATCAGCGCCTGCGCCGCGACCCGGACCGCTTCGCGCAGGCTCACGAGTCCGCCCCACCACGGTCGTCGGCACCGTCCATGGCGGCGACCGCCGACCCACCCGCCGGGTCACGGTCGTCGCGGCCGTCGCGGTCCACGATCACGCCGTCGCGCAGCTCGATCGTGCGGGTCGCCCGCCGCGCGATCTCCGGTTCGTGGGTGATGACCACCAGCGCGGTGCCCTGCTCGGCCTGGATCGACTCGAGCAGCGCCATGATCTCCTCGCCGGTGGCCGTGTCGAGGTTGCCCGTCGGCTCGTCGGCGAGCACCAGCGCCGGTTCGGTCACCAGCGCCCGTGCGATGGCGACCCGCTGCTGCTGGCCGCCGGAGAGTTCGGTCGGTCGGTGGTCCATCCGGTCGCCGAGACCGACCGATTCGAGTGCGGCCTCGGCCCGATGGCGGCGCTCGCGGGGCGTGCTGGCGCGGTAGACGAGCGGCAGCGCCACGTTGTCCACCGCGGTCAGGCGCGGCAGCAGGTGGAACGACTGGAACACGAATCCGATCTTGCCGTTGCGCAGGGTGGCGAGCTCCGTGTCGTCGAGGTCGCGCACATCGCGGCCGTCGTAGCGCACATGGCCGGCCGTCGGGCGGTCCAGCGCGCCGAGCAGGTTGAGCAGCGTCGACTTGCCCGAACCCGAGGAGCCCACGATGGCCACGTAGTCGCCGCGGGCCACCTCGAAGCTGACGCCGCGCAGGGCCCGCACCTGCACGTCACTGCCGAGCGTGTAGGTGCGCTCGACCGCATCGGCCTGGAGCAGCACCGGCTGCGGCTCACCCATCGGGCAGCTCGTCGCCGTCGGCGATGAGTTCGACCCCGGTGGTGACGACCGACTCGCCCACCTCGATGTCGCCACTGACGGCCGCGTCCAGGTCGCCGATGGCGTCGATGGTGACCGGCACCTCGACCGCGACGCCGTCACGCACGGCGTAGACGACCTCGCCGCCGCCCCGGCGCAGCAGCGCCGAGGTCGGCACGACCGTGTCGCCCTCGACCCGGCGGACCTCGATCTCCGCGGAGGCGGTGAGCCCGACCCGCAGCGGCAGGTCGGCGTCGTCCCGGGCGGGGTCGCTCGGCAGGGGATCCAACGCCACGGACACCGGATACAACGACCCGCCGGTCACGTCGCGGCTCGGGGCGATGGCGATGCGGTCGATCCGCCCGGTCAGGACCACGCCCGGGAACGCGTCGACCGCGAGCTCGACCTGCTGATCGACCGCGAGCTCGACCACGTCGAGTTCGTCGATGTCGAGTTCCGCGGTGAAGGTGGACAGGTCGTAGAGCCGGACGAGCGCCTCGCCGGGGCCGACCTGCACGCCGACCTGGACCGGTCCGCTGCGCGTGCCCGCGTCCGCACCCCCGGCCACGCCCGGTTCGCCCACGCCGTCGTCGGTCGGAGCGCCGCCGAGGTCGCCGGCCAGGTCCCCGAGCCCGCCGAGCCCACCGGCGAGTCCCTCGAGCCCGCCGTCGAGCAGCCCACCGAGGTCGCCGGCACCGGCCCCGGCCCCGCCCCGGTCGCGGATCAGCTCGACGGTGCCCGCGATCGGGGCGAGCACCGTGCGATCGTCGAGCTGCGAACGGGCGGCGTCGACCGCGGCCTGGGCCTGCTGGACCTGGGCCTCCACGGCCTCGGCCTGTGCCTGCTCGGTCTCCTCGGTGGCGGCCGCGAGGTCCTTTTCGACCTCGGCCAGCTCCTGCGACGCCGAGGCGAACGCGGCCCGGGTGTCACGCAGCTGCGTCTGCGCCTGCACGGTCGAAGCCTGCGCATCGAGCAGCCCGGCGAGGACCTCGTCGAGCTGCCCGCCGGGCGGCTCCTGCTCGAGCAGCGCCTCGAGCTCGGCGACGGCCTCCTGGTCGACGCCCTCGATCGCCTCGAGGTCGGCCAGCGTCTCGGCCCCCTCGATGAGTTCCGGCGCGACCCCGTCGACGGCGGCCTGCAGGTTGGTGCGGAACTCCGCGGCGGCATCGGCGGTGGCGCTGACCCCCGCGATGGCGGCGTTCAACGCGCCCTGCGCACTGGCGAGCTGGGACTCGAGCCCCCCGATGAGTCCCGGGACGACGTCGTCGAGCTGCGTGCGGAACGACCCCAGGGTCGGCGCGAGGTCGAACCCCCCGCCGATCGACAGTTCACCGAGTTCCCGCGCGCTGGCGAGCGTCTGCTCCGCCTGATCGACCCGTGCGTCGATGGGATCGGAGGCGAGCCGGATGAGCGGGTCGCCGGCGGCGACCCGCTGGCCGTCGCTGACCATGACGGCCTCCACGCGCGACCCGAAGGGCGCGGTCGCGGTGGCGATCTCCGCGGCGGCCAGTCGCGCCGGTGCCGCCACGGTCTGGACCACCTCACCCGCCCGGACCTCGGCGGTCTCCGTCACTGGACCGTCCTCCCCGCGGCAGCCCACGAGCACCAGGGCGAGGACGACGGCAAGGGCGAGCGGACGCGAACGCACGATGGGACCTCGGCAGGCGGGAGCGAGACGTACGAGGGTAAGACTCCACCGCCCGTGGCAGATCGTCGGGGACGGCGGCGGTGCGCCCCGCGACCGGATCCCTGCGCGTCCCCGGTTCATTCCCCGCGGGCGAGGGCCTGACTGCGCAGCTTCGCGGCCTCCATGGCATCGAGGAACGCCGCTCGGACCTTGGACCGCTCCAGCTCCCGGATCGCGGCGATGGTGGTGCCGCCGGGCGAGGTGACCATCTCCCGCAACTCGACCGGATGCATGCCGCTCTGCTGCAGCATCTTGCCGCTGCCGACCATCGTCTGGATGATCAGTTCAGTCGACACGTCGCGGGGCAGCCCGAGCAGGATCCCCCCGTCGATCATGGCCTCGGCGAGCAGGAAGACGTAGGCGGGCCCGGACCCCGACAGCGCGGTGACCGCGTCGAGGTGCTCCTCACCGAGACGCAGGACGCGGCCGACGTGGGCGAAGATCGTCTCCGTCAGCGCCAGGTCGGCCTCGGCCGCGTGGGTCCCGCCGCAGACGACCGACATCGCCTCGTCGACCTGGACCGGGGTGTTGGACATGACCCGCACGACCGGCACCTCACCGGGGATCGCCTCCTGGATCGAGGTGGTGGTCAGCCCGGCGGCGACGGAGATGACCGTCTGATCGGGGCGGAACGCGTCCTCGACCCCGGCCAGCAGGCCGAACATCACCTGGGGCTTGACGGCGAGCAGGACGACGTCCGCCGCCCGGATCGCGGCGGTGTTGTCCGTGGTCGCACGGACGCCGTGCTCGGCGGACAGCTGCGCGCAGCGTTCCTCGCGCCGGGCGGTGCAGATGACCTGCTCCGGAGTCAGCCAGGAGGACGCGAGCAGCCCCCGCAGCAGTGCCTCACCGATCCGGCCGGTGCCCACGATCGCGAGTGTGCCGTTCATCGCCTCGAACTCCTTGTGGCCACCGGCGCACGCGGGTGCGACCGCCGGCCGGCGAGCCTACTGGCCGTCCGCCGCCGGTCCGCCGCAGCCGGTGGTCACGACGTGGGGTTGGGCTCACCGACCGGATTGGGAGCCTGGCCCGTCTTCTGCCGCCAGCGCTGTTCGTGGGCGAGATAGCCGGCGAACCCGGTCCGCAGCACCTGGTTGAAGGTCCGGTCGGCCAGCTCCAGCACCGTGCCCAGCAGTTCGTCGAGGCGTTCGGCGTCCACCGCGACCAGCGGCATCGAGCCGACGAGGATCAGATCGCCCTCGTCGTCGAGCGCGAAGTGCACGGGCCCGGAGCGCTGGTTGCGGTGCAACAGCAGCCGGTAGACCTCCGTGTGCCCCTCGTCGGGCACCCCGGAGAACAGCGAGTTCAGCCGCAGGGTGCGTTCGTCGATCTCCAGCAGCAGGGGAATCGTGCGCTTCCACTCGCCGCTCAGCATGGTCATGAGGCGGTACTCGTCGACCTCCGTGACCTCCAACCCGAGCGTCTCCAGCGTCTGGCGCACCACCGCGAGCGCGGCGTCGCGCGCGGCGGGCCCGGTGGCGGCCACCGGATCGGGGTCGGATCCATTCGACGGCGCACGGCGCTCATCCACGGTCATCGGTACCTCTCCCTGCCACACGGCGTCCGGGCCGACGACCACCCGGAGCAGACCTCCGGGCCACGGCCCTCGTCAGCGACGGTACGACGCGGTCATCGGACCCGCGAGCCTCGCCGGCGTCCCGACGATCTGACTGCGCAGCGGATCGATCGAGGCCAGTGCCCGCGCCAGCGCGTCGGCCGGGGCCAGCGCCCGTCCACGGCGTTCGGCCGCGGCGAGGGCGTCACCAGCCAGGACCTGGGCCGCATGGACCCGGACGGTCTCGACCTCGGCGTGTTCATGGGGGGTCAGCGCCACCTCACCCATCGTGCGCAGGTCCTCGGACGCCGTACACAGCTCGATCCCGATGGCGTCCTGCCCGCAGCTCGCGGCCACGGCCGCGATCCCGCGCAGGTCACGAGCCAGACCCACGAAGTCGAAGGCGCTGCGGGTCAGCGACCGGGTCGAAGCCAGGTTCTGCGCGTGCAGGTCCAGGGCCGCCGACCAGTCACCCCGCCGCCGGGCGACCCCGGCGAGTCCGAGTCGCGACAGACAGGCGCTCCACCGGTCGTCGACCGCGAGGTAGTGCTCCTCGCTGGCGGAGAAGGCCGCCCAGGCGGTGTCCAGCTCGCCCCGGACGACGGCGAGGTGGCCGACGACGTCCGAGACCCCGGCGAGCACCCACCGGTCGGTCACCTGATCCGCCGCCGCGCGCACCTCGTCGAGCAGCTCGACGCCATCGTCGTCACCGAGCATCGCGAGCTGGTGGGCCAGCCGCGCCCGGGCGAGGACGACGCGGTCGGTCGCGCCGAGCTCATGGGCGGCCTGCGCGGCCTCGCGGAGCCGACGCACCGCCGTGTGGTGGTCGCCCCGGGCACCCGCCATCCGGCCCGCCGCGAACCGCACGTCGACGAGATGGGCCGCATCGATCGGCGCATCGGGGCCGGCACCCGGCCCGGCGGCATCGATCGCGTCGAGCACCCGCTCCGCCCAGCCGGAGCCCTCGCGGGCGTGACCGAACTGCAGCCAGAACCACCAGACGCCGCGCACGATCCGCAGCGCGAGGTCGAACCGTCCGGTGTCACACGTCCACGCCAGCGCGGCCCGCAGATCCGGCTGGTTGGCGTGCAGCTCGTTGAGCCACCGCACCTGGTCGAACCCGGTGAGCTGGGTCACCGCCTCGTCGGCGAGCGTGGCGAACCAACCCGCATGGCGGGCGGCGAGCTCGTCACGCTCCTGCTCCAGCAGGCGTGCACGGGCGAACGACCGCAGCGACTGCAGCACCTCGTGGCGCGCCGGGCCCCTCGGGTCGCTGGTGGTCACCACCAGCGACCGGTCGACCAGTTCCTCGAGCCGGCCGAGCACCTCACGACGCGGGAGCTGCTCGTCGGCGCAGGTGGCCTCCACGGCTGCGGCCGTCGCGCTCCCCTCGAAGACTGACAACCGCAGGAACAACCGGCGGGCGGGCTCGTCGAGCAGGTCGTAGCTCCATTGGACGGCGGCCTCGAGCGTCCGGTGCCGGGCCGGTGTCCCCCGCCGGGTGGACCGCAGCACCGCGAACCGGTCGTCGAGTCGGCTGGCGAGTTCCTCGACCGACAACACCCGTACCCGCGCCGCCGCCAGCTCGATGGCGAGCGGGATCCCATCGAGATCCCGGCAGATCGACGCGATGGCCACCGCGTCCTCGTCGGACGGGACATACGAGGGAGCCACGGCCTGGGCGCGGGCGAGGAACAGTCGGGCCGCATCGCTGTGCAGCAGCTCGGCGACCGTGCGCACCCGCTCGGCCATGCCCAGCGAGGGCACGCGCCAGGCCACCTCGCCGTCGAGGTCCAGTGGCTGCCGGCTGGTCGTCAGCACCTGCAGCTGCGGACACCGACTCAGCAGCGCCCGGACCAGCTCCGCCGCGGGGTCGATGACGTGTTCACAGTTGTCGAGCACCAGCAGCGCGCGCCGATTGGCCAGTCGGGTCACCAGTCGGTCGACGAGTTCGGGTTCCGGGGCGTCGTCGACACCCAGCGTCTCCGCGATGGCGACCGCGATCTCCGCCCCGCGCCGGTGCGCCTGCAGTTCCACCAACCACACGCCGTCCGGGTAGGCGTCGGCGACCTCGCGGGCGAGCTCGAGCCCGAGGGCGGTCTTGCCGCACCCGCCCGCGCCCGTCAGGGTCAGCAGCCGGCAACGGTCGAGCAGGCCCCGCAGTTCCTCGCGGGCCAGGTCGCGACCGACGAGTGTGGTGAGCGCAGCGGGGAGGTTGCCGCGCGCGCCGTCCGAAGCCGCGGCCCCCGTCGCCGCGGTTCCCGTCGCGGCCGTCCCCGCGGCCGCGGGCGTCGTCGTCGGGGCCGTCCCGCTGCCCGCGGGCTCCGTCATCGGGACCGTCCCCACCCCGGACCCGGACCTCGAGGTACCCGACGCCGTGGCCACGTCGGACTCCCCGGCCCGGCCTGCCTCGTCACCGGGTCGGCCCGCACGGCGGGTTCCGCCCGGCTCCAGCATCGGATCCTGACTGAGGATCCGCTCCTGCAGGGCACGCAGTGGCGCCCCCGGTTCGACACCGAGCACGTCGATGAGGTGGGCCCGCACCGTCCGGTAGGCCTCCAGCGCCTCGGCCTGACGACCGGAGCGGTACAGCGCCAGCATCCACAATCCGTGGAGCCGTTCGCGGACGGGGTGGGCGAGCGCGAGCGTCTCGAGTTCACCGACGACCCGGGCGTGGTTCCCGATCCCGACCTCGGTGTCGAGCAGCTCCTCGGTCGCCGTGAGGCGCAGTTCCTCCAGACGGGTCGCCGCGGCCCGTGCCGTCGGTCCGAGATCCAGGCCCTGCCCGACCGGGCCGCGCCACAACCCGAGCGCGGCACGCAGGATGGTGCAGCCCTCGTCGGGGGCACCGTCGGCGATGCGCGACCGGCCCTCGCCCACCGCGGACTCGAAGCGGCGGGCATCGACGGTCACGGCACGCGGGTCGATGCGGTAGCCGGCCGAGCTGCGCGACAGCGCGACGACGTCCGACGACGGGGCCAGGACCCGGCGCAGCCGCGACAGGTAGCTCTGCAGCGTGTCGACGGCGCTCGGCGGCGGGCGGTGCCCCCAGACATCGGCGACGAGGACGTCGACCGATGCCGCCCGTTCGGTCAGGGCCAGGGTCGCCAGGATGCTGGTCGGACGGGGACCACCCACGGCGCGCGGCTCGCCGTCCGCCCCGAACACCTCGACGGGACCGAGCACACGCAGGTCGATCAACGAACTCCTCCATCCTGGCGGCTCGTGACGGGGCGGGCGCACGGGTCGGCCGTGCCGGCGGCATCCGCACACGGTAGGCGGCATGCCCGCGTGGCCACACCCACCGGCGCAGCCCTGCTCCGGGCCCGGTTCGGGCGCGACCGGCCGGTCACCGGCCCCGGCCGCCGGATCGAGCCGCCGGCGACGGTCCTGCATGCGCACTGCAGGGATCCCGCAGGCACCATCGTCGATCCTCGCGCAACGGCACACTGAACCCGAGCGCACTGAGCCCGAGCACCCTGAGCCCGAGCACCCTGCGCCCGAGATCGAGCCCAGGCCGGCCAACGACCAGCGACCACCCGGGGGTACGCATGCTCCGATCCACGCTCATCGATGTCGCCGATCACCCGCTGGTCGCCGACCGCGTCACCTCCAGCACGGCCGTCCGCCGTCTGGTCGCGCGCTACGTCGCCGGCGAGTCGGTCGATGAGGGGCTCGAGGCCGCCGCCGAGCTGGCTGCCGGCGGGGCCACGTTGACCCTCGACCACGTCGGCGAAGCGGTGACGGCCATGGACGGTGCCGAAACCGCCCACGAGGTCTACCGCGACGTGCTGGCCCGCGCGGACGACCAGGGCCTGCCCGCCGGCATCTCCGTCAAGCCGACGCAGCTGGGGCTGCAGCTCGACGGCGAGCGCTGCGCCACGATGATCGAGGATCTCGCCAAGCGCGCGAGCGACGCCGGCGTACACGTCACGCTCGACATGGAGGACCACACCTTCGTCGAGCCGACGATCCAGCTCGTGGAGCGGGCGCACGCCGCCGGACTGACCAACGTCGGCTGCGCGATCCAGGCCTACCTGCACCGCACCCCGGAGGACGTCCGCCGACTCGCCGCGCTCGGCGCGTCGCTGCGGCTGTGCAAGGGCGCCTATGCGGAACCCGAGCACCTCGCCTACCAGCGTCGCGAGGAGGTCGACCGCGCCTACCTCGATGCCGCCCGGTTCCTGCTCGCCGACGGGCCCTATCCCCGGTTCGCGACCCACGACCACCGGCTGGTCGCCGCCATCAAGCGTCACGCCGCCGAGCTCGGCCGGGACCGCGACTCCTACGAGTTCCAGATGCTCTACGGCGTCCGCCCGGAGATGCAGCAGGCCCTGATCGACGACGGCTACCGCCTGTGCGTGTATCTGCCGTTCGGCACGCAGTGGTACCCGTACTTCACCCGTCGCCTGGCGGAGCGTCCCGCCAACGTGCTGTTCTTCCTGCGCTCATTGGTCAGCGGCGGTTCCTGACCACCCGTCCATCGCGACGATCCCCCACGACGTGTACGACACGACGTGTACGACCGACGATTCCCCATACCGAAGGAAGTGCCCGTGAACGACGGCTCCGTCCGCATCCCGCCACCCGTCAACGAACCGATCCGGGGCTATGCCTCCGGCAGCGCGGAGCGGGCGTCACTGGCCGCCACGGTCACCGCGCTCGCGCAGGGGCCCCGTGACGCGCCCTGCGTGATCGCCGGCGAGCGGGTGCACACCGGCACCACGTTCACGCAGCACGCTCCGCATCGCCACGATCTGGCGCTGGCCGAGGCGCACGCCGCCGGCCGCCCGGAGGTCGAACGGGCGATCGAGGCCGCCGTGGCCGCGCAGCACGACTGGGCCGCGATGCCCTTCGAGCAGCGCGCCGCCATCTTCCTGCGGGCCGCCGATCTGCTGGCCGGCCCCTGGCGCGACCGCATCAACGCCGCCACGATCCTGGGCCAGTCCAAGTCGGTGCAGCAGGCCGAGATCGACGCCGCCTGCGAACTGATCGACTTCCTGCGGTTCAAC